>JAWOHE010000084.1:0-47443 GCA_046485285.1 bacterium
CTTGAGCACTTCCGGGTCATCCAGTAGAAACCCTTGTCCGGGCGCCTCGGCTGTGTTACTATCGGTCATTCTTCTTGTGGCCATTCGAGCCTCCTTTCGATCATAACTGACGCCACATTCTCATCGGAATGCGGCACGGCTCAATGGCCACTCTCTCTTTGCCAATTTGCAGACATTATGGCACGCAACTAACCGTATGCCCTACCGTTACCCCAACCGTTCCCCTAACCGTAGGCCCTACGGCTACCCCTACCGCTGCCCCTACCGTAGGGCTAACGGCTCCCCCAACGGTAGGGCTAACCGTTCCCCCTACCGTACCCCCTACGGTACCCCCTACGGTAGGGGGTACCGTAGGGGGTATGGGGGAGGGGGTAAATTCAGAGGTGAGTGAAGTGCCGTTTTTTCAATCGATTGTGACGATTTCCCGATTGGCCGGGCCGTTAGTTTCTACTAACACAGGCTATGGATAGTAATGTGAAGGTGGCTGGCTATGGCCCGGGAGAGACGGTTGCGCCGGGTGCGGCGTTACGCGGGTTGCGGCGGCGGGCCGGGAGCGAAGCCGAGGAGGAAGGCGCAAGGGGCACGAGGAAGGAAGGGGAGGAGGGAAGGGACGAGGGCAGAGCGCGGAAGGCGTAAGGGCAGAAGCGGAAGTGGCGGTAAGGGATTTCTCCACTCCGGCCTTGCGGCCGTCGGTCGGAATGACAGGCGCGGAGAGGGACTTCTCTACAGGAATTGCCTGCGCAGCACGGTAGCGGTGCCGCCTCGATCGAAGTGACGCGAGAGAACTTGCGTTCCATCGGTCGAGATTAGCGGCGGGAGAGAGGTGGTAGTTCGCTTCAATCCGCGGACCGGGCGCCGCGTCAGGCGCGGGCGAAGAAGAGCTCGACCGCGGTGAGGTCGGTGGTGATGTTGATGCCGGGCGGGAGGCTGCGGCGGAAGGTGTCGCCGTAACCCCGGGTGATGATGCGGCGGTCGAGGACGCAGACAACGCCGCGGTCGCGGCGGCTGCGGATGAGCCGGCCGAAGCCCTGGCGGAAGCGGAGGACCGCGGTCGGCAACTGGTATGCGAAGAAGGGCTCGTCGCCCTCGGCCCTGAGGCGCTCGGTGATGGCGGCGAGGCGCGGGTCGTCCGGGACCTCGAATGGCAGGCGGCAAATGATGAGACAGGAGAGGGACTCGCCCGGGATGTCGACGCCCTGCCAGAAGCTCTGGGTGGCGAAGAGGACCGAGTGGATGTCGCGGCGGAACTTGTCGAGCAGGCGGGGCAGGGGCAGTCCGCCCTGGACGAGCGCGGTGTGGCCGGAGGTGTCGCAGAGGTCGTGGACCTTCTGCATCATCTCCCGGCTGGTGAAGAGGACCAGCGCCCGGCCGCGGCTGGCGCGGATGATGTCGCCGACGTGGCGGGCGGCGTTGGTGACGTAGGCCGGCTCGGTTGGCAGGGGCAGGCGTTCCGGGACGTAGAGCAGGCTGTTGGCGGCGTGGTCGAAGGGCGAGTCGAGCTTGAGGGTCGTGAAGCCTGCGAGCCCGAGGCGGCGGGCGGTGAAGTCGAAGCTGCCCGCGACGGTGAGCGTGGCCGAGGTGAGGACCGCGACCCGGAGCCGGGGATAGATCTCCGTGGCAAGCGGGGCGGCGACCGAGAGCGGGGCGAGGTTGAGAGTGGCGTCCGCCGGGCCGCCCTCGAGCCAGCGGACCGAGTCGCCCGCCGCCGGTTCGGCAAACTTCTCGAGGTCGGCGGCGGCCTCGGCGAGACGGCGGCCGGCGCCGCCGAGTTCGGCAGCGAGGTCTTCGTCGTCGAGGTCGGCAGCGGCTTCGGCGAGCGCGGTGCCGAGCCGGTCGAGCCGGGGGGCGGGCGTGGCCGCGACCGGTTCGTCGAGCCGGCGGCGGACCGTTGTCGCGCCGCCGGGGTGGTCCGCCTCGCCGGTGAGGCGGGCGAAGTACGCGGCGAGCTCGGCGCGGCAGTCAGCGGTCTCGGTCTCGAGCGCGCTGGTGATGCCGGAGCGGCCGAGCGAGTTGAGCAGGCCGCGGCCGGATTCCGGATTCAGGTTGTCGAGGATGCCGGCGAGCCAGCCGTGGCTGAGCCGGACGCCGAAGTGGTTGACCGCGGCATCTTCGAGCCGGTGGGCCTCGTCGAAGACGACCGCGGCGAGCTCGGGCAGGATGCCGCCCTCGCCGGAGCCGGCGAGGTAGAGCGAGTGGTTGACGATGAGGATACCGGCTGCTTCCCAGGCGCGGCGGGCCCGGTATGCGAAACACTCGCCGAAGTGCGGGCAGCGCTGGCGGGGGCAGGCGGCCGGGTCCCGGCCGAGCCGGCGTTCGAGCCGGGGCGGGATGGCGACCGGCGCGTCGAGGAGGACGCCGGTCTCGGTCGCGGCCGCCCATTCGAGCAGGCCGTCGGCGGCCCGGGCCTGCTCGCGCGTGTCGAAGAGCCCGCGCGAGACCCGGGTGTGGAGCCGGAGCCGGCAGAGGTAGTTTTCCTGGCCGTAGGCGACCTCGACCCGGGGCAGGTCGGGCAGGATGCGGCGGAGGAGCTCGACGTCGCGGGTGATGAGCTGGTTCTGGAGGATGCGGGTGTAGGTGGAGACGGCGATGCGGCAGCGGTTGCGGGCCGCCCAGTCCGCGGCCGGGACGAGGTAGGCGAGGCTCTTGCCGACGCCGGTGCCGGCCTCGACCGCGAGCCGGCCGTCGGCGGCGAAGGCGGCCTCGACCGCTCGGGCCATCGCGAGCTGCTGGGGCCGGGGTTCCCAGTCAGGGAGGGCGCGCTCGAGCCGGCCGCCCGGGCGGAAGACCGCGTGGCATAGTCCGGCCGACGGGGCGGGCATCCGGGCATTGTAGCGCCGGGCGGGGCAGGGGCAAGCCGGCGGCTTGACTTGGCCGGGCGCGGACCTATGATTGCGCCCCTCATGGAACGGCGAAGGCTGAGCGTACATGGCCAGCGTTGACCGGCTGGTGGTCGGCCCGCTGGCGGCCAACTGTTACCTGCTGAAGTCCGGGGACGAGCTGGCGGTCATCGACCCGGGCAGCGAGCCGGAGCGGATACTGGAGCGGGCCGGTGAGCTGGGCGGGACGGTCCGGTACGTCATCAACACCCACGGCCACATCGACCACGTCGCCGGCAACGAGGCGGTCATCAAGGCGACCGGGGCGGAGCTGCTGATTCATGCCGAGGACGCGGTGATGCTGTCCGAGCCGGACTCGAGCCTCGCGTCGTACATGGGGATGAGCGTGAGCGCGCTCGAGCCGGGCCGGGTTCTCGAGGGCGGGGACGAGGTCGCGCTGGGCGGGCTTTCCCTCACCGTCCTGCACACGCCGGGCCACACGCCGGGCGGTATCTGCCTGGTCGGCGGCGGGCTCGCGTTCACCGGCGACACGCTGTTCGTCGACTCGATCGGCCGGACCGACTTTCCCGGCGGGTCGAACCGGCTGATGCGCGAGTCGATACTGCTCCTGCGCGCCCGGCTGGCCGGGGAGACGATGTTGTACCCCGGCCACGGCGAGCCCGGGACATTCGGCCGTGCCCTGCTCGTGAACCCGTTCCTCGGCAGTATCTGGCCGGCTTGACTCGTGCCGGCTGATGCCTATCCTCAAGAGCTTACCCAGACTACAGGAGGTCACATAATGCCCAAGGTCAGAGTCGGCATTATCGGAGTCGGCAACTGCGCCTCGAGTTTCGTCCAGGGCGTGCATTTCTACCGCAATGCCCGCGCCGGGGACCGCATCCCGGGGCTCATGCACGTGAATCTCGGCGGCTACCACGTCAACGACATCGAGTTCACGGTCGCGATCGACATCGACAAGCGCAAGGTCGGCAAGGACCTCGCCCAGGCGATCTACACCGAGCCGAACAACACCTTCAAGTTCGCCGACGTCCCGAAGACCGGGGTCAAGGTCATCCGCGGGATGACGCACGACGGGCTCGGCTACTACCTGTCGCAGATAATCGAGCCGGCGCCCGGCCCGACCGCGGACATCGTCGGGGCGCTCAAGCGGACGAAGACCGACGTGGTCGTCAACTACCTGCCGGTCGGGAGCGAGGAGGCGACCAAGTGGTACGTCGAGCAGATCCTGAAAGCCGGCTGCGCGCTGGTGAACTGCATCCCGGTCTTCATCGCGTCCCAGAAGTACTGGCACCGCCGGTTCAAGGCGGCCGGCGTACCGGTTATCGGTGACGACATCAAGTCGCAGGTCGGCGCGACGATCCTCCACCGGATGCTGGTGTCGCTGTTCAACGACCGCGGGGTGAAGCTGCTCCGGACCTCCCAGCTCAACGTCGGCGGGAACACCGACTTCCTGAACATGCTCGAGCGGAGCCGCCTGCACTCGAAGAAGATATCGAAGACCGGCGCGGTGACATCGCTGCTGCCCTACGACATCGGCGCCGACAACATCTACATCGGGCCGTCGGACTACATCGCCTGGCTCAAAGACCGGAAGTGGGCGCACATCCGGCTCGAAGGTCAGACCTTCGGCGACGTGCCGCTGAACCTCGAGCTCAAGCTCGAGGTCTGGGATTCGCCGAACTCGGCCGGGGTCGTGATCGACGCAGTGCGGTGCGCCAAGCTCGCGCTCGACCGCGGGCTCGCCGGCAGCATCGTCGAGCCGTCGAGCTACTTCATGAAGACGCCGCCGGTGCAGTTCACGGACGACGTCTGCCGGGACCGGACCGAGGCCTTCATCCGCCGCCACGGCCAGAAGCCGGTCGAGCACAGGCCGGCCGGGAAGGCCGCCCCGGGCAGGAAGCGCCCGGCCGGGAAGTAGACCGGGCCGGTGCGCGGCGCGCTCCTGACCTTCGAGGGCGTCGAAGGTTCGGGCAAGTCGACCCAGGCAGGGCTGCTCGCCGATTGGCTCGCGTCGCGCGGGCTGGACGTCGTGCTGTCGCGCGAGCCGGGTGGGACCCCGGTTGGAGAGCGCATCCGCGATGTCCTGCTCGACGTCGACGCCGGGGAGACGGACGGCAGGACCGAGCTGTTCCTGTACCTCGCCAGCCGCAACCAGCTTGTCCGGGAGCTGGTCCTGCCCGCGTTGCGGCGCGGGGCGGTGGTCGTGCTGGACCGGTTCGCCGATTCCTCGGCGGCGTACCAGGGCGGAGGTCGGGAGCTCGGCGAGCGGGTCGTCGCGCGGCTGAACAAGCTGGCGACGGCCGCGATTCGGCCGGACCTGACGATCCTCGTCGACCTGCCGGTCGAGATCGGCCGGCGGCGCAAGGACGGCGCGCCGCTTGACAGGCTGGAGCGGGAGCGGGTAGAATTTCACGAGCGGGTCAGGCAGGCCTACCTGCGGCTAGCCCGCCGCGCGCCGAAGCGCGTGCGGGTGGTCGACGGCACCAGGCCCGCGTCAGAGCTGCAGGACGAGGTCCGGCGGCTGGTCGCCGAGGTCCTCGAACGCAGAGGAATGGTGGAGCGATGAAGAGACGAGTTGCGATTGTCCTGGCGGTTGCGCTGGCGCTGGTGGTCGGCGGGCTGTTCGGCCGGCTCTGGGCGCAGAGAAGCGCGACGCTGGGGCAGAGCCTCCAGTTGTTCAGCCGGGTGGTCGGGATTGTCCTTACCAACTACGTCGAGCCGGTCAAGCCCGAGGAGCTGATACGGGCCGCGGTTCGCGGGATGCTGGGCTCGCTCGACCCGTACACCGACTTCCTCGAGGAGACCGAGTTCGACGACCTGCGGGTCCGCACCGAGGCCCAGTTCGGCGGCATCGGCATCCACATCGGCACGGTCGACGGCAAGCTGACCGTCATCGCGCCGATCGAGGGCACACCGGCCGAGCGTGCCGGGATTCGGAGCGGGGACCGGATCGCCTCGATCGACGGCGGGTCGACCGAGGGCTTCACGAGCTCGGACGCGGTCAAGCTCCTGCGCGGCGCGCCGGGGTCGAAGGTCACCATCGGCATCGACCGGCCCGGCGTGAAGGAGCGCATTCCGATCGAGCTGACCCGGGCGATAATCAACATCCGGTCGGTGCCGTTTGCGGGTATTGTCAGTGGCGACATCGGCTACGTCCGGCTGGCAGATTTCTCGAGGGTCGCGACGAGCGAACTGCGCGCTTCGGTGGACTCGGTTTTCGGCGCGGGCGCGAAGAAGCTGATACTCGACCTCCGCTCCAACGGCGGCGGCCTGCTGCGCGAGGGGCGGGACGTTTCGGACCTGTTCCTCCCGCCAGGGCAGGTGATTGTCCGGACCGACGGCCGGATGCCGCAGAGCCGGCAGGAATTCCTGTCCGAGATCCCGGAACTCCACGGCGACTTCCCGATGGTCGTGCTGGTCGACCGGGGCAGTGCCTCGGCCGCCGAGATCGTCGCGGGCGCGCTCCAGGACTGGGAGCGCGCGCTCATTCTCGGCGACACGACATTCGGCAAGGGCTCGGTGCAGACAATTCACCAGCTCGACGCCGAGACCGCGGTGAGGATAACGACGGCGTACTGGTATACTCCGAGCGGGCGGTGCATCAACCGGCCGCGTGAGACCGGTGAGGAGTCCGACGCCGAGGATGAGTACGACGGCGAGGAGCCGCCCCGACCCGCGCCGGCGAAGCCCGAGGCCGGGCCGCCGGCGACCTATCGCACGCTCGGCCCGCTCGGCCGGCCGGTCTGCGGCGGCGGGGCGATCGTGCCTGACGTCTTCCTGGAGTACGAGCGGCGCGACGAGTTCGAGATGCGGCTGACGCGCTCGGTGTTCTTCGATTTCGCGGTCGACTACAACAACGGACACCGCGGTCTGACGATGAGCTTCGTCGCGGACAGCGCGGTGCTGGAGGAGTTCCGCCGGTACCTGCGCGACGTCAAGGAGATCGAGTTCACCGACGCGGAGTTCGACTCGGCCCGGAAGCACCTGGCCGGGGAAATCGAGCGCGAAGTCGGCGGCAAGCTGGCCGGGATGCGCGGCGAGTACCAGATGCGGCTGCGCAATGACGTCCACGTCGCGCGGGCGCGGGAATTGCTCGCGGGCGCGGGTTCGACGCGCGAGTTACTCGCCTCGCCGGGCAGGTAGCCGGATGCGCCGCGCCGCAGGACACGCCACGCAGGCACGAATACCGGGCAAACCGCAAAGGCACAAAGAGAAAGGGGTTCGGGGTCGAACCTAGGGAACCTCTGTCTTCGTGTCTTGGTGGCTAATCCGGCCGCGCGGGGCGGGCGCGGGGGCTGATGCCCGAACTTCCTGAGGTCGAGACGATACGACGCGAGCTTGAGCCGGCGCTGGCCGGCCGGCGCATCACCGGAGTCGAGCTGGCCCGGCCGGACATCGTTGGCTGGCCCGGGCCGGCCGTGTTCGCCAGGCAGGCGACCGGACGGCGTATCGACGGGCTCGACCGGCGCGGGAAGTACCTCATCCTCCGGCTGGACACCGGCGGCCCCGGCCGCCGGGAAGCCACGCCATCGGCGCGGAGCAGAGGAGGAGTTCCTTCCGGATCCCGGACCGAACTCCCGGCGCGTGCTGCGCCGGCAGTTCCCGGTGCCGGGGGCGAGCTGGTCATCCACCTGCGGCTGAGCGGCCACCTCCGCGTGTTGCCGGCGCGCGCCGCGCCGGAGCGCTTCGAGCGGGCCCGGTTCCGGCTGTCCGGGGGCAGGGCTCTCGTTTTCATCGAGCCCAGGGCGCTCGGCCGGCTGTACCTGGTCGAGGCAGGCCGTTACCCGGCGGCGCTGGGTGGGATGCTCCGGATGGGGCCCGAGCCGGTGAGCCGCGGGTTCACGGCCGCGTTTCTCGCGCGCCGCCTCGCCGGGCGGAAGGCGGCGGTGAAGGTCCTGCTGCTCGACCAGCAGACCTGCTGCGGAGTGGGAAACATCTACTCGGACGAGGCGCTGTTCCGGGCCGGGGTGCGGCCGGACCGGCCGGCCGGCAGCCTGAGCCCGGCCGAGGTCAGGCGACTCGCCGCGGCGCTGCGACGGGTCCTGCGCGACGGCATCCGGTGGTGCGGGACGACGCTCGAGGACGACCGCTATCGGCGTCCCGACAGGCAGGCCGGGTCGTTCCAGCGGCATCTCCATGCCTATGGCCGCGCGGGCGAACCCTGCCGGCGGCCGGGGTGTCACGTGACGATCAGGGCCGCGAGGTTCGGCAACCGCGGAAGCTGTTACTGCCCGGGCTGCCAGCACTAGGAGGTCGTTCTTGAACGGTAATGTCTTCGGTATCATCTGTCACGGTGGAGCGGGGGTCATCACCGACCCGAAGGCCTCGGCGGACGGTCTGGCCGAGGCGCTCGAGGCATCCTACCGGCTCCTGCGTCAGAGCGCCGACGCCCTTGACGCGGTTGTCGAGGCGGTGAGGCTGATGGAGGATAACCCGGTCTTCAACTGCGGGACCGGCTCGACGCTGACCGCGAGCGGGCGGGTGGAGATGGAGGCCGCGGTGATGACGCAGGCCGGCGGGTTCGGCGGGGTGATCGCGCTCACCGGCGTGCGCAACCCGGTGCTGGTCGCGCGCAAGGTGATGTCCGAGACCGACCACATGCTGCTTGCCGGCGAGGGCGCGACGGCGTTCGCCCGCAAGTGCGGTTTCGAGGACTACGACCCGGTCACCGACCGGTCGCGCCGGCGGCTTGAGGAACTCCTCGCGAAGGGCGAATCGCCGTACTTTGACCTCGAGAAGGCGAAGAAGTACGGCACGGCCGGCGCGGTGGCGATCGACCGCCGCGGGCGTCTGGCGGTCGCGACCTCGACCGGCGGCATCACCGGACGGATGACCGGCCGGGTGGGCGATTCCGCGGTCCCGGGCGCGGGCACCTGGGCCGGTCCGACCGGCGCGGTCTCCTGCACAGGCCACGGCGAGGCGATTCTTCGGTTGATGCTCGCGCGGGAGCTGGTCGAGCGGATGAAGACGATGCCGGCATCGGTTGCGACAACGCTGGCGATGGCCGAGGCGCGACGGCGGAAGTTCGCGGTCGGCGCGGTCGGGCTGGACGCCCGGGCCGGCTTCGCGTTTGGGCACACGACGCCGGACATGGCCTACGGCTACATGATCGCCGACAAGCTGTTCATGTTCACCGACGGCAAAGACCGCAGGAAGGCGACTTGAGGTTGCGGGCGCTGGTCGTGGCGGCGTTCCTTCTGCTGGCGTTCGCCGGGCCGGCGGCCGCCCAGTTCGGCTGGTTCGGCAAGAATAAGACCCAGACCCGGGACTACCGCTTCCAGTCCTACGAGACCGAGCACTTCCGCATCCTCTTCTACCCGGGCGGCGAGGTGCTGGCCGAGTTCGCCGGGCGGTCGGCCGAAGAGTATTACGCCCGGCTCGCGGGCGACCTCGGTTTCGAGCTCGACTTCAAGGTCCCACTGATAGTCTACCTGTCACCGGGGCAGTTCAGCGAGACGAACGTGATCCTCGACGTCATCGAGGAGGGCGTCGGCGGGTTCTCGGAGCTGTTCAAGAACCGCATCGTGATGCCGTTCACCGGCTCCTACGCCGACTTCCATCACATCATCGGCCACGAGCTGGCGCACATCTTCCAGTTCGCGCTCTTCTACCGGTCGAGGGTGGCGAGCCTGCTCGGGGCGGTTGACGAGTTCCAGATACCGCTCTGGGTACTCGAGGGCCACGCCGAGTACACGTCCGGCTGGGTCAACGTCCGCTCCGAGGTATTCATGCGCGACCTGGTCCTCAACAACCGGCTCGTGCCGCTCCACCAGCTCCATGACGGCTACGGCTACCTCGTCTACCGCGAGGGCGAGGCCTTCTACCACTACGTCGAGCAGAAGTACGGCCGGCGCAAGGTCTACGAGTTCCTCCACACGCTCAAGAACCGCCGCAACCTCGAGGCGACTTTCCGGCGCGTGTTCGGCGTGTCGGTCGAGCGGTTCAGCGAGGACTGGGAGAAGTGGCTCAGGGTGCGGTACTGGCCGGAGGTGACCTGGCTCGAACGTTTCGACACGCTCGCCCGACGGCTGACCGACCACCGGCGCGACGGCTCGGTCTACAACACCGCGCCCGCGCTTTCGCCCGGCGGGACGCGGATCGCGTTCATCTCCGACCGCAGCGAGTACGCGGACCTGTACGTGATGTCGGCGCTCGACGGGCGCGTTCTCAAGCGGCTGGTCCGCGGCGAGCGTTCGGGCGGCTTCGAGGCGATGCACCTGCTCCGACCCGGCGTCGCCTGGTCGCCGGACGAACGGATGCTCGCGCTCGTCACCACCTCGGCCGGCCGAGACAACATCAGCCTGATCGACTACGCGACCGGCCGCGTGCGGCGCCGGCTCGCGCTCGGGCTGGATGCGGTGAGCGGACCGGCCTTCGCCCCGGACGGCCGGAACCTGGTCTTTGCCGGGGTCAAGAACGGCTTCTGCGACATCTACACGGTCAGCGCCGCCGGCGGCGAGCCGGTGCGACTGACCTTCGACGGCTACGAAGACCGGGACCCGGCGTTCTCGCCGGGCGGCGACTCGATCGTCTTCGTGTCCGACCGGCCGGACCCGGGCGGCGAGTGGGCGCCGGGCGGTTATGCGCTCTGGCTGAGGGATGGGGCCGGCCGGCTCACCCGGCTGACCGGGCGCGGCCCGCAGATGGGCGGCCCGGTGTTCGCGGCTGACGGCCGCCGCATCCTCTACACCGCCAGCGACTCGGCGGCCAACATCTACGTCTACTCGCTCGACGAAAGACGCAACGTCGGCCGAACTCGCTTCGCGGGCGAGGCCTCGCACGTCTCGCTGTCGCAAGACGACCGCAGGCTGGTGTTCGCCTACTTCGAGCACGTCGGCTGGGACGTCGCCATCATCCACGACCCGCTCGATCGAATCCCACCCGATACCGGCGGGTTTGCCATCGCGGCAGATACCGGCCGGTTCCGGCACGATGGGCTCGACTTCGGCCGGGTCAGGCCGGTCGGATTCAGCGTGTCGCCCGACTATGCGGTCGGGGCGGCGACCTGGTCCACTGCCGGCGGGGCGGCAGGGATTGTCAGCATCTCGCTCAGCGACATGCTCGGCAACCACCGCTTCGCGATCTATGCCGACATCTACGGCGACATTCTTAACTCGGACCTTACCCTCCAGTACTGGCTCCTGCCTTACCGGGTCGACTGGGGGTTCACGCTCTTCCAGTTCCGGGACATGCCGATCTTCATCCCGGACTCGCTCGCCGTGCTCAGGATGAACCGCGGCGGACAGGCGCTGGCGGCGTATCCCTTTGACAAGTTCAGCCGCGTCGAGCTCGGGCTCACCGGCTATGCCAGCGACGTCGCCTACATCAACTGGTATCCGGCGCTCCGGGGCTGGTACACCGACACCTCCCGATGGGAGCGCGTCTTCTATGCCAGCCCGGCGTATGTCTTCGACAACACCTACTGGACCTGGCAGGGGCCGGCACGCGGCAGCCGGTTCCGGCTCGGTGCCGACCTTGCCTTCCTTTCCAGCCGCGAGTTCTACACCCTCTACGCGGACCTGAGGAACTACCAGCGCGTGGCGCGCCGGGCGGTATTTGCCACGCGCCTGCTCGGCGTCGGCGGGATGGGGCCGGATGCCGACCACTACTACCTGGGCGGCCAGCATGTCCGCGGCTACCGCTACTGGGAATTCGCCGACCGGGCCGGGCGGGTGCTGACGCTGGCCGGCGTCGAGCTCCGGGCGCCCTTCATCGATCGACTCAGCATCGCCGCGCCCCTGCCGCTTGAGCTCGGCGGCATCCGTGGGGTTGCGTTCCTAGACGCCGGCTGGGTGCCGGGAGACACGTTCCGGTTCTGGAACTCGGCGCAGGGGCGGCTCGAAGATATCAAGCTCGGCGCGGGCGCCGGCATCAGGATTCAGATATCGTACTTCTACCTCAAGTTCGACTGGGGCTACCCGCTTTCGGCTACCGACGACCGGGGCTGGAAGTTCTACTTCGGTCTGGGCACAGAGTACTAGGATTGAACCACCAAGGCACCAAGGCGAACGGGACTTCTGGGTCCGGACTCTGGAAGGAGACGGTCAACTCGATAGCCGATGACCACCTTGGTCCCTCGATTCCCGTCCAGTCTGTCCTTGTCTTCTTCGTGTCTCTGTGTTTGTTCCTTTCGGCCGGCTGTCGGCAGGCGGTCGACGTCGGGCCGCCGGTCGAGCCGGAGACGGCGCCGGCCGAGATCGGGTCCAGGCTTCGCCGCCTGGCCGGCTTCGCCTTCCGGCTGGAGTACCATACTGACCGCCCCTTCGAGCTCGGCGCCTCGTTCTCCGGCGTGCGCGATTCGAGCGACCGCGAACGCTGGGAAGGCGTTTGGTGGCGCGGCGGAGAGCGGCGCAGCTACCACGTGTTCGGTGATGGCTCGGTGCAGTACGAACGCGCCGGGTCGGCCTGGAGCCGCGTTCCGCGCGGGAACGAGTCGAGGTTCTTCGATCACCTCGAGTCCGTGCTGAGGGCGGCAGGGTTGACCGGCGACGGCCGGCGCCCGGCACTCGAATTCGCCGGCGAAGCGGGCGGTGTCTACCGGTACGAGTTTGAACCGAGGATGCCGTTGCTGGACCCGACCGGCCAGAAGCGGATGCGAGGTGAGCTCGAGCTGGACCGGCGGACCGGCCTGCTCCGGCGGGTGATTTGCCGCGAGGTCGACGGCCCGGCGCGCTGGGAACTTGGTCTGTCGCGCTTCAACCGCGTCGGCCCGGTCGTCGTGCCCTTCGTGCCGGCGATGGAACTGGTCCTTGCGCCCGAAGGACCGGGCGGGCGCGCAGGGCTCGACTTGGCTGTCCGCGTGGCCGCTGACCGGCTCAGGGCCGCCGAGCTGCGGCACCGCTTCCTTCGGAGGTGGGGGCAGCTGCTACTCCAGCTCGAGCGGGACGTGCCGGCGGGCGTGCTCGGACTGCTGCTCGGACCGGCAGATGTCGGGCTGTGGGCGGGTGACTACGCGGTGCCGGGCGAAACGCTCGGCGGCCCGGGCCACCGGGAAGCCGCGCCTTCGGCGCGGAGCGTCGGGGTCCAGGTCGGCGGTGACGCGGCACGACTGGTCGTGCTGACTGCGCGGCTCGGCGGCAACGGCGACTTCGAGGTCGGGACCGGGCTCGAGTTCACCCAGCAGCCGACGCTCATCTTCGACACGCGAGACTCCGATGGTTCTCCGGCTCTTCCCGACAGCGGTCTCGTCGTGCTCGTGCTCGATGGTCGCCCGGTCGATGCCGCGCCCGCCCGCTCAGGCAGGGTCGAGTTCATTGACGTCGGGGGGCGCGAACTCGTGTCCGCCCTCGCCGTGGCAGCGACCCTGCCACCGACCGCCGGGCTGCGTATCTTACGGTCCCGACCGCTCGCGCCTTGACCCTGCTGGATGCGGTCCTAGACTGAAGCGATGATCTGGGTGCGCGAGGCTGTCAGCTGGCTGTGCCTTTTGCTGGGCATTGTCAATGCCGCCAGCGGCAGCGTTCCGGGCGCGGCTGCGAATCTCGAGCTGCTGCACAGTGACGCGACCGGGCTGACGCTGCGGTGGACGATCGGTGTTCCCGAGCTTCGTGGTGACGGCATGGGCCGGGCACTCGTCGATCTGCCCGGCGCCGACCACCTGGCGCAGCCGGGCGAGTATCTCCTGCCGACACGGACGGTCCGCGTCGGCCTGCCGCAGGCAGGAGGGTTTCGGACCGGTCTCAGGCCGGGGCCGGTACGCCGCTACGATTGCGCGGAGCCTGCAGTTGCGGTGGCGGTGTCGAGCGCGGACCTCCCGGATTCCCAGCCCGCGGCAGGAGGTTCGGAGCCCGAGATCCTGAGTGTCGGTCCGGTCGAGGAACTCCGCGGCATCCGCTTCGTGGAACTGACACTGCGGCCATGTCGTTATGACCGCGATGCGCGCCAGCTCGCGGTACGCGAGTGGCTTGAGGTGAATGTCGAGTTCGAGTCGCGCCCGGTCGAGATCGCATCGCCTGACCCGATGGACGGGCTAGTGAGCTCGATGCTTCTCAATGGCGAGACGGCGGTTAGCTGGAAGCCGGCCGGGGTTGACCGGGATTGGAGCTTCTTCGATCGCTCGGCCAACTGGCTCAAGCTCTCGGTCAGCGAGACCGGGATCCACGCCGTGACCGGCCGGGAACTGGCCGAGGCCGGCGTCGCAATTGACGGAGTTGACCCGCGGACGCTGGCGATGTATACGCTCGGCGAGTACGCTGTCAACGGACCATACCCGGATACGCTCGTGCCGGTTGCCATCCACGTCGAGCGCGAACAGGACGGCAGGCTTCGGGCGGAAGACAGGGTAGTGTTCTTCGCGCGGGCGGCCGACCACTGGGTCAACCACTGCTCGACCTGGATCGCCAACCCCTACACCGGGCGCACCGTTTACTGGCTGACCTGGGGACTTGAGCCCGGCCGGCGGATGTCGGTGGGCCTCGGGCCGGACACCAGCGGGTCGCCGGTAGTGTCGGCCGGGCGGTGGCGGGAGCACCAGGAGGAGAACCAGGATTGCCCGGCGCGTTCCGGCCTGCTCTGGATCTGGCGGACGATGCTCAAGGACTCCCACCTGCCCGGCGTCAGCCTGGACATCGCGCTCACGCCTGCCACGCCGGTCCGGCTCCTGAGTCTTGCCGGGCGCCTGTTCGCGACCTCCGACGCCAACGCCCTCTCACTGTCAGTGAACGGCACGCTGCTGGATACCCTCAACTTCAGCTCGGCGCCCGCCAGCCAGCCTTACCTCTTCAGCATCGAGGCCGCGGTTCCGCTGATGTCCCGGGCGAACTCCCTGCGGCTCGAGCTCACCGGCGAGGGCGCGCGCCGGGTCATGCTCGACTGGCTGGAGTTCGATTACCTGCGGCTGTTGTCGCTCGCGGACGGGCAGTGCCGGTTCCTGCAGGATGACACCGGCTCGTTCCGGTTTCGGGTGCGGGATGCCGTCGGCCCGGTCGTCGCGCTCGATGTCACCGACCCGATGCGGCCGATGATGGCTGACGGGATCGACAGCGCGGGTGGTTCGGCGACCTTTGCCCGGCGGGTCGGGCGGCCGTCGGAGTTCTGCGTCAGCGACGCGCGCCACCTGCTCAAGCCCGATGCCGTCGAGTTCCGCCGGCCGGGTCGGTTGCGGTCCACGTTACGGACGGCTGATTACTGGGTGGTCGCACCGCCTGAATACCTGCCCGCGGCACGGCGGCTCGCACGCTACCGGGCCGGTAACATCGCCTGGCTGGACCGCGCCCGCGCGGAGGCCGTGGCGCTGGATGACGTCTATGACGATTACAGCTACGGGATGGAAGAGCCGGGAGCGATCAAGCGCTTCTTCGCCGACAAGCGGCCGGTCTACGGCGTGCTTGCCGGCGACGCGACCTACGACTACCGCGACAACCTCAGGCTGAGGACCGCTCCGACCGTGCCCGCCCACGAGGTTGGCCACAGTCTTGATCCCTCCGGAATCACCAGCCGGGAGGCCTACGCTCTTGACGCCTGGTACGCCGATTTCGAGGGGGAGGGCGGGAGTCCAGACATGATCCTCGGGAGGGTCACCTGCCGCAGTGGGTCGGAGCTCGCCGCATTCGTGGACAAGGTGATTGCCTATGAGTCCGGGCCGCCGGGACTGTGGAGCCGGCGGATGCTGCTTCTTGCCGACGACGAGTGGAGCGGGGATCCGAGCCGACCGGACCCGATCGGGTTCCGGCACATCGAGCAGTGTGAGGCGGCCGCGGCGGCGGCAGGGATCCAGCTCGACCCGTCAAAGGTCTACCTGACCGAGCACTCCTTCGCGGGTGTCAAGAACAAGCCCGGAGCGCGGGCGGAACTGATGCGGGAACTTCAGGCGGGCTCGCTGGTATTCTTCTTCTTCGGGCATGGCGATGCATTCGACCTGTGCCACGAGAGCGTGTTGAACATCAGCCAGATTGCCGACGTGGATTGCGGAATCCGCTCGCCGTTCTGCTATTTCGGCAGCTGCAGTGTCGGGCGGTTCGAAGACACGAAGACCGAGTGCATCGCCGAGGAGTTGGTCCGGAAGCCGGAGGGCGGGGCGATTGCGGCGGTCGGCGCAACCAAGGCAACGACCTCAGGGACCAACTCGGTGTTCGCCCGGAACCTGCAGGTGCCACTGCTGAGCCACCCGGATTCGACCGTCGGCGCGGCCTTCTTCAAGGCCTGGCCAACCGACCGGCTGTACCACCTGTTCGGCGACCCGGCGACGCGACTGCGCCTGGCCGCGGACTGGCCGGAGCCACCCGCGGTCCGGCCGGATTCGCTCCGGCCCGGGGCTGGCTTCCGGGCCCGGGCGCTCGTCGGCTGGAACGAAGGGCCGGGCGAGTGGCGATTGTCCGGACCGGCCCGGACCCGAACCTACACTTCGGCCCGGGGCACCTGGCTCTACGTGATGCCCGGGGTCACGCTCGGCCGCGGCAATATCGATGTTCTTTCCGGCCGGCTCGAGCTGGACGGCCGGTTCCCGCTCGGGGTGGCGCTGGATACGGTGCGGGTCGAGAACGGGTCCTATGCGCCGGTGCCGAATTCGTGCCGGCTGGCCGCGGTCATCGCTGATTCCGCGGTCGGACTGAGCCTTGTAACGGACCGGCTGGCGTGGGACCCGGTTCCGGTGCCGTCCGACGACAGTTGCGGGCCGGTCGTGCGGCTGTTCCTCGAGGGCGTCGAGATACTGGACGGAGCGGTCCTGCCGGCGGACTTCGAGGTCGAGGGCGTCGTCGAGGACCCGGCCGGGGTTCTCGTCGCCCCGGTGCCGGGTTGGACGCCTTCATTCCAGCCCGGGCGCGCCGCGCCGCGGGCCGAGCTTGCCGACCGGCTGATCTTTGACGGTAACTCGAACTCGACCGCACGGTTCCGCCTCCCGGTGCGTCTAACACCGGGTGAGGATACGCTCCAGGTCGTCGCCAGCGATAACCTGCTCAACCGGACGCACAGGCGCGTGGCGGTGCTCGTCCTGCCCGGCTCCGAGCCCCTGCGCATCGACTCGGTACGGGTGTTCCCGAACCCGGTCGCCGGGCGGGCCTGGTTCACCTTCGAGGTCAACCGCGCGGCGACGGTGTCGGTCCGGGTGTTCACGCTGGCGGGCCGGCTTGCCCGCGACCTCGGGGAGGCGCCAGCGGCGTTCGGGTACAACCAGTTCGAGTGGGATGGCCGCGACGGGCAGGGCAACCCGCTCGCCAACGGGGTGTATCTCTTCACGGTCACGGCCCGCGCCTTTGGCGCGGCCGGGCCGGAGACCGTGCGGGTCCGCGACCGACTGCTCGTCCTGCACTGAGTGGCTTGACCCGGTCCGGGGCCGGTCTATACTTTCCAGTTGCATGCTTGACAAACCGGAGGCCGAACTCCAATGAGTAATCGACTACTGCGGCTACTGCCGATTCTCCTGCTCGCGGGCGGCTTCGCCGGCGCGAGCCAGAACCCGGGCGCGGTCTTCCTGATGATCTGGCCCTCGGCGCGGCCGACCGCGCTGGGCGGCGCGTTCGCCTCGATCGCGGACGACGCGAGCGCGGTGTACTACAACCAGGGCGGGCTCGCGTTCCTCGAAGGCACTCACGCGACGCTGATGCACGCGAACTGGCTGCCCGGGCTATACCCCGGGATGTACTACGAGTACGCCGGCGTGACCCGCCAGTTCCAGGAGAAGGGAATAGCGGGGATGAACGTCATCTACCTGACGACCGGCGAAACCGACGTCATCAACGAGGTCGGCCAGTTCCTCGGCCGGTACACCACCTTCGACGTCGCGGTCGCGGCCGGCTACGGCTACCCGGTCCTGCGCAACCTCGGGGTCGGATTCTCGGCGAAGTTCATCTACTCTTTTCTGGTCCCGGAGTGGGTCTGGGAGGTGATGCCGGAGCTCGGCATCGAGCGCGGCGGCACCGGCGTCAGCTGGGCGATGGACGCGGGCGTCCTGTACAAGCCGTGGGACTTCCTCAACGTCGGCCTTTCGCTTGCCAACCTCGGCCCGAACATCGCCTACACCTCATCGGGCGAGTCCGACCCCCTGCCGAGGATGCTCCGGGCCGGCTTCACCGCCTACCCGGTCCGGACCGAGCACTTCCGGCTCGGCGTCACGCCCGAGCTGACCAAGATCCTCGTCGGGATGTTCTACGACGAGACCGGCCAGAAGTCGTCCGGCCAGTTGCTCCAGGCCGAGCTCCGCGACGCCTGGAAGACGCTGGCACTCGAGGGCCATTTTCGGTCCGGCCCGCTCGGCGCGTCGGCCCGGGTCGGTTACTTCGAGGACCTGACGGGCGCGCGGGGCGGCATCGTCCTCGAGCGCGAGGGCGCGGGCACCGAGCACTACGGGATCTGGGACGTCCTGACCCGGAAGAACCTGGGCAAGTTCCAGTCGCTCGGGCTCTGCTTCGGCGGCGGCATCGAGTACGCCCGGTTCAAGTTCGACCTGAGCGTCGACCAGCTCATTTACGACTTCAAGACCAACAACTACAAGTTCTCGTTCTCGTACCAGTTCTAGGCGGATCGTGGCGAACCTGACCGTCGTCGGCGCCCAGTGGGGCGACGAGGGCAAGGGCAAGGTCGTCGACTGGCTCGCCCGGAGTGCGGACGTGGTCGTCCGCTTCCAGGGCGGCCCGAACGCCGGCCACACGGTCCGGGTCGGGGGCCGCGAGACGATTCTCCACCAGGTGCCGTCCGGCGTCCTGACCCCGGGCGTCCGCTGCGTCATCGGCTGCGGCTGTGTCGTCGACCCGGAGACGCTGGCCGCTGAGCTTGCCGCGCTTGCCCGGAGCGGCGTCAAGGCCCGGGGTCGGCTGACGGTCGACCGGCGTGCGCACCTGATAATGCCCTGGCACCGCCAACTCGACCGGCTGCGCGAAGAGCAGGCCGGCCGCGGCCGCATCGGGACGACCGGTCGCGGCATCGGCCCGGTCTATGCCGACAAGGTCAGCCGGGTCGGAATCCGTGCCGCGGACCTGCTCGACGAGGACGCGTTCCGGGAGAAGCTCAAGCGGAACCTGGCGGCGGCGAACTGGCTGCTGATGGAGAAGTTCCGCGCCGACCCGATCCCGCCGAGGCGGCTGGCGGCCGAGTTCTGGCAACTGACCCGGCCGCTGGCGGCGATGGTCGGCGACGGCAGCGTCGAGGTAAACGCGGCGCTCGCCGCCGGGCGGCGGGTGTTGTTCGAGGGCGCCCAGGGCGCGCACCTGGATATCGACCTCGGGACCTACCCCTACGTCACCTGCTCCTCGACCGGCGTCGGCGGGGTCGCGCCCGGCACCGGCATCAGCCCGCTCTGGCTCAGCGAGGCGGTCGGCGTGGTCAAGGCCTACACGACCAGGGTCGGCGAGGGTCCGTTCCCGACCGAGCTCGCGGGACCGGCGGGCGAGGAGCTCCGCAGGCTGGGCGGCGAGTTCGGCGCGACGACCGGCCGGCCGCGGCGCTGCGGCTGGTTCGACGCCGGCCTGGTCCGGGCGTCGGTGCGCTACAACCGGTTCACGGCGCTGGTCGTCACCAAGCTCGACGTGCTCGACAGCCTCGATGAAATTAAGGTCGGGGTCGGCTACCGGCTGGGCCGCACCCGGCCTGCCGAGTTCGACCCGGTGCGCGCGGCCGACCTCGAACCGGTCTATGAGGCCCTGCCCGGCTGGCGCGCGCCGACCGGTGCCTGCCGGGCCTGGCGGGAACTGCCGCCGCCGGCCCGGCGCTACCTGCGCCGGCTCGAGGAACTCGCCGGCTGCCCGGTCGCGCTCGTGTCGGTCGGCAGCGACCGGCGCGCGGTCGTCGAAGCGAGGAAAGGAGTGCTCAGTTGGCTGAAATCCGAGTGATGAAGCGGGTGCTGGCGAACAACGACGCGCTGGCGGCGGACCAGCTTGCCGGCATCGACCGTCAAGGGGTGCTGTCGCTGAACCTGATGTCCGGGCCCGGGGCGGGCAAGACCAGCCTGATCGAGCGGACGATCGAGTGCCTGCGCGACCGGGTCCGCATCTACGTCATCGAGGGCGACATCCAGGGCAGCCTTGACGCCGAGCGCGTCGCGGCGGCCGGGGCCGGGGTGACGCAGGTCAACACCCAGGGCGCCTGCCACCTCGACGCGATGATGCTCCAGTCGGTACTGCCCGGGATCGATCTCGCCGCAACCGACCTGCTCATCATCGAGAACGTCGGCAACCTGGTCTGCCCGGCGGAGTTCAGGCTACCGGCGCACTTCAACGTGACGCTGGTCTCCACGCCCGAGGGGTCGGACAAGCCGGCCAAGTACCCGCTGATGTTCGAGCGTTCGGACCTCGTCCTCATCACCAAGACCGACCTCCTGCCCTACGTCGATTTCGACCCGGCGGAGATCGACCGGGCGGTCGCCCGGCTCCGGGTCGAGACGCCGGTGCTCAGGCTGTCGTGCCGGACCGGCGTCGGGCTTGACGGCTGGCTTGACTGGCTCGAGCAGAAGCTCGCCGCGCGCGGCCGGGTGGGGACGGGCAAGTGAAACAGCCGGATTCCGGCAGGCCGAAGCGAGTCTCAGGAAGGCCTGGTCCGCGAGCCGTCTTCCTGTTCCTCCTCGGTGTTGTCATTCTCGTCGGGTTCCTGGCCTGCGAGGGGCTCGACCCGTTCCAGTTCGCTACCTTCAGCCTGCGTGACGGCCGCGTCGGCGAGGCCTACGCCGATACCATCCGCACTGAGGGCGGCCGCGGCGAGGTCGCGATGCGGCTCGTCGACGGCCAGCTTCCGCCGGGCGTCGGCCTGCGCGTCGCGGGCAGGGACGGCATCCTCTACGGCCTGCCGTCGCGCGCGGGCGACTTCCAGTTCACGGTTGAGGCGCGGGACTCGACGTCGGGAGAGACCCCGCGCCCGCCTGCGGTCGTCACCCAGGGCTTCGCGATAACAATCGACAGCCTCTAGGCCCGGGCCTGCCTCGTCAGGCGTCGGGAGCGGGGCGCGCTGTCCTGTTTCGCGTCGCGACCGGCCGGGGCAGGTAGGCCGGCTTCAGGTTGTGGATTCCCCAGAAGACGTTGGTGCGCACGCGGCGGTCCTGTCGGTAGAGCCGTTCGAGGAACCGGCGCAGGACCAGCCGCGCGGTCTTCGGCTCGTGGGGGCAGCGGTTGCGGCAGGCGCGAATGCCGAACCGCCTCAGGTAGCCGGCAATCATCGGCTTCTCGACGTAGTAGAGCGGCCGGATGATGACGACCTCGCCCGAGAAGAGCTCCTGGCGGGGCAGGAAGGCCGCGGCGGAGGAAGTCATCAGCAGGTTGAGCAGGAAGGTTTCGTTGACGTCCTCGAGGTGGTGGCCGAGCGCGACCTTGCGCGCGCCGAGCTCGGCCGCGGCGCGGAACAGCGTCTTGCGCCGCTCGCGGGAGCAGAAGAAGCACGGGTCCTTGCCGGTCGCGGCGAGCTTCGCCGGCACGTCGATCGGCCTGACCACGGTCTCGAGCCCGAGCCGGCGGCAGGCCCGGCAGACCCGGGCCGAGTTCCAGCCCGGGAAGCCGGGGTCGACGTGGACCGGGACCAGTTCCCAGCCGAGCCGGCGGCGGTCGTTGCGGTCCTTGAGCGCGTGGAGTAGGCAGAGGCTGTCCGCGCCGCCCGACACGCCGACGACGACCTTCTCGCCCGGCTCGATGAGCTGGAACCGGTCGAGCGCCTTCCGGACGTAGTTTCGGGTCCGGCCGACCGCCCGGGCCGGGGATAGTTTCGCCAGGGAAGCCACGCGCCCGCGGCCCGGCCGCTACTCCTCGGGCAGGCGGACCTCGGGGCGGCCGCGCAGCCGGGAGTAGAACAGCTCCCGGATTTCGCTCAGCCGCTCCGGGGTCCGGGCCTCGAAGCGCAGAACCAGTATCGGCCCGGTGTTCGACGCACGAACCAGGCCCCAGCCGTCGCCGAACTCGACCCGGGCGCCGTCGATGTCGATGACCCGGTGTTCGCGACGGAAGCCGTCGCGCAGTTCGTCAACGACCCGGAACTTGAGCTCATCCGGGCAGGCGGCGCGGATTTCCGGGGTCGAGAAGTAGGCCGGGATATCGGCCGCGAGGTCGGACAGCTTCCGTCCGCTCTCGGCCATCAGCCTGAGCAGTCGGAGCGAGGCGAACAGCGCGTCATCGTAGCCATAGTAGTCGTCGGCGAAGAACATGTGGCCGGACATCTCGCCGGCCAGCGGGGCGCCTTCCTCCTTCATCTTGGCCTTGATGAGCGAGTGGCCGGTCTTCCACATCAGCGGCGTGCCGCCGATGCCTTCGAGGTACTCGACCAGACCCTGCGAGCACTTGACCTCGAAGACGACCTTCGAGCCCGGGCGGGCGCGGACGACCGGGGTCGCGAGAATGCCGAGCAGCCTGTCGCCGAAGACCATCTCGCCGCGCTCGTCCACCGCGCCAATGCGGTCGGCGTCGCCGTCGTAGCCGATGCCGCAGTCGGCCTCCGCCTCGCGGACAAGGGCGATGAGCTGGCGGACGTAGGCGGCCACGGTCGGGTCGGGAAGGTGGGCCGGGAAGTTCCCGTCGGGCGCGAGGTTGATGTAGCGCGGCTCGATCGGCGTGCCGGCGAACAGCCGTTCGAGCAGGACCCCGGCGGTGCCGTTGCCCGGGTCGAAAGCGACCCGGAGCTTCCCGGGAATCGTGACCTTGCGCCGGCACATCGCGAGGTAGGCCGGGACGATGTCGTGCCCCGCGAGCGCGCCCCGGCCGGTCGCGAAGCGGCCGGCCTCGACCACCCCGCGCAGGCGCTGGATTTCCGCGCCGTAGATGGTCGTCCGGTCGAGCCCGACCTTGAAGCCGTTGTATTCGGGCGGGTTGTGGCTGGCGGTGATCATCACGCCGGCGTCGGCGACCTCGTGGAGGGCGTAGTAGAAGACCGGCGTCGGCACGACGCCGAGGTCAACGACGTCGATGCCGGTCGCGAGGATACCGTCGGTGAGTGCCCGGGCGATGCGCGGGCCGGAGAGTCGGACGTCGCGGCCGACGACACACTTCGTCACGCCACGGCCGTGCGCGACCGTCCCGTAGGCCCGGCCGAGGGTGAAGACCTCGTTGTCGCCGAGTTCGGTCTCGGCGAGACCCCGGATGTCGTACTCGCGGAAGATGAGCGGGTTCACCGGTCCATCTTAGCGGCGAAACGGCCGGGCGCAACGGTCGCGCCCGGCCGCATCACGACAGGGCAATCAGTCGGACCTGCGGCCTTCGATCACGACCGTGCGCGGCATCACGATGCCGCCGGTGACACAGGTGATCAGCCCGTCGAGGAAGCCCATCTGGCTCTTGATCTTAATGCGAATCAGCCACTTGATAAGCAACTAGATACAGGATTCGGTGTCGGTCGAACTTGGGACCACCACGGCACGATCGCTCTGCGCTTGACAGGCTGACCCGCGGCTGTTAGCATCGGGACGAGTCACGCGCGAGAATAGCGGAGTCGCTGCGATTGGCGTGATTGGTGTCTAACGATAGGAGGTGCTAGATGGCCCGCAAAGCGATGGCCACACTACTGGTCGTTGCACTACTGCCCGTCTGGGCCCTCGCTCAGGGGGGGGCTTCCCCTCAGTCAGCACAGCGCAGTTTGCCCGCAGAGGTTCCTGTCTCAGGTGGCGAGGACGCCGCTGTCCTCGAGCTTGCCTCAAACGAGGTCTACTGCGCTGAATGTGGCGCGAAGAACCAGTCGGATGCAGCATTCTGCTCCAGCTGTGGAGCGGAGCTCAACCCGAAGTCGTCGCGGCCCCAGGTGGTCATCCACAGAGAAGAGAAGCGCGGCCTCACTGGATGGGAGGTCGTAGGCATCGTGGCGGCAGTAGGCTGCGGGGCCTGTGTGCTTCTCTGGCTGATCGGCCTGGCGGCCAGTTGACGGCGACCTAACTGCAGCGCCCCTGGCGCCAGCGACCGTGCTGCGTGTCGCCGGTTTCGTTGTACAGAAGGTGGCCTCGGTAGTCACCCCGCTGTTGTTGCTCGCGTCGCTTGTGAACGCACTACACGCGAGCGTTCCTCTTGAGAAACCGGGGGGGTCGTGCTCGGCGGTCGATGTGACAGCATGGGCTCTGGTGACCCTCTATCGCGTGGTCATCTCTCCGCACTACTTCCACCGTTGCCAGTTCAAGCCTTCATGCTCGGCGTACGGTCTCCGAGCACTCACGAGTCGAGGATGGGCGCTTGGGGGCGCCATGGCGGTCGACCGTGTCATGCGGTGTCACCCTCTGGCTTCAGCCAGTGGCTACGGAACGGTTCTCGGAGCGGAGTCTGACCCTCTTGGGATGTTCCGACTGAACCCGTGGGACCCGCGCTCGATGTCGAGGCTCCTTCTCGACCCCGTAGAGGAGAACGTCATCTGGTAGTCTTGCTCTGCACTCTGTGCTCAGTGGCGACTCCTGGTACTCAGGTAAGCGACTCGGCTTGGTTTGGCTACGCAGAGTGGCTGCTAGCAGGGGCTCAATACGACCGGGCCATCGGCGCATTGGAGGAGTTCAGGTTCTTCAGACCCAACTCGCCCTACGCAGATACGGCTCTCTTCGAGGTGGGACTTGCGCACCTGAAGGCTGGTTCGCTGGACGCCGCCGCGCGCTCTCTGGAGCGCTATTTGTCTGAAGCTCAGCCAGCGCGGTCAATGGGTCACGCTCGCCTCTACATCGGCTTGGCTCAGCTGCAAGACGGAGAGCCAGCCCAGGCCAGGGCCACATGGGCCCTGGTCGCGCGCGACGCATGCCCGGAGTTGGCCGACCGAGGAGCGAAGGCTCTCGTGGCGTCTCACCTGTGGGAGTTACGGTTCGACGAGGCCGCACTGTGGGCGCGCACGCTGGGAGTAGGGTTAGACTCGACACTTGCTCGTCGTCCTACTCAAAGGGCACCGGCTTTGGCCGCAATCATCTCAGCGTTGGTGCCCGGGTCAGGCCATATCTATGCAGGGCGCACCGCTGATGGCATCGTCAGCTTGGCAGTAACGGCTGCAGCGGGCTACTGGTTTTACCGGGCAATTGGCCGCTCTGATGCGGAAGCGGGTGTCTTCAGAGGGGCCGTGTTTCTGGGATTCTACGCAGGAGGCATATACGGTGCCGCCGTCGCGGCCACGAGGCACAATGACCTTGTGCTGCGAGGGTACCGAACGCAAGTGGCAGGATTGCTGCCCTCACCATGACCCCACTGGCTCCACTTGGCTGACATCGGGAGTGCGCTTGCCTTGACCGCCTTGCGCAGTCCCGGGCCGGACTTCGGCGACATGGCACTCAACTGCCTTGACGGACTTGATAGGAAAGTCGGCCTTGCGAGTACTTGACATCGTCCGGGCCAGAGACAACCTGCTCGGCACGCATCTGTTCCTGCACTACCGCGCCAGCGTCTGACCTGCGGCCGGTCACGGCCGCGTCCACCTTCCGCCGGTTCCTGACCAGACGAGCCCTCAGCGGCGCATCTCGTCTGCCACCCGGAGTGTTGCGAGCCGCGTTCGGCACTCCGCCCCCACCTGCCTTCCCCTAGCGGCCCCGGGGACGCCTCCCCTAGCGGTCCCGGGGGCGGCCTCCGGGACGGCTCCCCTAGCGGTCCCCGGGGTGGCCCCCGGAACCGTCCCCCCGATATCCCCGGGAGCGGTTCCCCGGACGGCCCCGGTAGCGGTCTCCCTAGCGGTCCCCGGGACGGCCCCGGGAACCGTCCCGGGGATATCCCCGGGGATATCCCCCGGAGTGCTGCTACCTGCCTGCTAACCTCTAGCATTATAGCTGCTTAGCCCAACACGCCCATCGTCACGATCGCCCCCGCAGCAGTCCCCGGACACCGGCTCGGGAGTCGCGGCCCGGGTGCAGGCCGCGTTCGACGGCATCTTCGCGGCCGAGTCCGAGACGCGGGCCGTGCTCAACGCCGAAGGCGTGAGCCTGACCCTGTATCCGTACTACCTTGCGTTCGGCAGGGAGATGTGGAAGCTGACCAACCGGGTGAACGGGGAGGCGGCCGCGCTCGAGGCGGCAAACCTCGTCGCCAAGTGGGTCGCCCGAGGGCTTTCACTGTCGGTGCTGGGGAAGATAAGGTCGAACGTGTTCAGCGTTCCTAAGCCCGTCGGTCCGTAAGGGCTGACTCCGCGACGCGGGCGGCGTGACGGCGAGCGCCGAAGCGACGCCTGGAATGGGAGGGGCGTGGTCGCCTCTCCCGCAGTCTTGAGGTGAACGGCGGGATGGATGGCGCGGCGTAAGGTGCCATAACTAATGGGGATAGAGCGACAGGCCGCCAGGGTTGACAGGGGTGGGTGGGCGCGTAGAATTCAGACCTCGTGGCACGACTCCAGGTTACGTTCGCCCTCGGGCTCCGCGGGCGTGCGATTCGCCTTTCCATCCCCGTCTACCTGTTGTATGTCGCCGCGGCCGGGTTGCTACTGGTGCTGGTCGGGGTCGGACTCCTGGGCCGGGCGTGGGTCGAGAACAATACCGACTACGGCCGGCTGAACCGGCTGACCGCGGAGAACTACCTGTTGAAGCAGAGGATTGTCCGCTACTGCGCGGCGATGGACACGTTCAAGACCTTTCTCGCCGCGACCGAGGAGATGGATAACCGGCTGCGGACGTCGGCCGGGCTGTACCTGATTCCGTCCGACATGCGGCGGGTGGGGGTGGGCGGCTACCCGGTGCCGGGCGAGGATGCGACCGTGGACGACCTCCTGCGCCGGACCCGGTTCCAGGAGCGGTCGCTGGGCGAGATCGAGCAGGCGCTCGCGTCGCGGACCGAGCGGCTGGGCCGGATTCCCTCGATCTGGCCAGTGCAGGGCTGGGTGACGTCCGGGTTCGGGCGGCGCCGGGACCCGTTCACCGGCCGGGCGATGATGCACAGCGGCATCGACATCGTCGCGCCGTACGGGAGCCGGGTTGTCGCGTCCGCGGACGGCCGGGTCGTGTATTCGGGCTGGAAGAGCAACTGGGGCCGGGTGGTCGAGATTGACCACGGCAATGGGCTGGTGTCGTTCTATGCGCACCTGCAATCGAACTCGGTCTCGAGCGGGGACGAGGTGAAGCGCGGCCAGGTCGTCGGCCGGCTCGGCTCGTCGGGCCGCTCGACCGGGGCGCACCTGCACTACGGCCTGCGGCGCAAGGGCGTCTGGGTCAACCCCGAGACGCACATCATCTCGGACTAGCCAGGCGACGCGAGGCAGAGGCAACCCGGGGCGCTGCCCCCGGTTTTTCTTCGCAGCGGATTCAACACGAAGACACCAAGACTGAGATTGTTCGGGGCCAAGCCCAAGACCCTTTCTTTGTGCCTTGGTGGTTTGCCCGGCGTTTGTGCCTTTGTGGTTGGTCCGGTATCCGGGTCCGGCCCTTTTGCGGCCGGCGGCCGCGCTAGCGGTAGAGCGCGACCGGGAGTTGTTCCTCGGCCGCGGCACCGGGGCCGGTCCAGCGCAGGCGGACCGCGTAGAGCCCGGCCGGCGCGGCGCGGCCCGAGGCGGCACGGCCGTTCCAATGAAGCTCACCTTCGGCCGCCTCGGGCCGACCGTCGTGGAGGTCGCGGACGAGCCGGCCGGCGAGGTCATAGACCTGGACCCGAAGCCGGCCCGAGGCGGCGGGCAGGCGGTAGCTGATGGCGAGCGAGTCCTCGATGCCGTCGCCGTCCGGGCTGAAGCCGGGCGCGGCGAGCCGGAGCCGGCGCTCGCCGCCGCCGGGGTCGAGCCAGACGCGGCGGCGGTTGTCGGCGGTGTCGGCGTCGCCCGGGCAGTCGAGGATTGCCCAGAGCGCGGTGCGGAGTCGGGGCGCGGTGAAGCTGAAGCCGAGGGTCGAGTCCGCGCCCGGGGTGAGGCGCCAGCCGGCGGCGGCGCGGGTGGGCTCGGCCGGATCGGGCCGGGCGTTGCCGTTGGCGTCGATGAAGAGCTCGAGCCGCCAGTTTTCGACCGGGGCGTAGCCGCGGTTGGCGACGGTGGCGCGGACGGTGAAGCCGGCGTCGGGCGCGAGCCGGTCCGGGTCGACGAGCTCGAGGGCGGCGATGGCGAGGTCGGGCAGGGTGCTGGCCGCGTTGGCCGCGCCCGGGGTCGAGCCGGCCGGGTCCGGGGAGGTGCGCCAGTTGTCGACGCGGTCCGGGCCGAGGACGTCAAGCCGCTCCCAGGAGACGCCGTCGGGCGGGGAGCAGGGAATCGAGTCGGCCGGGTCGAAGGGCGTGCCGAAGGTGGTGGTGTCACCGCAGGGCGAGGCGATGATGACCGGGTCGTTGCCGGCGAGGCCGTTGCCGAGGGTGGTGTTGCCGACGGTGAGGGCGAGGACGTTGGGGCCGAAGCGGTAGGGCCGGACCCAGCCGCCCTGCGGGTCGGGGTGGGTGTACTCGGGGTCGAGGACGACCGCGTACCACCCGGGCGGGAGCCAGGTCGAGTTGATGGCGAGGTGCGGGGCCTCGGCGAGGATGCTGGAGTCGGCCCAGGCGGCGATGCGGTCGAGCGCGTCGCCGTCGTCGAGGGTCCAGTCGCGGAGGTCGACCGCCTCGTCGCCGGCGTTGTAGAGTTCGACGAACTCGTTGCGGTCCTCGGGGAAGAGCGAACCGTCCGCGCCGGCCGGATTGGACATCACCTCGGTGACGACGATGCGGCCGGCGGCGAGGAGGCAGACGAGAAGCGGGACCACGGTCCGAGGATAGGCGGGCGGCAGGCCGGGTCAACCCGGCGGGGCGGCTCAGCGAAGGCGGGTGACGCGCTCGGGCCGGGCGCCCGGGACGTGGATGATATAGACGCCGGGCGGGCACGGCGCACCGGACTGCCCGCGGCCATCCCAGCGGGCGCGTCCGTCGCGGGAGGGAAGCAGGCGGACGCGGCGGCCGGCCGCGTCGAAGACCTCGACCGCCCGGCCGGCCGGCACGCCAGTGACCGCGAGCCCGGCCCGGAACGGGTTGGGCGCGCAGGCCAGGCGCGGCAGTGGGGCCGGGCCCGGGGCGAGGATGCCGGTCCAGGCGTTGGTGGCGAACCAGACCTGGGCCTTGGGATTGCGCATGTCCTGCCAGACGACGTAGGCACTGCCGTCAGCGTCAACCGCGATGTCCGGGTCCCACTGGTCGGCCGCGACCGCGTCGTTGACGAGCTCGCGCTCGCTCCAGGTCAGGCCGTGGTCGTCGGAGCGGCAGTAGTAGACGTCGTAGACGAAGCTCTGCCGGTTGCAGAACTGGAGCGCGGTGTGGACCGTGCCCGACAGGTCGATGGCGAGCTTCGCGCCGTTAGTGAAGGAGCTGTAGATGGTATCGAGCTCAGTGATCAGCACCTGCGGGCCCCAGGAGTCGCCGGCCTCGAAGAAGGTCCGCGCCATCGTCACCGACTGGTTGACGTAGCCGTTGCCGGTGTAGTCGGTGATGACGTGGCCGGCGTCGGCGACGACATGGGGCTGGCGGCAGACGCCGCTGAAGGTGTCGAGCTGAACGCCGGGCGACCAGGTCCGGCCGGCGTCGGTCGAGCGGTAGAAGTGGGAGTGGATGACGATGCCGGAGGGACCGCGGACCGGCGCGTCGGCGACGACGAGGTGGTCGTTTGAGCCGGGCTGGACCCAGGCGTCGGGCGGGTAGCAGTTGAACGAGACGGTGTCGTCGTCCACCCGCGCGTCGGTTCCCCAGGTCGCGCCGCCGTCGGTCGAGACGTCGGAGTAGACCCGGAGGAAGGCACCGCGCTTGTCGGTCCAGGCGCAGAAGAGGTTGTCGGCGGTGTCGAGCGCGAGCCGGGCCCAGCCGATGTCGACGCGGGAGGGGCTGTCGTCGACCTGGACCGGCGCGGACCAGGTCGCGCCGCCGTCGGTCGAGCGGGTCGCGCGGATGTTGCCCTTCGAGCCGTCGATGCGGTCGGTGAAGACGAGGTGAATCGTGCCGTCGCGGGCGACCTTGAGGTCGGGATAGCAGGCGAAGCGGTTGCCCTGGCGGATGATGATGTTCTCGGCCAGCCAGGTGCGGCCGGCGTCGGTCGAGCGCTGGAAGGCGATGTCCGAGCGCTGGATGGTGAAGGGCACGGAGTCGTTCTCGAAGGCGACGTAGATCGGCGGCGGGCCGGAGTCGGAGCAGCCGACCGCGATGGCGGCGTGGTAGCAGGCCCAGGCCGGCCGGGTCTCGGTGTCGACCCGGACGCTCGCGCCGAAGGCGGCGAGCGCCGGGCCGGCGGCGAGGAGCAGGGCAAGGAGGCATTTCACAGCCGGTTTCTCCTGTCCGAGGATAAGCGCGGCGGCCCGCGAGTCAACCGGCCCGGGTGCTCGACAACGCGCCCGGCGGGACTATGATGGTTGAGCCTGTCGAAGGCGCGAATGATTGACGTCAAGCCGGACCGCACCCGGCGCGCGTGGCGGCTGGTCCTGACGGCGGCGCTTGTCGCGGGGCCGGCGCGCGCGCTGACGGCCGGCGTGAGCGGGCAGGCGCCGGGCTGGGTCGGTGGCGGGCGGGACACGAGTGTGTTCGGGCTGGCCGGACTGGGCTACATCCCGAGCTTGGCGCTGGACATAGTGCCGGGCTGGTTCGACGCCGAGGCCGCGGTCAGCGGCCGGGTCGACGCGAGCGCGCGGCCGGACAGCCTCCGGCTCGGGGCCGCGTTCAAGCCCTACCGGGCCTGGTTTCGGCTGTCGCGCGGGCGGCTGGAGGCGCGGGCCGGCCTGCAGAAGCTGGCATTCGGGTCGGCGATGCTCCTGCGGCCGTTGCAGTGGTTCGACCGCATCGACCCGCGCGACCCGACCGGCTCGACCGACGGCGTCTACGCCCTGCTGGGCCGGTACTGGTTCCCGGGCGACGCCAACGCCTGGGCGTGGGGGCTCATCGGCAACAGCACGCCCCGGGCCTGGGAGCAGTTCGGCACCGAGCAGTGGGTGCCGGAGCTGGGCGGGCGGGTGCAGGTGTCGGTGCCGAGGGGTGAGGTCGCGGCCTCGTACCACCACCGGCGGGCGCGGAAGGCAGGGCCGGCGGGGTCGTTCAACGAGGACCGGTTGGGGCTGGACGGGAAGTGGGACGTCGGGGTCGGGCTGTGGACCGAGGCGACGGCCCTGCGGGAGTGGACCGACGCCTCGCCGCTGCCGTGGCAGTGGGCGGCGACGGTCGGGCTCGACTACACGTTCGGGGTCGGCAATGGGCTGACCGCGGCGGCCGAACACCTCGCGCTTGCGCGGACAGCCGGGCCGTGGCATACTGCCGGGGCGGTCGCGGGGCAGGTCACCGGCCTGTCGGTCGCGTACCCGCTCGGGCTGCTCGACCGGCTGAACGGGTTCCTGCTCTGGGACTGGCAGAATCGACACGCCTACGGCTTCGCCGCGTGGCAGCGGGCGCTGGACCGGTGGCTGTTCCAGGCCGCCGGATTCTGGGGCCCGGAGCGCCCGGCCGCGGCCGGGGTCCCGGGCGGCGCGGCGGCGGGCAAGGGCCTGCGCCTGACCGTGGTGTTCAACCACTAGCGCGAGAGGAGAAGCGAATGGAAGACGGCGCAATCATCAGGACCGAGAACGTCGTGAGGAGCTACCCGATGGGCCGGACGAGGCTCGACGCGCTCAAGAACGTCAGCCTCGAGTTCGGGCGCGGGGAGTTCGCCGGGCTGGTCGGGCCGTCGGGCTCGGGCAAGACGACGTTCCTCAACATCATCGGGACGCTCGACGCGCCGACATCGGGGAGCGCGACGGTGCTCGGCGAGCGCGTCGAGAGGCTGTCGCCAAAGCAGGCCGCGGCACTGCGCAGCAGGCAGATCGGGTTCATCTTCCAGACCTTCAACCTGCTCCCGGTCTACACCGCCTACGAGAACGTCGAGTTTCCGCTGCTGCTCCTGGGGATGGGTCCGGCCGAGCGGCGGGACAAGGTGATGGCCGCGCTGGAATGGGTGGGGCTGTCCGACCGGGCGTCGTCTCGACCGACCCAGCTCTCGGGCGGCGAGAGCCAGCGGGTCGCGATTGCCCGGGCGGTCGTCAAGCGGCCGAAGATCGTGCTCGCGGACGAGCCGACCGCCAACCTCGACGCCGAGAACTCACACCGGGTGCTGCAGACGATGGTCAGCCTGAACCGCGAGCTGGGCACGACGTTCATCTTCTCGACCCACGACGATAAGGTCATCGGCTACCTGCGGCGGAAGATTCTGCTGGTCGACGGCGCGGTGGCCGACGACCGGCCGCAGGAACCGGCCGGGGGCGGATCGTGATGATACTGCGGCTGGCGCTCCGCAACCTGCGCGGGGCGGGAATCAGGACCTGGCTTAACGCGACCGCGCTATCGTTCGCGTTCGTCGCGATCATCTTCGGCCAGGGGATGCTGCAGGGGATGAACAAGCAGGCCGAGGACGCGTCGACGGCGTGGGAGTTCGCTGGCGGCCAGTACTGGCAGGCAGGCTACGACCCCTACGACCCGCTGACGCTGGAGGAAGCACACGCGCTCCTGCCCGGCGAGCTCGAGGCACTGGCCGAGTCCGGCCGGGCCGCGCCGATACTGGTCATACAGGGCAGCATCTACCCGCAGGGCCGGATGAGGCCGGTATTCATCAAGGGCATCGACCCGGACCAGCAGGTTGTCGCGATGCCGACCGCGGCGCTGGCCGACCCGGCCGAGGAACTGCCGATACTGCTCGGCGCGCGGCTGGCGCAGACCGCCGGGCTGGCGGTCGGCGACTACGTGACGGTGCAGTGGCGCGACGCGCGCGGGGCTTACGACGCGCGCGAGGGACGGGTCGTCGAGCTGATGCACACCAGCGTCGGGACGGTCGACAACGGCCAGGTCTGGGTGCCGCTCGCCGCCCTCCAGCGGCTGGCCGGGATGGAGGGCGAGGCGACGCTGGTGACAGTCGCCCGGGAGGTGCGCAACCCCCCGGCGGTCTCGGGCTGGGTCTTCCGGTCGTCGGGCTACCTGCTCGCCGACCTGCGCCAGATGGTGCAGGCGAAGTCGATCGGTCAGTCGTTGATGTTCGGGGTGCTGTTCCTGCTGGCGATGCTGGCGATCTTCGACACCCAGGTGCTGTCGGTGTTCCGGCGCCGGCGGGAAATCGGGATGCTGGTCGCGCTGGGGATGACGAAGCCGCAGGTAATCGCGCTGTTCACGCTCGAGGGCGCGCTCCACGGCGTGCTGGCGGCGGTGCTGGGGGCGGCGTACGGGGCGCCGCTGTTCATAATGCTCAGCCGCAGCGGGTTCGCGGTGCCGGGCGGCGATACCTGGGGCTTCTCGCTCGGGGAGAAGCTCTACCCGACCTACACCGCCGGCCTGATACTGGGCACGGCCGCGCTGGTCTTCGTCGTGGCGACGTTCGTGTCGTGGCTGCCGACGCGCAAGATCGCCCGGCTCAAGCCGACCGACGCCCTTGCGGGGAGGGGAACGTGAGGACATTGCAGATTGCAGACTGCAGATTGCAGATTGCCGGGCAACATCAAGGAGGCGGATGATGCTGGGCTTCCTGGCCAAGGGGCTGCTGCGCGACCGGAGCCGGAGCTTGTTCCCGCTCCTGACCGTGGCGATCGGGGTGTCGCTGACCGTGCTGATGGACGCCTACCTGCGCGGCGCGACCGACGGCATCTTCCGCGCGACGGCCAGTTTCGTGTCCGGCCACGTGCGGGTGACGACCCGGGCCGCGGCCCGCGAGGGGACCGGCGCCTCCAACGAGCTGGCCCTGCTCGGGGTCGGCGAGCTGACCCGCGGGCTCGAGCGCGCGCACCCGGGAATGACCTGGACGCCGCGCATCCGGTTCGGCGGGCTGGTCGACGTGCCGGACTCGGCCGGGCAGACGCGCGTGCAGGCGCCGGCCGTGGGCCTCGCGGTTGACCTGTCCGAAGTCAGCCCGGAGCGCGAGATACTCAAGCTCGAGCAGTCGCTGGCGAGTGGCCGCCTGCCGTCGGCACCGGGCGAGGTCCTGCTCTCGGACGACTTTGCCCGGCGGCTGGGCGTCGGCCCGGGCGACAGGGTGACACTCGTCTCCTCGACGATGAACGGTTCGATGGCGGTCGCCAACTTCACGCTCTCGGGCACGGTGCGGTTCGGGGTCAGCGCAATGGACCGGGCCGCGCTGCTCGCCGACATCGGCGACGCGAGGCAGGCGCTGGACATGGCCGACGCGGCGGACGAGGTGCTGGGGTTCCTGCCGGGCGGCTACGACGACCGGGAGGCGGCGAAGCTGGCCGCGACTTTCAACGCGGCGCAGGAGGGTGGCGGCGACGAGTTCGCGCCCGAGATGAACAGCCTGCGGGTGGCGAGCGGGCTGGGCGGGATGATGGACCTGATCGGCGCGGCGTCGGCGGTCATCGTCGCGGTGTTCGTGATGGCGATGTCGGTGGTGCTGTGGAACGCCGGGCTGATGGGAAGCCTGCGCCGCTACGGTGAGATCGGCATCCGGCTGGCGGTCGGCGAGTCGAAGGACGCCGTCTACCGCGCCCTGCTCGTCGAGGCGTTTCTTATCGGGCTGGTCGGCTCGGCGGCGGGCACGGCAATCGGGTTCGGCTTCAGCCTCTACCTGCAGGAGGTCGGCATCAACATCGGCGGGATGATGAAGGACGCGACGATGGTGATCGACGACGTCATCCGGGCGCGCATCACGCCGGCGAGCTACGTCGTCGGGTTCCTGCCCGGGCTCTTGGCGACGTTCGTCGGCGCGGCGATATCCGGGCTCGGGGTCTACAAGCGCCAGACGGCGGTGCTGGCAAAGGAGTTCTCGGGATGAGCACAATCGGCATGCTGCTGCTCGCGGCCCTGGTCGGGGCCGCGGAACTGCCCGACGGCGACACGATGCTCGCGCGGATCGACGCCAACGCCGGGTCGGAGAACAAGGTCATCGTCAGCGAGATGACGATCCACGGCCGGCGCGGCAGCCGGTCGGTGCGGACGATGTCGTGGGTCAGCGGAACGGATCGGGCGTTCACCGAGTACCTCGCGCCGGAGCGCGACCGCGGCACCAAGATGCTCAAGCTCGGCAACCAGCTCTGGACCTACTCGCCGGACAGCGACCGGACGATACTCATCGCCGGCCACATGCTGCGCCAGTCGGTCTCCGGCTCGGACCTCTCCTACGAAGACATGCTGGAGGACCCGAAGCTGACCAACATCTACACGGCGACGGTCACCGGGTCGGACTCGGCCGCGGGCCGGCCGGCGTGGGTGCTGGAGCTCGAGGCGAGGTCGGACAACGTCGCCTATCGGCGGCGCAGGCTCTGGGTCGACACGGAGCGCGACCTCGTGCTCAGGGAAGAGCGATTCTCGAAGGGCGGCACGCTGCTCAAGACGATGGAGGTGCTGAGCGTCCGGCGGTTCGAGGGCCGCTGGCTCGCCGACCGGGCGGTGTTCCGGGACGCGCTCAAGGACGGCGGCGGCACCGAGTTCCGCATCGACTCGATACGCTTCGACGTGCCGATCCCGGAGCACGTCTTCTCGAAGGCGTCGCTGCGCAGGTAGCCGGGCCGACCGGTCCGGGGAGAAGGGCGGCAGCGGGCGCCCGGCCGCGGTTGCCTCCCATCCGCCGGAGATTGACTTCCGGGTCCCAGCCGGCAAGATTGCAGTCGCCATGGACATTGACGCGATTGTCCGAGAGAAGAACATCAGGTTTCTCGACCTGAAGTACTCCGACCTGCCCGGCCGGCTCAGGCACGTCACGCTGCCGATCGAGCGGCTTGGGCAGGCGCTGCGGCAGGGTGTCGGGTTTGACGGGTCCTCGGTGGCCGGGTTCCGCGAGGTCGAGTCCGGGGACATGGTGCTGAAGCCCGACCTTTCATCAGCCTTTGTCGACCCCTTTGCCAAGCAGCCGACGCTATCCTGCTTTGCCGAAATCCGCGAGACGGGAACGGATTGCGGCTACGACCGCGACCCGCGCGCAGTCCTGAAGCGGGCGGCGGAGGCACTCAGGCAGGCCGCTGGCGCGGACGAGGTGATGGTGCAGCCGGAGTACGAGTTCTATCTCTTCACCACCGCCGAATTCCGGACCGACCAGTCGTCGGCCGCGTACCGCGTCACTACCGACGAGCTCAAGCACGACGACCCGACCGGTTTCGCGCTCTGCAAGGGACCGGCCTACCACGCCGCCCCGCCGTTCGACCGCAGCTCCGACTTCCGCTCCGAGCTCGCGACGCTGATGGACGGTTGCGGGGTGCCGGTCAAGTACCACCATCACGAGGGGGGGCGGTACTCGCAGGTCGAGGTCGAGCCCGAGTTCCTGCCCGCGCTCAATGCCGCCGACGGCGTGATGCTGACCAAGTACCTCGCCCGCAATCTGGCGCTGCGCCACGGCAAGAGCGTCACCTTCATGCCCAAGCCGATATACGGCGAGGCCGGGTCCGGGATGCACTTCCACCAGCGGCTGGTGCGGGATGGGGTGTCGCTCTTCGGCGACGACCGGGGCGAGGCGAGACTCTCGAAGCTCGCGCGCCACTACATCGCCGGCCTGCTCGAACACGCCCCGGGTCTCTGCGCGTTGACCAACCCTAGCACGAACTCGTACCGCCGGCTCGTGCCGGGGTACGAGGCGCCGGTGCTGATCTTCTTCTCGCTGGCAAACCGGACCTCCGCGATCAGGATCCCGGGATACGTGTCCTCGGCGGCGGAGATGGAATTCGAGTACCGGATTCCCGACGCCACCGCCAATCCCTACCTGGCGCTGGCGGCGATGTTCCAAGCCGGGCTGGACGGCATCCGGTGCCGGCTCGAGCCTGGGCCGCTGGTTGAAGGCAAGCTCGACTCGTCCTCCGGCGGCCCGGGACACAAGGCCCTGCCGGTGTCGCTCGTGCAGGCGCTCGACGAGCTGACGAAGGACCACCAGTACCTGCTCGAGAACGGCGTCTTCACGGCCGACCTCGTCGCAAAGTGGTTGGAGATCAAGACGGGCGAGGCCGAGGGCCTGGCACAGCGGCCCCATCCCTGGGAGTTCAGCCTCTACTACGGCTGCTGAGGCCGAGCCCGGACAGTCCTAGAGTATCGGCAGGTAGCGCCGGATTTCGTACTCGGTGACCTGGGACCGGTACTCGTCCCACTCCAGCTTTTTGTTGCGGATGAAGTGGTCGAACAGCTCGTCGCCGAGGACTTCGCGCACGAGCGTGCTGGGCTCGGCTTGCAGCACCGCGCCGAAGAGGTCGGAGGGCAGGGAACCGATGCCCGCCGCCTTGCGCTCTTCCGGGGTCATCCGGTAGATGTTGTTCGACGTCGGCGGGCCGAGCGCCAACTTGCGGTCGATGCCGTCGAGCCCGGCGGCGAGCAGGCAGGCGATGGCGAGGTAGGGATTGCAGGCCGGGTCGGGCGAGCGGTACTCGGCGCGGCAGGCATTCGGCCGTTTGGCGTCGAAGGCCGGTACCCGGACCAGTGCCGAGCGGTTCATCTGCGCCCAGGAGATGTAGACCGGCGCCTCGTAGCCGGGAACCAGGCGCTTGTAGGAGTTGACCCACTGGTTGGTGACCGCGGTGACCGCGCCGGCGTGGTGGAGGAGGCCGGCCACGAAGTGCCGCGCCGTGTCCGAGAGGTGCAGCGGCTTGCGGGCGGCGAAGAAGGCGTTCTGCCGGCCCCGGAACAGCGAGAGGTGGATGTGCATCCCTGAGCCGTTGACACCGAATACCGGCTTGGGCATGAAGCTGACGTGGACGCCGTTGGCCTGGGCGACCTGCTTGGCGACGAAGCGGGCGGTGATGACGTTGTCGGCCATCGTCAGCGCGTCGCAGTAGTGCAGGTCGACCTCGTGCTGGCTTTCGGATACCTCGTGGTGGCCGTACTCGACGCGGACCCCGAGCTCCTCGAGCGCGGCGATGGTCTCGTGGCGGACCCGCTCGGCAACCGCGACCGGGGTCAGGTCGAAGTAGCCGGAGTGGTCGAGGAAGTCCGCGCTCTTGTCGTCCTTGAAGTAGAAGCACTCGAGCTCGCAGCCGATGAAGGGCGCGAGCCCGCGCGCCTGGCAGCGCGTGACGACCCGGCGCAGGACCTGGCGCGGGTCGGCGGTCACCGGCTTGCCGGCCGGGGTCGTGACGTTCCCGAACATCCGGCCGGCCCGCTCGCCTTGGACCGTCCAGGGCAGGACGGCGAAGGTGGTGATGTCGGGCCGGACGACCATATCCGACTCCTCGATCCGGGCGAAGCCGGCAATCGAGGAGCCGTCGAAGGCCATCCCGTGGTCGAGCGCGCGACGGAGCTCGCGGGCCGGGACGGTGATGCCCTTGAGGAAGCCGAGAACGTCGGTGAACCAGACCTGGACGAAGCGGACTCCGTCACGTTCGATTGCGCGGACAGGGCTGCCGGTTTTCTTCTTCATCGTCACCCCGTTAGTCAGTGCGGACGCCTGCGGACGGGCGATTGTAGCCGGCGGCTGCACCGGGTCAAGCCGCCGGCAGGGGTTGACTTGCGGCGAATCCGGGATACTGTCTCAGCCGGTCGCTCGACAAGCTAACCTGTAAGGAGTCACGATGGCCAAGAAGATGTCGGGCCGGAAGCCGGCCCGAGAGGCTACGCCGAAGGCGAAGAAAGCGGCGAAGCCGATCGTCAAGCCGGGCAAGACCGGCAAGGCGGCCGACCTCGCCGGGCCGGGGATGAGCACCTACCCGAAGGTCGACAAGATCCTGCCGGTGAACTACCGGCCGGTTCTCAACAACAACGAGACCCAGAGGGCGATCTACGCCGTCAAGGAGTACATCGAGAAGGGCCTCGCCCGCGAGCTCAACCTGATGATGGTCCAGGTGCCGCTGATCGTCGAGAAGGAGAGCGGCATGAACGACAACCTGGACCGTGACGGGTCGCGGACGCCGGTCGACTTCCCGTGCGGGCTCGGGATATCGCCCCGCATCAACGCCCAGATCGTCCAGGCCGCGACGAAGTGGAAGCGCTGGGCGCTCAAGCAGTACGGCTGCAAGGTCGGCGAGGGCATCAACACCGACATGCGCGCGGTGCGCAAGGACTACTTCCTCGACCACGACCACTCCTCCTACGTCGACCAGTGGGACTGGGAGAAGGTCATCCGGCCCGAGGACCGCAACCTCGACTACCTCAAGGCGACGGTCCGGAAGATCTGGAAGGTCATCACCGGGGCCGAGGACTTCGTCCAGCAGATGTATCCCCAGCTCAAGGACAAGCGCTACCCGAACCTGCCCAAAGAGCTGCCGTTCATCCACGCCGAGGAAATCCTCGAGCGCTACCCGGACCTGCCGCGCAAGCAGCGCGAGACGCGGATTCTCAACGACTACTCGCCGGCGGTGTTCATCATCGGCATCGGCTGGGTGCTCAAGGATGGCTACCCGCACGAGATGCGCGCGGCGGACTACGACGACTGGGTGACCGACACGTCGAAGATGACCGGCAGGGACACCCACGGCCTCAACGGCGACATCCTGGTCTGGAACCACCTGACCAAGCGCCGCCACGAGCTGTCGTCGATGGGCATCCGGGTGACCAAGGACACGCTGAAGCTCCAGCTCAAGATGTCCGGCCAGCTCAACCGGCTGAAGATGCCCTACCACAGCATGATAATGAAGGACCAGATTCCGCTGTCGATCGGCGGCGGCATCGGTCAGGGCCGGGTCCAGATGCTCCTGCTCCGCAAGGCGCACTTCGGCGAGGTGACGGTCACGGTCTGGCCGAAGCAGCTCCACAAGGTCTGCGAGAAGCACAACATCTTCGTGCTGAAATAGCACGACCGATACGCATCACGGGCCGTCCGGCAGCGGACGGCCCGGTTCTTCGTCCGGCCGTTGCGCCGGACCAGTCGGCCGCGGGCGGCCCTGACCAAGAGGCGGTTGGGTTGACTCGACCGGCCCGTGAGGCACAATGTTGGTGCAATAAGGAGGCGAAAGATGAGGCGATTCTCCTGCCTGCTGGTGCTGGCGCTCGTGGCGCCGGCGGTCGCTCGCTGGAGCGTGGACATTGAGGCCGGGCCGGTGTTCAGCGGCTACAATGACGTGCGGATTCCCGGTGACACCGGTACGAACTTCTCGCTGACCGACGACCTGAAGGCGCGGACAGCTCTTGGGTTTCGGGCGAGGGTGAGCAAGACCTTTGGGGATAGGCACTGGGTGAGCGTCCTGGTCGCGCCGCTGCAGGTCGAATCCCGCGGAACCCTGGACCGGGAGGTGGTCTTTGCGGATACGCTTTTCGAAGCCGGGGAGGATGAGCTGAGAGGGCTGTACCGGTTCGATTCCTACCGGCTGACGTACCGCTACGGACTGGTGCGTGCGCGCCGGTTCAGCCTCGACCTCGGGCTGACAGCCAAGATCAGAGATGCGGAGATCAGGTTGGAGTACGTCTCAGCGAGGGACTCGGGCGCAAGCAAGAAGAACACCGGGTTCGTGCCGATTGTCAGCTTCCGCGCCGACTGGCAACTCGGCCCGCGGCTCGGCTTGGTGCTGGACGGCGATGCGCTTGCCGCGCCTCAGGGACGGGCCGAGGACGTGACCGCGGCCCTGCGAATCGGTTTCGGTGACCGGGTCGACGCACGCGTCGGGTACCGGGTGCTTGAGGGCGGCTCGGACGTGGACGAGGTGTACGGCTTCGCACTGTTCCACTACGCGGTCGCGGGCATCACCCTGCGGCTCTGAGCCGCGTGGCGCTCGCGCTACGGCCCCGGCGAACCGCTCGTCATCCCAGACGCCAGCCCCATGTCCTGGAGAAACGCAGCACCTACGTGCTGACGTAGTCGCGGCACGTTCACCTACGTTCGTGGGCTGCCTTCGGGCAGCCCGCGCGCTTGACGCATTGGCCCGCGGCGTTAGACTGGGTCGTGGAAATGCGCCACTACCGGTTCAACCGCATCACTCTCGACCCGGCCAAGTGCTTCGGCAAGCCCTGCATCAGAGGGCTGAGGATGCCCGTTGCTTCCATCCTCGGCTATCTGGCATCCGGCATGAGCATCGATGAGATGCTGAGCGAGTGGCCTGAACTCGAGCGTGATGACATCTTCGAGGCCCTGGCGTATGCCTCCTGGGCCATGGAGGAACGTCTGGTGTCGCTCGAACCGGCAAGCTCGACTTGAAGTTCCTTCTGAACATGAACCTGCCGCGGGAACTTGGCCGGCGGCTGGCGACCTGCGGCCACACGTGGCGACACGTGGGCGACATCGGGTTGGCCGCAGCCGCGGACGAACAGATTGTGGCGGAGGCCAGGCAGACACGGGAAGTCATCCTGACCCACGACCTTGACTACGGCGCGATTCTCGCTTTTTCCGGGGAAGACGCGCCGTCGGTCGTCACCTTTCGCACTGTGAACACACTCCCCGACTATCTTCTCACCCGGCTCATTGCAGTTCTTCCCGACATTGAGCCCGCGCTCGCTCAAGGGGCCATCGTGGTTCTGGAGGATGCGGCAGCGCGCGTTCGTCGGCTGCCCATCGGGTAGAGGGCGTTTCCTCGCCCGCAGGCAGTATCTGGCCGAAGCAGCTCCACAAGGTCTGCGAGAAGCACAACATCTTCGTGCTGAAACAGCATGAGACCGAGTTGTCACGGCGGGCTGCCTTGGCTTCGCCCCTGCTGGCGTAGTGCGGGCAGCCCGCCCAGTTCGAGCTGATCCGGGAAGTCGAGCTCGGCGTCGGCCTCGTGGGTCCGTCCCGACCAGACTCGACTATCCAGATGCGACCAGCCAGCGGGCCTCTGACCGGCAGGCGTCGAGCAACTGCTGGTCGGCACACCCGCATAACCCCTGGTCTTTGACGGTGACGACATCGTGACCGGCGGCCGCGAAGAGCTGCTGCGTTCTGGTTCTGAAGTTCTCGGCGAGCTTGAGCTTCACTTGACGGACGCTGCGGGAACCGGGACGTGGCGGGATCGAGACATCTCCGCGCCACAGGCTATCGCCGCGCGAATGTCGAGTTCCTCCAGGCCCGGATGCTCGCGCAGGATGTCCAGAATGCCCATGCCATCCGCGAGCATGTCCAGAAGCAGGGATAACCAGATGCGGTGCCTCCTGATGCACGGCTTGCCGAAACAGACGTTCGGGTCAACGGTGATGCGCTCAAGCAGCGGGTTCACAGTCATTCCTCGGCATGAAGCCAGCCCGGCAGGAGGACGAAGTCAAGGTCCGGCGCCGATCCTGCGAAGAGCACGACCTCCTTCGGTTGACGCGGCATGGGACCGAGCCGGCAGGACGGGCGGGCCGCCAGGCCGCGCAACCCCGCGCAGCGGCCGACCGCGGCCTCACCTGAAACGCGCGCTGGCATCGGGGAGCCCGGCGGGTATGATTGCGGAATGAGAACCCGCAGCCCGGACGCAGGTCGGCACCGTCCGGTCCGGCTCGAGCTCGAGGACGGGACGACGTTCGACGGCGTCGGCTTCGGGTTCGACGGGCCGGCGGCGGGCGAGGTGGTGTTCAACACCTCGATGGTCGGCTACGTCGAGGCGCTGACCGACCCGTCGTACCGCGGCCAGATACTGGTGATGACCTACCCGCTCGTCGGCAACTACGGCGTGCCGGCAGGCCCGGAGCGGTGGGAGTCGGGGCGGATCCAGGCCGCCGGGTTCGTCGTCCAGCACGCGCACCACGACACCAGTCACGCCGGGGCGGCGCTGGCGCTGGGCGACTGGCTGGCGGCGGAGGGAGTGCCCGGCATCACCGGCATCGATACCCGGCGACTGACCCTGCGCCTGCGCGAGCGCGGGACGATGCTCGGCCGCATCGTGCCGGCGGGCGGCGAGGCGCCGGCGTTCTTCGACCCGAACGCGACGGACATCGTCGGCCAGGTGTCGACGCGCGAGGCGGTCCGCCACGGCGCCGGCGGCAAGCGGGTGATACTGGTGGACTGCGGGGTGAAGAGCTCGATACTGCGCGAGCTCGCGGCGCGCGGGGTCGAGGTGCTGCAGGTGCCGTTCGACTGGGACTACACCGGCACGACCTTCGACGGCATCCTCCTGTCCAACGGCCCGGGGAACCCGGAGCGGTGCGGTGCGACGGTCGGCATCCTGCGGCGGGCGCTGGCGCTCGGGCGGCCGGTGTTCGGCATCTGCCTCGGCGCCCAACTGCTGGCGCTGGCCGCGGGCGGGCGGACCTACAAGCTCCGCTACGGGCACCGGGGCCAGAACCAGCCGTGCCGCGAGTCGGGCGGCGAGCGCTGCCGGCTGACGAGCCAGAACCACGGCTTCGCCATCGACCCGGACTCGCTGCCCGGCGACTGGCAGGTGTGGTTCACCAATGCCAACGACGGCTCGGTCGAGGGCATCCGCCACCGGCGCCGGCCGTTCCGCGCGGTGCAGTTTCACCCCGAGGCCGCGCCCGGGCCGCTCGACAGCCGGGACCTGTTCGATAGCTTCGTGGAGGCGCTGTGAGGCGGCCGGCGAGCGTGCTGGTGCTCGGGTCGGGCGCGCTGCGCATCGGCCAGGCCGGGGAGTTCGACTACTCGGGCAGCCAGGCGATCAAGGCGCTCAAGGAGGAGGGAATCCGGGCGGTGCTGGTCAACCCCAACATCGCGACCATCCAGACGACGCCCGGGCTCGCCGACGAGGTCTACCTGCTGCCGGTCGAGCCGGACTTCGTGGCCCGGGTCATCGAGCGCGAGCGACCCGAGGGACTCCTGCTCAACGTCGGCGGCCAGTCGGCGCTCAACACCGGCGTCGAACTCTGGCGAGCGGGCGTGCTCGAGGCGGCCGGCGTCGAGGTGCTGGGCACACCGGTCGCGACGATTATCGAGTCGGAGGACCGGCAGCGGTTCGCGGCCCGGATGCGGGCGCTGGGCGTGGCGGTGCCGCGCAGCGGCACGGCGACGTCGGTGGCCGAGGCGCTCGCGGTCGCGGATGGCATCGGCTACCCGGCGATGGTCCGGGCGGCCTACAGCCTGGGCGGGCTGGCCTCGGGGGTGGTGCGGACGCCGGACGAACTGCGCGGCCGGGTGACCGAGGCGCTGGCCCAGTCGCCCCAGGTGCTGGTCGAGGAGTACCTCGGCGGCTGGAAGGAGGTCGAGTACGAGGTCGTCCGCGACCGGTTCGGCAACGCCGTGACGGTCTGCAACATGGAGAACCTCGACCCGATGGGAGTCCACACCGGCGACAGCATCGTCGTCGCGCCGTCGCAGACGCTGACCAACGACGAGTACCACCGGCTGAGGAGCGTGGCGCTCGAGGTCGTCGCCGGGCTGGGCGTGGTCGGCGAGTGCAATGTCCAGTACGCGCTCCACCCGGCAAGCGGCGAGTACCGGGTCATCGAGGTCAACGCCCGGCTGTCGCGGTCAAGCGCGCTGGCGTCGAAGGCGACCGGCTACCCGCTGGCGTGGGTCGCGACCAAGCTGGCGCTGGGCGCGAACCTCGCCGACCTCAGGAACTCCGTCACCGGGGTGACCGGCTGTTTCTTCGAGCCGGCGCTCGACTACGTGACGGTGAAACTGCCGCGCTGGGATCTCGCCAAGTTCCGGGCGGCGTCGCGCCGCATCGGCAGCGAGATGAAGAGCGTCGGCGAGGCGATGGCGATCGGCGTGACCTTCGAGGAGGCGTTGCAGAAGGCGGTGCGTTCGCTCGGGCTCGGCTACGACGGGCTGACCGACCCGCGGGCCCGGGTCGAGGACCCGCTCGACGAGGTCGCGAACCCGACCGACCGGCGGCTCTACGCGATGGCGCAGGCGCTGGCCGGGGGCACGAGCGCCGAGGAGCTGCATCGGCTCTCGGCGGTCGACCGGTGGTTCATCGCCCGGCTCGAGACGGTCGTCCGGGCTGAGGCCGGGCTTGAGGGGGCGCGGCTCGAGGCGCTGGACCGGGAGCGGCTGCTGGGCTTGAAGCGGCTCGGGTTCGGCGACCGGGCGCTCGGGCGCGCGCTCGGGGCCGACGAGGCGGCGGTCCGTGCCCGCCGGCTCGAGCTCGGGGTGCGGCCGCACGCCCGCCGGATCGACACGCTGGCGGGCGAGTTCCCGGCCGTGACCAACTACCTGTACCTGAGCTACGCCGGCGAGGCCGGGGAGCTCGAGCCCGACGAGCGCGGGCGGCCGGTCATCGTGCTCGGCAGCGGGCCGTACTGCATCGGCTCGTCGGTCGAGTTCGACTGGTGCTCGGTCGGGGTGTGCCGGACGCTGTCCGCGCTCGGCCACCGGACGGTGATGGTCAACTGCAACCCGGAGACCGTCTCGACCGACTTCGACGAGACCGACCGGCTCTACTTCGAGGAGCTGACGCTCGAGCGGGTGCTCGACATCGTCGAGTCCGAGCGGCCGCTCGGCGTCGTCGTGTCGGTCGGCGGGCAGGTGCCGAACACGCTCGCCCGGAGCCTCGACCGCTGCGGCGTCCGCATCCTCGGGACGGTGCCGGACAGCATCGACCGGGCCGAGAACCGGCACCGGTTCGCCGAACTGCTCGACGAGCTGGGCATCGTCCAGCCGCCGTGGCGCGAGCTCCGGGACCCGGGCGAGGCCCGGCGGTTCGCGGACGAGGTCGGCTACCCGGTGCTGGTCCGGCCGTCCTACGTCCTGTCGGGCTCGGCGATGAACATCGCCCGGACCCCGGCCGCGCTCGACCAGTACCTTGCCGAGGCCGCGCGGGTCGCGGCCGACAACCCGGTGGTGGTGTCGAAGTTCATCGACGGCGCCAAGGAGGTCGAGATCGACGGCGTCGCCCAGGACGGCGAGCTGGTGCTCTACGCCATCACCGAGCACGTCGAGCTGTCGGGCGTGCACTCGGGCGACGCGACGGTCGTCCTGCCGCCCCAGAACACCTACCTCGAGACGGTCCGGCGGGCGAAGGTGATTACCCGGGCGATCGCCCGGGCGCTCGCCATCAATGGGCCGTTCAACGTCCAGTTCCTCGCCCGGGACAACGAGCTCAGCGTCATCGAGTGCAACCTCCGGGCGTCGCGGTCGTTCCCGTTCGTGTCGAAGGCGACCGGCTACAACTTCATCGAGACCGCGGCGCGGGCGATGATGGGCGTCGACGTCCGGGGCGACTACCGGACCCTCGACCTCGACCACGTCGCGGTCAAGGTCCCGCAGTTTTCGTTCTCCCGGCTCAAGGGCGCGGATCCGGTGCTCTACGTCGAGATGACCTCGACCGGCGAGGTCGCCTGCCTCGGCGACTCGCTCGACGAGGCCTGGCTCAAGGCGGCGATCGCCAACGGCCTGCGATTGCCGCAGCGGTCGGTGCTGGTGTCGATCGGCTCGGACCGGCACAAGACGAAACTGCTCGAGAGCATCCGGGCGCTGGCCCGGGCCGGGTTCGAGCTCCACGCCACCGCCGGCACCCACCGGTTCCTCGCCGGGCACGGCATCGAGTCGCGGCCGGTGCGCAAGGTCTCGGAGGGCGAGCGACCGACCGTCGTCGACCTGATACTCGAGCGGCAGGTCGAGTGCGTCATCAACGTCCCCCGGCGCGAGTCAGACGAGGCGACGCTGACCGACGGCTACCACATCCGCCGGACCGCGGCCGACATCGGCGTACCGCTGGTCAACGACGCCGAGCTGGCCCGGCTGTTCGTCCGGGCCCTGCTCGCTCACCCGCGCGCCGGGCTCGACTGCCGGCCGCTCTCCGACTACGTCGGCCGCCGCGGCCGCTGACCGGACCGGCGGGCGGTAGTTCAAGGTTCATGGTTCAGAGGTCAGAACGCAGCGTTCAGCGCGCTCCCTTCCTCTCCCGGCCTGTCATTTCGACCGCAGCGCAGCGAGGTGAAGGAATCACTTTCCGGTCCTCCGCCGCCCCGAACCCGGACCAAGGGATTCCTCCAATCGGCGGCTGCCCGCCTCCGTCGGGATGACAGCTTGCAGTGGCTGTGCCGCCTCCGGCAAACCTGACTGTGACCCCTCCTGTCAACTCGCCCGACGGCCGCAAGCCCCCTCCCGTCATTTCGACCGGAGCGTAGCGGAGTGGAGAAATCCCTCTCCTGTCCTGTGGGAGCGACATCCCCTTCTACTTCGCTCAGAGCTTGCCCTGAGGCACTCGAAGGGGCAGGCTCTGTCGCGATCCGATTCGACATATCGCGGTTGTGAAACCGCTCCTACATCCAAACCGCACGGAGCCCACACCATCCCTCATCTCGAACGACGCGCCGCAGGCCCGCCTGCGCGCAACGCGCGGGCAGGCCCGCAGGTAATCGGCAATCAGCCTCAGCGTCGGGCGCCCCACCCGGCCGTGCTCAAGCCGGCTGAGATGCGAATAGAAGCCAGGCTCGCGGCGCATCAGGTGCGCCAGCTCGACCAGGCTCAGCCCGGCCCGAAGCCACAACCCGCGTGACACCGCAACCAACGCAACCGTCTCTCCCGGTCTAAGGCCAGCCACCTTCGCATCACTATCCGCAACCTGTGTTAGTAAAAACTAACGACCCGGTCGACCAGAGAATCATCGCAATCGATTGAAAAGCCAGAACTTGATTGGGCCTTGAATTTACCCCCTCCCCCATACCCCCTACCGTACCCCCTACCGTACCCCCTACCGTAGGGGGAACGGTAGGGGGAACGGTAGGGGGAACTGTTGGCCCTACCGTTGGGGTAACCGTTAGCCCTACGGTAGGGGGAACGGTAGGGGTAGCCGTAGGGCCTACGGTAGGGGTAGCGGCTGGGGTAACGGTAGGGCATACGGCTGGGGGAACGGTAGGGGTAGCGGTTGGGGGAGTGCGGGTGGGGATGGGGGTAGCGGGCGGGTGTCAAAACCAGGACATAGGTTACGCTTAATTATCACGACATAGGTGACACTTTTGTCTGCCGGCGACCCGCACCTACGCTTCTGACTGACATATCAGCCGCCCGCAGATAGGCTTCACTACGCCGATCGGCAGGTCGCAGAACCAGACCCGCCAGGTCTTCTCGGCCAGACTCTCCAGCCCGACCGACGTCTTCCCCAAGGCCGCGCTCAGGTATACAGCCTCGTTCTGTAGCCAGATACAGCCGTCACGCCGAACATGCCGCCGCTCGAATCCCGCCGGGTAGCCGTACGGCCT
>JAWOHE010000097.1:0-14863 GCA_046485285.1 bacterium
GGACGCCGCTCGACAATGCGCCGATGGAGAGCTTCATCAAGACCTTCAAAGCCGAGTTTGTCCGCCGGCACAGCTTCGAGACGAGAGAGGAGGCACTAACGGAGGCTGGCAACTACCTGCAGCTGTTCTATAATTGTGAGCGAAGACACTCAGCCTTGGGCTACATCAGCCCGGCCGAGTACGAGAAGCAGTTGAGAAACCACGCCTAACTGCGTGTCCACAATATTGGGGGCAGTCCAGACAGCCTGCCGCCGTGTCCCCGATGGCGAACGGCGGGACTGCCACCCTTGCCAGGCATCGAGACTGCCGGCGCAGGGCCTGTCCTGCCTGAACCGACCTGGATCCATCCAGTCAGCCGGGCGGGGCGAATGGCTTGAAATAATAGTCCGACACACCGATAGTCCAGCTTGACAACCATTTTATCCGCGCTAGCGTATTATACGGCATACGAATGATGCATGATAGTGGACGGTCTACCAACCGCCGGCCGGGCCCGGCAAACTGGCTTGCCAGGCTGGTCGAGCGGCGGCCCGCGCTGGTGCTGGCGATAGTGGTGGTGTTGACCGCGGCCTGCGTACCATTTCTGTTCCGGCTCCGACCCGAGGCCGACCTGTCTCGGCTCCTGCCCTCGAGCGAGCCGGGCATCGAGGTACTCCAGGTCGTCGATCGGGAGTTCGGCGGGTCGGAGCAGGTGGCGGTTGTTGTCGAGGCGGCTGACATCTTCGCGCCGGCCACGCTCGTGGCGCTGGACGAGCTGGTCCGGGAGCTCGAGGCGCTGGCGGGGGTGAACAAGGTCGAAGCGCTCTCCACGCTCGAGGACGTTGTCGGCCGGGGCGACGAGCTGTACGTGAGCCGCGTGGTCGAGAGCATTCCGCACGACCCGGTCCGGGTCCGGGAGCTGCGCAAACAGGTACTGGCCGATTCCCGCTACCGAGACGTGCTGGTCGACAGCGAGGGCCGGGCGACCTTGTTGCTCGTCAGGCTGGTGCCCGGGCTCGACAAGTCCGCGGCAGTCGCTGAGATCGAGCGGGTGGTGAGGGCCGCCGGGAGCGACGACCGGGTCACGCTGACCGGCAACGCAGCCTTGACCCGCTACGTGCAGGGCTGGATGCTGCGGGACCTCCTCTGGCTGCTGCCGCTGGCGGTCTTCGTGCTGGCTGGCGTCCTGCTCGCAAGCTTCCGCGACTGGCGCGGGCTGTTGCCGCTGGTCGCGGTTGTCGTGGTGCTGGTCTGGACCTTCGGCCTGGTCGGGCTTTGCCGTCAGCAGCTGACAGTAGTGCTCGTCGTCCTGCCGCCGATACTGGTCGCGGTCGGAAGCGCCTACGGGATCCACGTGCTGAACCGCTGGCAGGCCGAGCGTCGAGCCGGCGCGACCGACGCCGCGGGCCGAAGCGTCAGCGGAGTCGGCCTACCGGTGTTCCTGGCGATGGCGACAACCGTCGTCGGGTTTGGCAGCAACGTGGTGATGACGGTCCCGGCCATCCGGTGGTTCGGGGTCTTCTCGTCGCTGGGTGTGGTCCTGTCGTTCGTGCTGGCACTAACCTTTGTGCCCGCGGTGCTGAAGCTGGCCGCCCGGGGACGGCCGCCAGCTGGCCGCCCGGCTCGGCAGAGCCGGTTCTGGCCCAGCTGGGTGCGGGCGACAGAGCGAGGCCGCCGGACGATTCCTGCCTTCGCGCTTGGCCTCCTCGTCGTCGCGGCTGTCTTCGTACCCCGGCTCTCGACCGAGACCGACTTCGTCCAGTACCTTAAGGCCGGGTCGGACCCGGTTCACGCCTCCGAAGTCATCAACTCGCGGTTCGGCGGCTACATGCAGTTCGAGGTGATCATCGAGGGCGACATCCAGGACCCGGGGCTGCTTGGCAGGATCGAGACATTCGAACGCGGACTCGGCTGCGTCCCGCACGTTACCCACACCCAGTCCCTGGCCGGCATCCTGCGGACGACAAACCGGGCCTTCAACTCCGGGGACATCGCGTTCGAGCAGCTGCCCGGGAGTCGGGCCGAGGTCGCCCAGTACCTCCTGCTGCTGTCGTTCTCAGGCGGAGATTTTCTCGCCGACTACGTGACCCCGGATTGCCGGCTGGCCCGGGTGACCGCGCGGTTCGACCGGCAGGAATCGGCGGAAATCGGCCGGGCGGCAACGGTTATCCGTCGGCTCATCGCCGGAACATTCACCCCGGGCGAGAAGGTCACTCTCGGCGGGATGCCAATCGCGACCTGGGCCCTGCATCGGAGCATCCAGTCGAGCCAGATGTTGACACTGATGTTGGCGCTGGTCGGGGTCTTTTTCCTGGTGGCGATTGCGTTCCAGTCTGCCCGACTCGGGCTCGCGGCGCTGGTGCCGGTCGGCCTGGTTGTCGGACTCAACTTCGGCGCGATGGGGCTCCTTGGGATCCGGGTCGACATCGTCACCGCGATGCTGGGCTCGATCGCGGTCGGTATCGGCATTGACTACGCTTGCCACCTTATCGCCCGCTGGCGGGAGGAGCGCGGGGGCGGATCGGAAGGCCGACTGCTCCGGACCGTCACCGGGGTCGGGCCGGCGGTGCTGACAAATGCGCTCGCGGTATCGCTCGGGTTCCTCGTGCTGGCATTCTCGAGTCTGGTCATCATCCAGCGGTTCGGGGTGCTTATCACCGAGATGACGCTGCTGGCCGCGCTTGCCGCCCTTGGCGTCGTCCCGGCATTGTTCAGTCTTGCTAACAGAAACAGGAGAAAGAGATGACACGACAGATAGTTACGCTCGTGTTGGTGCTCGCCGGCATCGGCCGGCCCACGCCAAACGGACAGGACGTGCTTGACCGGATGAAGGCCCGGACCGTGGCCCGGGACCGGACGATGTCAGCGCTGATGACAATCCGGGATCGGAACGGCCGCGAACAGAGCCGCGCGATCCGGTCAATCATGAAGGGCAACGACCGGATGATGGTCACCTTCACCGCGCCGGTGGACCTGGCCGGCGTGACGTTTCTGAGCACGCCGGGCGGCAACATGTCGGTCTACCTGCCTGCGAGCGGCCGGGTCCGCCGCGTGGCCGGGAGCATGGTCGGCGAGGGTTTCGGCGGATCGGACTTCTCGTACGGGGAAATGGCCGACATCTCGTTCACCGCCCGGGACAGCATCGTGTCAGTGGCAGGCGTCGAGCTGGCCGGTCGGGCGGCCTGGCTCCTCACGATTGACGCGGGCAACGGCGCGCGGACCCGACTCTGGACTGATTGCGAGCGCGACCTTCCGCTCCAGGTCGAGAAGGTCGGCGCCTCGGGTGCGGTCGAGAAGCGGGTCGAGTTCGGAGACTTCAGGTCGGCCGGCGATCTCCGTCTGCCCGGGCAGATCGTGATGCACGATCTCAAGAAGGGGAGCGTGACGACGATCACCGTGCGCGAATTCGAGCTCAATGTCGGCCTGCCCGACAGCCGATTTACCGAGGCGGGCATGAAGCGGGGGGCGTGATGGATGCCACGATCCTGCTCGCGGTTCTGGTCGCGGCCGGGGGCGTGAACGCAGATCTCTCGAGCCGCCTTAACCTGCGCTGGGCGGAACCGGAGAGCGCCTGGCTGAGCTGGCTAGAAACCCGGGCCGCGCTGACTCTCGAACCACTGCGCGCGGACCGCGTCGCCAGCCGCATCGGGGTAGAGTTGCGTGCACGCGCGTTCCCGGCGGTGTCATCCCTGTTCGGGTCCGGCCAGGCCGCGGAGGCGGAGCCGGTCGAAGTTCTGCTCGGTGAGGCCTATGTGCGGATGTTCGACCTCGTGCCCGGGCTGAACTTCGGGCTAGGCCGCCAGCTCGTCCACTGGGGTTCGGCCGACGCCATCAACCCGACCAACCTGCTCTGCGCCCCGGACTACACCGACCCGCTTTCGTGGGATGCCCGGCGGCCGGCATGGCTTGCACACGCGGAGTACGCGCCGGTGTCGCACTTCGGGATTGAGCTGGCCTGGCGGCCGGTGTTCGAGCCGGCGCTGACCGGGACATCAGGCTGGTTCCCGACCGCCCGGCTGATGCCGACGGAGGAGGAATTGCGGCTTGGTCTGGTCCGGCAGTTCCTCGAACAGGGCGTGCCGGCCGAATCCGCGCAGGTCTGGGCCGCGCGGTACCGGGTCACGGTCGGCGAGGACTACCGTCTGCCCGGCCGGACCCTAGCTGACGGCTCAGGGGGCGGCCGGGTCAGGTCCCGGCTCGGCCCGGTCGACGTCTCGGCCGGCGTGCTGCGCGGCTATGACTTCCTGCCCTCGGTAACGCCGGTGACCGCGGTCCGGCCCGAGACACAGCAAATCGACTTCAGCCTTCTCACCCGCTACCCGCGGGCCACGTTCCTGGGCGCTGATATCGCGACCGACCTTCTCGGCGCCGGGCTGTGGGCCGAGGCGGCGTGGACGCGCTACGACGATTCGTTACCTGGCGACCGGCTTGACCTCATCTGCGGCGCTGACTATACGCTGGCCGGACTCTATGGCAATCTCCAGTACCTCCGCGGTCGTTTCCCGCTGGCATTGGCCTCCGGCGTCGAGGCCGGCAATTACCTGCTCGGCGCGGTCGAGCGTCGGTTCCTCGGCGAGCACATGCTCCTTCGGCTGGGCGGGGTGGTCGAGGTCGGCGACCGCTCGTGGGGGCTGTTGCCACTCGCCCGCTGGATACCGCTGTCCGGGCTCGAGGTCGAACTCGGCGGGCTCGCGTTCACCGGGACGGGCGATGACGTCTTCGCGCCCCTCGACAGGAACGACGAAGTCTACCTCGGATTCCGCTACCGGTTCTAGCCTGGTCCGGGAATAACGGGTTGACGGGACCGGGCCGACCGGGTTATGATTGCCCGTGGCTCGTCGCTCAGCATGGTCCAGCATCACCCGGCTCGAGAGCGAGACGCCGATGCTGGTCGCGATCGTCCCGCGACTGAAGGACTGGTCGCTGTTGCGCGACCGTAACTGGTACCGTATCCCCGTGCGGACCGCGCCCGAGAACCTGCCCGACTGCCGCTACCTGGCATTCTACCAGCCGGGCGCGTTCGGGGCCGAGAAGTGGCGGGTGAGCTGGTACGCGCGGGTGCGGGACATCTCGGCCGCGACACGGCGCGAGCTCCTGCCGGACGAGCCCGGCCACCCGAGGGCCGGCGATGCCTACTGGCGGGTCGAGGTGGACGGGCTGTTGCGCCTGCCCCGGCCGATACCGAGCCGGCGGCAACGCCGGGTTGTCTTCATCCCGACGACGCTCGAACGCCTGCTGGTGGCGGAGGAGCTCAACGACCTCTACCGGACGACGCCGATCGAGGACCGGCTCTACTACCGCCTGCGCGACACCGGGCTGACACCGGAGCGCCTGTTCTTCCTGCGCGAGGGCGGGCGGGGCCGGGAGCTCGACCTCGCGCTGTTCTGCCGGGAGGGCGGGCTCAACGTCGAGTGCGACGGCGAGCAGTATCACGCCGGACCGGACAAGGCCGAGGCCGACCGGGCGCGCGACAACGCGCTGGCCGCGGATGGCTGGCGGATCCTGCGATTCAGCGGCCGGGAGATAACCCGCAAGCCGGCGGAGTGCGTCCGGACCGTGCGCCGGGCGGTGCGCCGGCTGGGCGGGGAGACGGAGGTACCCCGGTAGTGCTGGAGTTCATCGTCGGCCTCGGTTTCGCGGTCTCGATCGGCGCGGCGCTGGCCTGGGTCCTGCTCCGGCTGTTGCGGATGCGGACGACCGAGGTACGCGGCCGGCGATCGCGGGCCGAGCTGAGCGACGAGGAGCTTGCCGGGCTGCTGAAGTCCGAGGACGAAGCCGGACCGGGCGAGGAGCAGTGAGCGAGCACCGGTCGAACCTGGTCGCGGTCGCCATCGTCAGCGCGGCGTACATCGGCGCGCAGATGATGTCGGACGTCGCCAGCCTGCGCATCGTCACGCTGGTCGGTTTCTCGATCGACGCCGGGACGCTCGTCTACCCGTTCACCTTCACGCTCCGCGACCTCGTCCACAAGACCGGCGGCATCCGCGTCGCGCGGGCGCTGGTCGTCGCGGCCGGCGCGATAAACCTGTTGATGGCCGGGCTGTTCTGGCTTGTCGCCCGGATGCCGGCGGACCTGTCGGTCGGTCCCCAGCTCGAGTTCGGCGTGGTCCTCGGCCCGGTCTGGCGCATCGTCATCGCCTCGATTGTCGCCGAGGTCGGCTCCGAGCTGGTCGACGGCGAGGTCTACCAGCAGTGGGTGGACCGGTTCGGGATGAAGCGGCAGTGGCTGCGGGTGCTGTCGTCGAACTCGATCAGCGTCCCGCTCGACTCGCTGCTGTTCTGCGGCCTCGCGTTCATCGGCCGGATGCCGCTCGGGGTCGTCGTCGCGATCTTCGTCGCCAACGTCGTGCTCAAGTACGCGGTGACGCTCGTGTCGCTGCCGATGATCTACCTCGTCCGGGAGCGGAGGCCGACGGCTTGACTCGACCGGGCCGGTCAGTAGATTGGCGACGATGAAGCGCACCCTTGCCAGCGAACTGCCCGCCCGCGTCGGCGAAGAAGTCACCCTGGTCGGCTGGCTCCACCACGTCCGGGCGCTGGGCAGGATATCGTTCCTCGCGGTCCGCGACCGGACCGGCATCGCCCAGGGCGTGGTCCTCGACCCGGCCGCCCTGGACGTCACCGGGCTGAAGAAGGAGTCGATCGTCGAGGTTCGCGGCCGGGTCAAGTCCGAAGCCCAGGCGAAGGGCGGGGTGGAGGTCGAGGTGCTGGCGGTGCGCCCGCTCGTCGAGCCGGTCGAGGAAATCCCGTTCGAGGTCAGTCGTTCCAAGGCGAAGCTCAACCAGAAGATCGACACGGTGCTCGACCACCGGGCTTTCGCGCTCCGCAACCGGGAGTACGCGGCGCCGTTCCGGGTCCAGGCCGAGATCGTCCGGACCTTCACCGACTGCCTCACCCGGCAGGGCTTCCTCGACGTCCACACGTCCAAGATTGTCAAGGCGGGGACCGAGGGCGGCACCGCGCTCTTCCGCGTCCAGTACTTCGAGGAGCACGCGTTCCTCGCCCAGAGCCCGCAGTTCTACAAGCAGATGCTGGTCGGCGCCGGGTTCGAGCGGGTCTGCGAGGTCGGGTTCGTCTACCGGGCCGAGGACCACGCGACTTCCCGCCACATCAACGAGTACCTGTCACTCGACTTCGAGATGGGCTTCATCGACTCCTACACCGACGTCATCGACGTCGAGCGGGGGTTCCTGCGCGAGCTGGTCGAGAACCTCGGCCGGAACTGCCCGGCCGAGCTCGAACTGCTCCACGCCCGACTGCCGAGGGCGGACGACGTGCCGGAGATAAGGCTCAGGGACGCGCTCGAGGTCCTCGCCCGCGACTTCGGCCGTGACACCGGCGGGATGGTGGACCTCGACCCGGAGGGCGAGCGCCAGATCTGCGAGTACGCGCTCAAGACGACCGGGAGCGAGTTCGTCTTTGTCAGCCGCTATCCGCGTTCGGCGCGCCCGTTCTACACGATGCCCGACCCGGAGGACGACGAGTCGACGCTCGGTTTCGACCTCCTCTTCCGCGGCCTCGAGGTGACGACCGGCAGTCAGCGCATCCACGACTATCGAATGCTGGTGGACAGCATCCGCCGGATCGGCGGCGACCCGGCCGACTTCGCTTCCTACCTCGAGATCTTCAAGTACTCGATGCCGCCTCACGGCGGGCTCGCGATCGGCGCCGAGCGGCTCACCCAGCAGTTGCTCGGGCTCGGCAACGTCCGCGAAGCGAGCTTCTTCCCCCGCGACCGCTATCGCCTGACGCCCTGACCGGGTTTTGACTGGCCGCGGTCCCGGCCGTAGAATAGTACAGGTCGCAAAAATCGCAAAGGAGCGCGCTGATGATACTGGCCCTTCTGCTGAGTTCCCTGTCGCTGATGCCGATGCCCGGGGCGGGCGAGGTCCCTCCGGAGGCAGTGCCGTTCGCCGTCGTCGAGGCGCTGGCCGGTCGCAAGGCCGCCGCCGAGTGGCCGGGCGCCCGGCTCGGCGTCGTCCTGCCCTACCTGGACGAGGAGGGCCGAACGGTGGCCTGGATGTTCCACTTCCGGACCGACGGCAGGGAGTTCCCGGACTATGAGACCGTCCACGACGACATCCTCCGCGAGCGCGACGGCCTCGGCCCGAACGCGGACCTGACCGGCCGGAAGTCCGGCTACGCGTTCGTGCTCGCGTCGGCGCGGTTCGACCGGCCGCCGGTGCTGGCCCACGGTTACGGCGTGTCCGAGTACTACGCGGTCGGACACTCGGCGAGCGTGCGAGCCCGTCGGCTGCTCGGTCCGGGCGCCGAACTGACGCGCCTCTACTTCGACTGGCCGCGCGTCAACCTGGAGTTTGCGGCCGGGGGCCAGCGCGTCATCCTTTGTTCTCAGTCCGGACGCGCGTGGCAGTCGCGCGCTGAGTACGCGGCCGAACTGGCGGCCCGCCGCGCCGAGGCCGCGGCGCAGTACGGGCTCGACGAGGCCGCCATCGCCTCGGCACACCGACAGGCCTGGGCCGATTGTCTTGAGCGCGACTTCACGGATTTCACGGAGGTGTTCGTGCCCGAGCACCGGCGGGCGCCGTTCTATGACTGGAGCTACGGCTGCACGCCGACTTCGGGCGCAATGGTCTGTGGCTACCACGACCGGACCCGGGAATACGGTCGTCTGGTCAGGTGGTTCTCGGCACGCTGGGAGCCGGTCCGGGAGCTCTACACGTGGCAGATACCCGACGCCCAGCGCGAGAACGCCGTCGCGATGCGGACCGACACGAGCTCAGGCGGGACGAGCATCTTCTGGATCGGTCCCGGCCTGCAGCAGGTGTTCGAGAACAACGGCTACTCCGCCGAGATGGTCCTCGACCAGGGCGGATCGCACAACGACTGGGCCTGGAACACCATCACCAGTGAGATTGACGGCGGGTACGCGATGATCTGGTCAGCGCTCTGGGAGATACACTCACTTGCCGCCTTCGGCTACCGGACCCCGGACAAGTACGTCTACGTCCACAACACCTGGTGGCAGCCGGCGGCTTGGTGGTACTACTCCGGCCCCGACTGGTCGCACGTCGCCTCGCCGCACCCGTCGGGCAGCAGTCCCTACAGTCTCCAGTTGACCTTCCCGCTCGGCGATACCTTCTACAACTCGACCGGCCGCGGCGACGTCCTGCAGGTCGGTGATACCGCCCACGTGACCTGGAACAACGGCGGCAACCCCGCGACGCGGGTCGATATCGAGATCTCGCACAACCGCGGCCGGAGCTGGGTTCCGCTTGCTTCGGGTCTGCCCGACAACGGCAGCTACGCCTGGTACATAGCGCCGGAGACTCCGGCTCAGGACTCGGTGCGGCTCCGGCTGACCCAGTACCAGGGTTCGACGCTCACGTCGGCCGACGGCAGTTTCGGCGACATCAGGCTGATTCGCGAGCCGCTGCCACCCCTGAACCTCGCTCCGCCGAACGGTCGGCAGCTCTTCGAGGCAGGCATCGTCCTGCTGGTCGACTCGCTGCGTTCGGACATCGACAGCTTCGAGTTCCGCGTGTTGCAGTCGACCGACACGGTGTGGCGGTCGAAGTCCGCGGTGCCGGTGTGCTCCCTGCCGGACTCGCTATTCATCTACGGCCGTTCCTACAAGTGGTTCGCCCGCGGCCGTAACGTCTTCGGCTGGGGCGGCTGGGGTACACCCTGGACTTTCTGGTGTCGATTCAACGCCGGTGTTGCCGAGAATTCGCCGTCCGAGGCGCCGGCCGGACTGCGGGTCGCCGCGGTCGGCGGCCGCGGCACTGGAGTCCGGTTCGAAATCGGACCAGCCGCTGCCGGGACGAGGCTGGTGCTATACGATGCCCTCGGTACGCGTGTGCGTGAGCTCGTCCCCGGTCCTGAGGTCAGTTGGGATGGACGTGACGACGCCGGGCGATCTGTGCCGGCTGGTCTCTTCTTCGCGCGGCTCGAGCGGGAAGGCCAGGCGGCGACAGTCCGGTTCCTGCTGATGGACTAGCCCGCGCTCGGAGCTGCGCTGGTGGCTGCCCAGGCAGTCGGCCATCAGCCTCTCGGACACTAGACGTGGAACTCGAGGGTGTCCCGGTCGTGCAGGACGTGCTCCCGGTCCACGCGCTGGCCTTCCAGGCCCTTGTCGTTCCAGAGTCGGGCGAAGCTCAGCCGCTCGGCGAAGTCCTTGTGCAGGTGATAGGCGGCGTCCAGAACTGTCGAGCCGACTGGCATGACTACCGGGTCATCGAGGTCAACCGGGTGACCGGGCCGTTTCGTGTAGACCCGGATGATGTCAAGAACCTCAAACAGCTGACGCTTGAGTTGCTCGATGCCCGTTCCGGTCTCGACCGAGACCGGCAGGATCTCGACCTCGCCGAGCAACTCCCGGAGGATCGCCAGTCGATCCGCGGCATCGGGGTCATCGCACTTCGTCCCGACCCGGACCGTCTTCCGGTAGCGCAGCTCCTCCGATGGGACAAGCGATACCCGAGCGTTGGCCAGCAGCCGCTGGACCTGATCAGTCGTCTCGAGCAGGGCATCATCGGCAAGGTCAATCGCCCATAGCCCCGCGTCGGCGGTTCGGATGATGTGGAAGAGCCAGGCCGGTGCCTCGGGCGCGACCGGCGGCGTGTCTATCAGCTGGACCTGGATGCCCTCCCAGGCCATCATTCCGGCCGAGGGCTGGCTCGTGGTGAATGGCCAGGGGGCAACCTGAGCGGGAAGTCCGGTCAGCCCGGCGACAATAGCCGACTTACCGGCATTCGGGGCGCCGAAGACCGCGATCTGGCCCGCACCCTGCTTCTCGACGTGGAACGAGTCCTGCCGCTTCGGTCCCTTCCTCGAGGATTGCTCCTTGCGTAGTTTTGCGATGCGGGTCTTGATGTCGGCCTGCATCTTCTCAGTGCCCTTGTGCTTGGGAATCGTCGCGAGCATCTCCTCGAGACAGGCAAGCCGCTCGTCAGGGGTCCGGGCGAGACGGAAGGCCTCCTCAGCCTTCCTGTACTCGGGGGATACGTTCGCCGGCACCGCCTACTTATACCCGGCAGAACGGCAAAGGCAAGGGCCGCGTGCAAGGCTCTTGCCTTCGCCGCAGGTCGTTCAGTCCTGACTTCCGGTGCGCCGGCTGGTAAATCCGAAGCCGCCGAGGGCGACATTGAGCGAGGCAAACGGGTAGCCGCGGGCAACTCCCGGCCCGCGCGGCAGGCTGCCGCCATTTGGGAACTTCCAGGCCGGGTTCATCGGCATCAGGGCGTAGCCGCCCCGGAGCTGGACACCGACAAAGCTGATCGGCATCGTGACCTGGAGCAAAGGTGTCAGTCCGATGCCGGAGAACTCGACAGTGCTTGAAGGCCCGGGCTCGGTCAGCAACTCCCGGAAGCTGCTCGGGGCGCGGCGGCTCTCGACCGTCACGCTGTAGGCGCTTCCACCGATCCCCAGTATCGGCGTCACGACCAGGTGCTTCAGCGTCAGTACGGCGTAGCCCGCTTCAAACCGGCCGCCTCCGATATCCACCCGAACAACGAGGCTGTCCAAGGCAACAGTCTGACTTCCACCCTGGCCCGAGCCGCCGATGACGACGCGGTTGGTGTAGAAGTGACCTCCGCCGCCGAACTGCCAGTGCGCCGAGTTCAAGACATCAACGCCGACCTGGCCAAGCTCGGAGTTCATCCCGTTGAAGTCAACGAACGCCAGCGTTGGGCCGAACCAGCCGAAGCCACCACCGGGCTGGCCCTGTCGCGCGGCCGGACGGGCCGCGATGGGGCACGATAGCAGAGCAAGACAACCGAGCAGGGTCGCAAAGTATCGTTTCATCCCGATCCTCCTTCAGACCGTCTCGTCCGGGCCGATGTCAGCGAACACCAGGCCGGATATCAGCTTCGGGTAGAAGTCGGTCGACTTCTGGGGCATCCGTTCACCCCTCTCGGCCAGGCACCGAACCTGCTCGGACCGGGTCGGGTTCATCAGCAGGACCGCCTGGAACTCGCCAGCGTCAACACGCTCAATGGCCCGGTTCCAGTCGCGCTCGTACTTGACGTGGTGCTCGATCCTGTCGGGCGTGACCCCGAAGATTCCCTCGATGACGACCGAGTGGAGCACGACGACATCCAGCGCCAGATAGTCGGCGCTGCGCTTCGGCCCGGCTGCTCGTTCGACCGCGGCCCGGTCGGTGAGCTCAAGCAGCCAAGTCCGACCCCTGCCGGCGTGGAGCACGAACGCGTTGCCGCCGGCCGCGGCCTTGAGTTTCGCTTCCGCGCGGCCGGGCACGACCGCCGTCACCCGGAAGGCACGACCGATCTCGTCCGTTTTCGAGCTCCAGTCTACCTCACCAAGGTTCTTGAGGAAACGGTGGGTCGGGAGTATGACCAGACCCGGGTCAGCGACATTAACGAACGCACAAGCCTTGAAACGCACCGCGGCGTCGGGGGAGAGGCCGGAATCTGCCGCCTCAATCTCTTTGCGCAGGTTGAGGGCGGTCTCGTATCGGTGGTGCCCGTCGGCTATGAGCATGACCTCGTTGGCCAGTCTAGCACGTACCGCGGCAATCGCTGCCGGGTCGGTGATGGTCCAGGCCCGGTGCCTCACGCCGTATTCGTCAGTCACCTTAAGGTCCGGCTCCCCGACGGGATCGAGCAGGCGGTCGACCTCACGGCTCGGGTCCGAGTAGAGCATAAAGATCTGCTCGTAGTCCTTGCGCGTCGCGCGAGCCAGGTTCAGCCGGTCGGCCTTGGCCTTGGACAGCGTCCGTTCGTGGGGGAGGACCGTACCTTTCTCGAACTCGTCAACCCGTAGGAGGCCGATGAATCCCTTGCGGACGTGCCTCGTCCCCTGCGCCTCGAATTCCTCGTGATAGGCGTAGAGCGCAGGCGTGTTGTCGCGAACGAACACACCCTCGCTCAGCCACCGCCTACAGAGCCGGTCCGACTCCTCGTAGCTGTCGGGCAGGATGAGTCGAACGAAGTTGTACGGGTCGGCGGCAAGATAGGCCTGTTTCATCTCCGGGCTGACCTTGTCGTAGGGCTGGGTGGCGACCCTGTTCAGATCGGGAACCCGGACCGGGTTGTAGCGGATGCCGCGTAAGGGGCGTATCTCAGCCATGGAGCTTTGCCTTCACTTCTTCGCGAGCAGAACGTCGCGAACCTTCTCGGCGATGCCGATGCCGGCCCGCTCCTGTCCTTCCTTGGTCTGCGCGCCGATGTGTGGCGTGCCGATGACGTTGGGAAGGCTGAAGAGCTTGAAGTCCTTGACCGGCTCGAGCTCATAGACGTCGAGTGCAGCCATTGCGACGTGGCCGGACTGCAAGGCCTCAAAGAGCGCCTCCTCGTCAATAATGCCGCCGCGGGCGCAGTTGACGATGATGACGCCCTTCTTCATCTTGGCAATCGTCTCCCGGTTGATGAGATGATACGTTTCTTCGGTGCGTGGGACGTGGAGCGAGATGTAGTCGGCAGCGGGCAGCAGTTCCTCGAGCCGGCAGGCGGTTCCGTACAGGCACTCCTTGATGTAGGGGTCAAGGACCATCACCTTCATCCCCAGTGCCTCGGCGCGCTTGGCGAGCTCGGTGCCAATGCGTCCGGAACCGATAAGACCGAGCGTCTTGCCGTACAGCTCGGTGCCCTTGAACTGCTTCTTCTCCCACTTGTGCGAACGCATCGAGGCTGTTGCCTGTGGAATCGAGCGCGCGCAGGATATCATCATCCCGAGCGCGAGCTCGGCGACGGTGATGGAGGTTGCGGTTGGCGTGTTGACGACAGTTACGCCCTTCGCCTCAGCGGCCTTGCGATCGACGTTGTCCAGCCCAACGCCGGCCCGGCCGATACACTTGAGACTGGTGCCGGCGTTGATGACGCCAGCGGTCACCTTGGTCGCACTGCGAACGATGATTGCGTCGTAGTTCGGGATGGCCTTGATGAGTTCATCCGGGGGAAGACCGGGCTGTTCGCTGACTTCGATGCCGGCGGCCTTGAGAAGCTCAACGCCCTTCGCGGCGATCGGATCGGTAATGATGACTTTCACGGGTGACTCCTTTGGTTAGCGCTTTCCGGAGCGCGCTATGCTAGCCGACTGCCCGGGTTTGTCAACCGGCTCGGATGATCTGTGCAAACCCGCAGTCTTAGCCAGACCTGCTTGACACGCGCGCCTGCCGGGTGACAATGTCGGATGGACCGGCCGATGTCCGCAGTTCATCTGCCCGATTGACTGCGGCGCACGAGACTGGCGCACAGGGTGCCCGCCTCGGACCGACCGAGCCCAGAAGGAGGTTCCTGAAGATGGGCAGACTGCTGATGGTGTTGCTCGGGGTCGCGTTGTTTTTCGCGGCCACGCCCGCGGCGGAGATCGAACCGCTGCTGTTGGATCAAATGGCCCTCCTCGAGAGCGGCGAACAGATCGAGGTGCTGGTAGTGCTGACCGAACAGCTGGACGGGGAAGGCATCATTCGGACGATTAAGGACAAGGAAGAGCGCTGGCGTCATACGGTGACGTCGGCGAAGGCGCTCGCCGAGCGTTCGCAGGCCGGCCTGCTGGCGGAGCTCGAGGGTCACCAGCGCGCCGGACGTGTTGGCCAGATTATCCCGTTCTGGCTGGTCAATGCTGTGTACTGCGAGGCAACGCCGGAGGTGGTAGCGTCGGTGGCTGCGCGGCCGGAAGTCTGGGTCGTGCAATGGGACAGGATCGCAACCCCGAACGCACTCGGCCTTGCAGCGGTGGCGAGCGAAGGGGATGTTACAGCGGGTTCTTATACGGTTGAGTGGAACGTGCGGAAGGTGAAGGCGGACTCGGTGTGGGCGGTGTACGGCTACACGGGGGACGGGGTGGTGGTCGGGAACATCGACACGGGCTGCGACTACACGCACCCGGACCTGGCCGGCCACATGTGGACTGACCCGAGCTACCCGAACCACGGCTGGAACTTCGAGGGCAACAACAATGA
>JAWOHE010000002.1:0-56201 GCA_046485285.1 bacterium
CTTGAGCACTTCCGGGTCATCCAGTAGAAACCCTTGTCCGGGCGCCTCGGCTGTGTTACTATCGGTCATTCTTCTTGTGGCCATTCGAGCCTCCTTTCGATCATAACTGACGCCACATTCTCATCGGAATGCGGCACGGCTCAATGGCCACTCTCTCTTTGCCAATTTGCAGACATTATGGCACGCAACTCCCCCTCCCCCATACCCGGTATTACTCCCCCAGTAACTCCGGGGGTTACTCCGGGGGTTACTCCGGGAGTAACTCCCGGGGTTACTCCGGGGGTTACTCCGGGGGTTACTGGGGGAGTTACTCCGGGGGTTACTCCCGGGGTTACTGGGGGAGTTACTCCGGGAGTAACTGGGGGAGTTACTCCGGGAGTGCGGGTGGGGGGTGATTTCGAGCAACTCCGGGCCGGGTTCGGGAGTCGAACCGGGTGAGGGGTTCTGGCCGCGGTCAGGACCCGGGGTCAGAAGAGTCCTGTGTGCGGGCGAGTCCCGCTTGAGGAGGCAAGATGCCCAATCCTGTTCCCCCGCGCGATGGCGCAATCCGCTGGGCGAAGTGGCGGGCGCGGTTCGAGCGCGACGCCGACGGCAAGCTGCCCCAGGGTAGCTCCGAGATGGCCGCCCAGAGCCTGGCCAACCCGACGGTCGTGGCCCGGGTCCAGGCCGCGTTCGACAGCATGCACGCGATGGAGACCGAGGTCCGGACCGTGCTGAACGCGGCCGGCGCGCCGGTCATCGCCTACATCTACTACCTCGACTTCGGCAGGGAGCTGTGGAAGCTGACCAACCGGATCAGCGGCCCGGCCGCGGTCGGCGAGGCGGCGATTCTCCGGGACAAGTGGGTGGCCCGGGGCCTGTCGCCCGATCTCCTGCGCAAGATCAGCTACGACGTCTTCAGCGTCAAGCTCCCGGCAGGCACGTAGCAGGGACTGCCGCAGTGCGGATAGCCCGGAACGGAAGGGTGCGGTATCCGGTCATGTACTCCGGAGGCCTACGCTTCGGGCGTCTGCGAGATGGCCCAGGCCTTGCGGGCGGCGCGGTCGAGCCGGGCCAGGGTTCGGGCGATTGACTCGCGCCGAAGCCGGTTCCAGTTGCAGGCGCTGGACGAACAGGAGCGCAGCCAGAAGCCGTCCTGACGCCGCTCGCCCGCGGGCAGTCCGCACACCGGACAGCGCGGGGCCGGGTCGATGACGAAGCCGGGCGGGCAGGAAGCGGCAACCGGGCCGTCGGGGCGAGTGACGCGAATCGTCCAGTCAAGGTCGTCGACCCGGACCGAATCCTGCGGGACCCGGGCAACACGCCAGTTCTGCCAGAAACGGACGAGCGGGACGAGCAACTCGTCCGTCGCCGGCCCGGGCCCGGACCCGCGGCGGGCAAGCCGGACGAGGTGGAACGCGCCGTAGCCGAGCGCCAGCGCGACGAGAACCCAGTCGGCAAGCCCGAAGGTGCGGGGCAGGAGTTGCACCCGGCCCCGGGCCGCCAGGAGCCGGAACATCAGCCACACCGAGAATAGCGCCACCCCCAGCCAGGCGAGAAGCACCGCGAGGCCCTTCATGAGTCAGTCTAGCCAAGGCCGGAAGCACGGTCAACACACCGGCTGCGTGCCCGTTGACTTAATAGTGTTTTAGCGCATACTTAATCGGATGAAGCGCCCCGACAGCACCGCCCGGCAGGCCGCGCTGTTCGCCGCGCTCTCGACCGGGAGCCGACTGCGCATCGTCCAGTTGCTGGCCGGCGACGTCTTCTGCGTCGGCGCGCTCTCGCGCCTGACCGGCATCTCGGCCGGCGCGGTGTCCCAGCACCTGCGCGTCCTGAAATCGGTCGGGCTGGTCCTGCCCGAGCGCCGGGGCTACTTCGTCCACTACCGGCTCGCGCCCGGCGCGGCCGCGCTGGTGAGCAAGGCCGTCAGTGATGCCATGAAGCCGAAGAAAGGAGCCAGACCATGTGCTGCGAAGACAAGAAGTGTCAGTGCCCGAAAGAGCTGAAAGGCAAGCCCGAGGATTGCACGCCTGAGCAGCTTCGGAAGTGCCACGGCACGACCAAGAAGCACTCCTGCGTCAACAAGTCGGGCGGAAAGTAGCGCCCGCAATGGCCGAGGTCTTTGACCTGAAGACGCTACCAGCCTTTCCGTGGGCCGAGCGGCAGAGGAACGTCTTCCACGCCGGGCCTGGCTTCAAGACGCGGATTGTTGAACTCGCGCCCGGCGAGACACAGCCTGCCTGCAGGATGGAATCTTCAGTCATCTTCGTCCTGCTCCGCGGCGAGGCGCAGGTGCTCGTCGACGGCGCCGAGTTCGCGCTGGCTGAGGAGAGATGCCTGGTGACCGGCCCGGCCACCATCGAGATGAGTACGACCCGGGGTGCGCGGCTCCTGGGCGTGCAGGTTGCGGTACCCTCGTCACGAGAGCGGACGGCGTGACCGGCGCTCCTGCCGCGGTACTCGCCCGCGGCCTCGCCAAGCGCTTCGGCGAGGTCGTCGCGGTGGACGGGCTGGACCTCGAAGTCCGGACCGGCGAACTGTTCGGCCTGCTCGGCCCGAACGGCGCAGGCAAGACCACGACCATCAACCTGCTCACCGGCCTCGCCCGGCCGGACGCGGGCGGGTTCAGCATCGCCGGGATTGACTGTGCGCGCCGGCCCCGCTCGGCCCAGCACTTGATCGGCGTGGTCCCGGACGAAAGCAACCTGTATCCCGAGTTGACCGGGTTCGAGAACCTGCGGTTCTGCGCCTCGCTCTACGGGATCCCCGGCCCGGAGGCCGCGGCCCGGGCACAGGCCCTGCTGGCGGAGTTCGGGCTGACCGAGGCCGCCCGGCGCCGCTTCGCCGGCTACTCGAAGGGGATGAAGCGCAAGCTGACGATCGCGGCCGGCATCATCCACCGGCCGCCGGTGCTGTTCCTGGATGAGCCGACGACCGGGATTGACGTCCAGAGCGCCCGGCATATCCGGCGGCTCATCGCCGACCTGCACGCCGCCGGCACCACCATCCTGCTCACGACTCATTACATCGAGGAGGCGGAACGGCTGTGCGGCCGGGTCGCGTTCATCGTCCGGGGCCGCATCGTCCGCACCGACACCGTCGCGAGCCTGCTCGAGCCGGTGCGCGACCGGCAGGTGCTGGAGCTGGAGCTTGCCGAGCGGCCCGGGGCCGCGGCCGAAGCGCTCGGCCGGGCGTTCCCGGCGGCGCGCTTCGCGGTGCGCGAGGGCAGGGTGCGGGCCGAGTCGGCCGAAGCCCTGCCGGTCGGCCCGCTGGTACGCGCGCTCGAGGAGCAGGGTATCGAGGTCATCGAGGCGCGGCGGCTCAGGCCGACGCTCGAGGAGGTGTTCGTCGAGACCACCGGGCTCGAAGCGGGCGTCCTGCTCCGGGAGAAGGAGAAGAAGTGAAGCGCTGGGTCGCGTTCCGGAGCATCATCGCCAAGGACATGCGCAGTTACTACCTGAAGCCGCCGAACGTGAGCTGGGGCCTGGTCTTCCCGCTGGCCTGGACCGGGATGTTCTTCGTCCGCTCCGGCGCGGACCCGTCGGAACTGCGCGCGCTGCTGCCCGGGGTGATGACGCTGGCGGTGCTGTTCGGGACCACCTCCCTGCTCGCGGTCGCGATTACCTTCGAGCGCAAGGCCCGTTCGCTGGAGCGGCTCCTGCTCGCGCCGGTGCCGCTGTCGCTGTTGATGTTCGCCAAGGCCGCGGGCGCGATCGCGTTCGGCATCCTCAACGCGTTCGTGCCGGTCGCCTTGGCCGCGTTCTTCACCAGCCTGGCCGGCATCAACTGGCCCGCGCTGGTCGCCGGGGTGGTGTTGACCGCGGTCAGCTCGGCCTTCCTCGGACTGCTGGTCGCGGTGTCGGTGGCCGAGGTGTTCGAGGCCCAGACCCTGTCCAACTTCTTCCGGTTCCCGATGGTGTTCCTGTGTGGCCTTTTCTTCCCGCTGGAACGCCTGCCGTTCTGGCTCCGGCCGCTGTCCTACGCCCTGCCCCCGACCTGGGGCGCGGATATCATGCACCAGGCGGTGGGCCGGCCCGGGGTCCTGCCCCTCGGGCTGGAACTGATTATCCTCGCCGGTTTCTGCCTCGGCCTGTTCCTGCTCAGCCTGCGCACCGTCAACCGCCGCTGGCTGGCCTGAACCGGGCCGCAACGGCTTGACCGGGCCCGCGGTGGGCGTAGAATACATGCGGTATTGCGCATATGAGCACCACCCGTGACAGCCGAGGCGCCCGGCGCGGACAAGCGGGCGCGGCCGCGATGTTCCGCGCGCTGGCCGACGAGACCCGGCTCCGGATGCTCCGCCTGCTCATCGAGGAGCGGACGCTCTGCGTCTGCGAGGTGATGGCCGCGCTCGGCATCTCCCAGACCCGGGCCTCGCGCAACCTGACGATGCTCTGCGCGGCCGGGCTGCTGCGCGGCGTCCGGCAGGGCAGGTGGCGGCATTACTCGGTGACCCGGAACCCGGAACTGCGGCCGCTGTTCGCGCTGGTCCGGCGGCGGGGGCCACAGGTAGCGGTCCGCAAGCGCGTGAAATGCGAGGAGAGATGATATCCAAGGCCTGTGTTGATAAGCAGCCCAAGGGGCTAAACGTTTTCGAGAAATACCTGACCGTCTGGGTGCTGGCCTGCATCGGGGCGGGTATCGGGCTGGGCCGGCTCGCGCCCGGGCTGGCCAAGGCGCTCGACGGCATCGCGATGCATGCCGGCGGCGCGCCGGTCGTGTCCATCCCGATTGCGGTCTGCCTGTTCTTCATGATGTACCCGATAATGGTGAAGATTGACTTCGCGGCGGTGCTCCGGGCGGGCCGGAGCGCGAAGCCGGTCGGGCTGACGCTGTTCATCAACTGGGCGGTGAAGCCGTTCACGATGTACGCGATCTCCATCCTGTTTCTCGGCCTGCTGTTCCGCGGGTTCATCGGCGCGGACGCAACCGACCTCGTGAAACTGCCACTCGGGGTGAACCTCGAGCCGGGCGCGGCGTACGGCGTCGGCCGGGTGGTGCTGGAGAACGGGGTGCGGATGCTGGAAGTCCCGCTCTGGCGCTCCTACCTGGCGGGCGCGATCCTGCTCGGCATTGCGCCCTGCACCGCGATGGTGCTGGTCTGGGGCTACCTCGCGAAGGGCAACGACGGCCTGACGCTGGTGATGGTCGCAGTCAACTCGCTGGTGATGCTGCTGCTCTACGGCCCGCTCGGCGGGTTCCTGCTCGGGGTCGGCCGGCTGCCGGTGCCTTGGCAGGCGCTGGTGCTCTCGATCGCGGTTTACGTCGCCCTGCCGCTCGGCGCGGGCTACCTGAGCCGCCGGCTGATTATCCGGGCCCGGGGCGAGGCCTGGTTCCGGGAACGGTTCCTGCCCCTGCTGACCCCGGTCACGATTGTCGCCCTGCTCATCACGCTCGTCCTGCTGTTCAGCTTCAAGGGCGACGTAATCCTCGCCAACCCGCTGACGATTCTCTGGATTGCCATCCCGCTCTTCATCCAGACCAACCTCATCTTCTGGCTCGGCTACGGGCTGGCGCGCCTGCTCAGGCTGCGCTACGAGGACGCCGCGCCGGCGGCGATGATCGGGGCGTCAAACCATTTCGAGGTCGCGATCGCCACCGCGGCGATGCTCTTCGGGCTGTCCTCGGGCGCGGCGCTGGCGACGGTCGTCGGGGTGCTCATCGAAGTGCCGGTGATGCTGCTCCTGGTCCGCATCTGCCTGCGCACCCGGCGCTGGTTCCCCGGGCCCGGACCGGCGTAGCCGCGCTTCCCCTGCTGGCGCCCGCTGCGCAGACACGGACGTTCCGCTTGACCTGACCCGCAGAACGCCTAGCCTTCGAGGCGATGGGGTCCGCTTGCCGCGCCTACATTGACATCGAGACGACCGGACTGAATCGGTACCGCAACAAACTCACGGTCGTCGGCATCTGCCTCGAAGGCAACCGCGGGCTCCGGGTCGTCCAGCTCTACGACGACACCTTGACCGCCGGGGTGCTTCTCGATACCCTCGAGCCCGCGAGCATCATCTACTCCTACAACGGCGCGCGGTTCGACCTGCCGTTCATCGAACGCCACCTCGGCGTGAACCTGCGGCGCTTCACCCACTGCGACCTCATGCATCACTGCTGGCGGAGCAACCTCTGGGGCGGGCTCAAGGCGGTCGAGCATCAGCTCGGCATCGGCCGCGAGACCGGGGGGATTGACGGGTTGGACGCGGTCCGGCTCTGGCGCGCCTACCGGCGCGGCCGCGACCCGGAGGCGCTCAGTACGCTCCTGCGCTACAACGCCGAGGACGTCACCAACCTCGCGCTGATCAGACGCCGCCTCCGGGTTGGTTGACGCCCAATCACTACCCGCTGTTCTCCATTCCCCGGTTCCCTTCTTTGACACTCTGCCGGAGGCGCTGTAGACTGGCGCTGCAATAGGAGGCCTCGATGATCAAGTGCCGGTTCTTCTCAGTTCCTGCGACTGTCTTCGTGTCGGCCCTGCTGTCGCTCGGCTGCGACAAGACACTGCCGCCGAACACGCCTGCTGCACCCTCCGGCCCCTCCAGCGGGGGGGTCGGCGTCCCCTACAGCTTCTCCTCGTCAGCGGTTGACCCCGATGGTGACAACATCGCCATCCGGTTTGACTGGGGCGACGGCGACACGTCGGACTGGAGCCTGCTGGTGGCGTCCGGCGACACGGCTTCGGCCCGCCACGCCTGGACCGCCACAGGCACGTACCTCGTCAAGGCGCAGGCGAAGAACCTGAACAACGCCGTCTCTGACTGGTCGGGCAGTTCCGGCATCGTCATCTCTCCGGGCTGGTTCAGGACCCATGGCGGAACGGGCGATGACGTCGGCATGTCCGCCCGACAGACATCGGACGGTGGCTACATCATTGCCGGCTACACCTTGTCCTACGGAGAAGGCGGGCGGGACGTCCACCTTGTCAGGACGGACTCGGTCGGTGACACCCTGTGGACGAGGACATTCGGCGGGTCAGCCGACGACATCGGCAGGTCGGTCGGTCAAACCACTGACGGCGGTTTCGTCGTCGTCGGCGCAACGAGTTCATTCGGCAGCGGGATGCAGGCCTGGCTCGTCAAGGTCGCTGTGGACGGCTCCCGGCAATGGGACTACCTGTTCGGCTACGGCAGCGAGGACGATGACGGCATCTCGGTACAGCCGACCAGCGACGGCGGCAGCATCTTCGTCGGCTCGACATCGGCATACGGCGGTGATGTCCTGCTGGTCAAGACGGACGCGCTCGGCAACAAGCAATGGTCCGACACCAAAGGCTACTCTGACAGCAGGGAGGAAGGCAACGCCGTCCGGCAGACATCGGACGGCGGGTACATCGTCGTCGGCACGACCTGGCGGTACGACATCGTCGGTGATGTCTGGCTGCTCAAGGTCGGGGCGGACGGCTCCACGACATGGCACACCCACATCGGCGGCCCGCACGGCGACCTGGGCCGTTCCGTCTGCCCGACCGCCGATGGCGGTCACATCATCGCCGGCCTCACCGCGTCCTACGGCGCCGGCGGGGTTGACGTCTACCTCATCAAGACCGATGCCGGCGGCAACGTGCTCTGGATGAAGACATTCGGCGGCGCGTCGACCGACATCGGCGAATCAGTCCAGCAGACCGCCGACGGTGGCTACATCATTGCCGGCACGACCAAGACCGACAGCACCGGCACCGACGCCTACCTCATCAAGACCGACGGCACCGGCAGTCTGCTGTGGGAGCGGACATTCGGTGGTTCCGCAGGGGATGTGGCTATGACGGTCCAGCAGACCGCAGACGGAGGCTATGTCATCGGCGGTCACAGCAATTCCTTCGGGGCGGGCGACTGGGACTTCTACCTGGTCAAGACCGACGCCGAGGGCAACAGCCTGCCGTAAGTCACGGCACTGCCGTGCCGGGAATGCTGACCGTACGCCGGTGTGCGCTGCCGGCCTCGCGCTGACTGGCGACCGGCTCGGGATCGGCTGACGCCGCCCGGCCTGCGCCCCGGGACGTTGCGTCCTGTCCTCAGCCGGTTAAGATGAGACCATGGCAACCCGCATAGTCTTCGCCTGTGTCGGCAACTCGTGCCGCAGCCAGATGGCCGAGGCGTTCTGCCGCGAGCTGGGTCGGGACGTCGATTGCGCGTCCGCCGGCTCCCACCCCGCGGCCGCGGTCCAGCCGGACACGATCACCGTGATGAAGGAAGACGGCATCGACATCTCCGAGGCCCGGCCCAGGGGCTTCAAGGACCTCCCGGACCTCCGCTACGAGTACCTCGTGACGATGGGCTGCGAGGTCGTCTGCCCGTTCCTGCCCGGCGCGCGAGAGGTGAAGTGGGAAATCCCCGACCCGTACGGCAAGGGCATCGAGGAATACCGCCGGGTGCGCGACACTGTCCGCTACCAGGTCCGCGACCTGCTCGAGTCGCTCGACCTCCTCAAGCACGAGCCTCAGGACAACCACCAGCCGCTGGGCTGACCGCTGGTGATTCCGTCCCGGGACGCCGGCACCGAGCACCGCGATACCGTCGCGGCGCTGTTCGCGCGCCACTCGGTCCGCCGCTACTCCTCCGAGCCGGTCGAACCCGGCCGGCTCGACCTCATTCGCGACTTCGCGGCCGGGGTCCGTCCGCTCGTGCCCGCCAGCCGATTCACCTGTGCCATCCGCGCCATCAACAAACCCAGCGAGCGGCTCGCCTCCGCGCTCGGGAGCTTCACCGCGATTGTCTCGGCCCGGCACTTCCTCGGCGCCCGGCTTGCCGGTTCCGCGCACGTCCTCGCTGACTTCGGGTTCCGGGTCGAGCAGGTGGTCATCGAGCTGACCCGGCTCGGGCTGGGCTCCTGCTGGGTCGGCACGCTCCGGCACGAGGCCGCGGCCCGGGCACTGGTCGGCGCCGGGCCGGATGAGCGCATGCCGGCAATCGTGATGTTCGGCCGGCCCGCGCACGGCACTGCCGGCCGGCTGGTGAACCGGGCGATTCGCGCCGCGGTCGGCGCGCGACGGCGGCTCGACTTCGCCAAGTTCGCGTTCCGCGACCGCTTCGGCGTCCCGCTCGACCCGGACGCCGACCTCGGCTTCATCCTCGACTGCCTGCGTCACGCGCCGTCGGCCGGAAACGCCCGGCCCTGGCGGGTTGTCGTCCGTGGCGCGGAACTGCTGATCTGCGCGGACGAGAACGCGGGCTACTACCGGGTGGCAGGTCTCGCGAAGTGGGGCTACCCGTTGCTCGATGCCGGCATCGGGATGGCGCACGTCAGCATCGCCCTCGCCGCACTCGGCCGGCCCGCGGACTGGCGCTGGCTCGACGACACGCCCGGCCTCCGCGACGAACTCGGCCTGCCCGCCTCGGTCCGCCCGGTCGCCGGCATCGCCCTCGAAACCTCGTGAAAGCCGCGAGGGGCCCGGAGGCCCCTCGCAGAACTGACATCCCGAGCTACCGGTCAACGACGACCACCGCCAGCCGCGCCACCGCCCCGGCGGCGATCTCATAGAAGTACACGCCGGAGGCGACCGGGCGCCCGGCCGCATCCGAGCGGTCCCAGCTCAGCGAATGGCGGCCGGCCTCGGCCGTGCCGCTCGCCAGCGTCCTCACCAGCCGCCCGGTGCCGTCTATGACCCGCACCTCGACGCGACCGGGCGCCGGCACCGAGTAGCTGATGGTGCCGTTCGACGTCATCGGGTTCGGACGCGCTTCGATGCTTCCGGACGGCGAGCCTGCCGGCTGCTCCTCGATCCCGGCGGCAATCCGCGTCACGATCCGGCCCGAGGCTCCCACCGCCCAGCCGTGGTTCGGGTCGGTGAAGAAGACGTCGTTCAGCTCGCTCGACACCGGGCTCGCCTCCTGGACCCAGTTCGCGCCACCGTTGGTCGACCGCCAGATGCGGCCGAGACTGCCCACCACCCAGCCTTCGCCGGCGCTCTCGAAGTGGACGCCGTCGAGACTGACGTTGATGCCGGCGTTGGCCAGCGCCCAGCTCGCGCCGCCATTGGTGGTCTTGAGCGCCACGTCGTTCTGCCCGACCGCCCAGCCGTTCTGACCGTCGATAAAGAACACGCCGTGCAGGTCGCTGCCGGTGGAGCTGGACTGGGCGCCCCAGCTCGCGCCCGCGTTCGCGGTCGCCTTGATGTTGCCCTCGCGGCCGACCACCCAGGCGAGGTTCTCGCCAAACGCCCAGATGCCTTCCCAGCGGACCGAACCGGTCTCGACAACGGACCAGCTTGCACCGAGGTCGGTCGAGCGCAGGATGACGCCATCGCGTCCCGCCACGTAGGCCGCGCTTCCAGCGCTGAAGGCGACCGCCCGCAGGTTGCTGGCGGTCCCGCTCGACACCTGCGACCAGTTCGCGCCGCCGTCGGTGGTCCGGAAGATGCGCCCGTCATCGCCGACGATCAGGCCGACCGCCGAGTTGCCGCCGTGGAAGGCGACATCCTCGAGGTCCTGGTTGGTCAGGAAGAACGACGTCCAGGTCTGGCCGCCGTTCGTCGTCCGCAGCGACGTGCCGGCGTCGCCGACCGCCCAGCCGCGGATGTTCTCAACGAACCAGACCCCGTCGAGATTGTCATTCGTTCCGCTGGTCTGCGAACTCCAGCTCTGCCCGGCGGCCACAGCCGCCAATACCGAAACTGCCAGCACAAGGTTTCTCACGTCATCCTCCGGTTTGCTGACCGACTTCCTGGTTTCCATCCCAGCGCGAGCCGCTGAGTCACTATTCGACAATGCCGCCGACCGGCAGGTTCAGGACCGCCATTGACTTGCCGCGGGCACCGGTTAGTATCGGTCATTCAAGAGGTTATGACTGCGCGCACCCGGTTGGCATTCGTCATCGCCGTCGTCCTGCCCTGCCTGACGGCGGTGTACCTGAACGTCGCCCTGCCCCGGCCGGTCTGGGACGAGGCGCTCTACCACCTGCCCGAGCTCGCGCGCTACGGCCCGGGCTTGCCCGGGCTCACGACCCTGCGCGAGGCGGGCGCCGCGGTCGGCCCGCTGTTCTACGTCCTGTTCGCAAACCTCGCCGCGCCCTTCGGCACCTCGCTCCTGTCCCTTCGTCTCCTCATCCTGGCCTGCGCCACCGCCAACCTCGTGCTCTTCGCGCTCCTCGCCCGCCGGGCGGCGGGCGAGCGCGCCGGCGCGCTGATATTGCTGCTGGCCACCTTCCCCTACTTCCTGACGCTCTCCGGACTCTTCCTGAGCGAACAGCCGGCCTTGCTCGCCGGCCTCGGCGCGTTTCTGCTCTTCCTTCGGTGGCGCGAGCGTCCGCACGCCGGCCGGCTCGTCGCCTGCCTCGCCAGCGCCGCGGCCGCGGTCCTCGTCCGCCAGTACTTCCTCTTCCTGCCGCTCGGCCTCGCGGCCGTCGAAGTCGCGTCCGGCGCCGGGCGTCGCCGGACCGGTCTGCTGCTCGCCCTGCCCGCGCTCGCGCTTGTCCCGATCCTGCTGCTCTGGGGCGGGCTGGTCCCGCCCGCCCTGCAGTCGCGCCACGCGCCCGGCTTCTCGCTCGCCGGCCTGTCCTCGTTCCTGGTCTGGACCGGGCTCTACTGCCTGCCCTGGCTCTGGCTTCGGGTGCGAAGAACCGCGCCCGGCGCCTGGCTGCTGCTCGCCCTCCTCGCCCTGCCGGTCGCCGCCGCCGCGCCCGAGCCCGGCGCTGGCATCGTCCGGACGCTCTTCCGGCTCCTGCCCGCCGGCGCTCTACCGGTGTTGTCCGGCATCGGCGCGGTCCTCGGCGGGGCGGTCATCGTCGTGCTCGCGCTGGGGTTGCGGCGGGCCGCACCGCCTCAGCGGGCGGCGACGATTCTCTTCCTCGCGCTGGGACTGCTCTTCCTCGCCAGCGGGCCGCTGGTCTACGAGCGCTACTACCTGCCCGCCCTGCCGCTCGCGCTCATCGCGCTCGCCGACGACATCCGACCGCTGCCCGCGCTCGCCTGGAGCTTCCTGGTCCAGCTTCCGCTGGCGGTCGCCCAGCTTCTCCGGCTGGGCGCGAAGTAGCGCTCAGAGTCCGCGCAGGTACTCGGGCCTGAAGCGGTGGTGCTCGATGGCCGCGGCCAGTTCCGCAACCAGCCGGTCGCGGTCCTTCGGCAGCCGGCCGGCGAGCGGGACGTAGTTCGAGGCGTGGTTGGAGCGGAACACGGTCGCCGGGACGGTGACGTTCTCCAGGAACAGCTTCAGTTCCAGCGCGAACTCCTCCGGTGACGGCAGTTCGAACTCCCCGCCGGCCAGCGCGCGGGCCAGCGGCGTGCCCGGGACGATCGTCACGGTCAGCGCCGAGAGGTAGTTCGGCTCCATCGCCGAGACCGCTTGCGCCGACGCGAGCGCGTGCTCGCGCCAGCCGGCGCGCCCGCCCAGCCCGAGCAGGTAGATGACCGATGCCTTCATCCCGGCCGCCATGCCCTTCCTGACCGCCGCGACCATCTCGGCCGCGGTCGCGCCCTTGTCGATCCGCTCGAGCACCCGGTCCGAGCCGGACTCGAGCCCGAGGTAGAAGATGCTCAGCCGGCGCCGGGCCAGTTCCGCGAGTTCCTCGTCGGTCTTCTTCAGGAGGTCCCGGGCGTTGGCGTAGATGCCGACCCGCTGGAGATCCGGGAACGCCGCCGCCAGCCGGTCGAGCAACTGCCGCAGGTAGGCCATCGGCAGCATCAACGCGTCGCCGTCGCAGATGAAGGCCCGGCGCAGGCCCGGGCCGTGGTACCGCCGGGCGGCCGCGACGTCCTCGAGCACCTCCGCGACCGGCCGGACCCGGAACTTCTTGTCCCGGTACATCGCGCAGAACGAGCACCGGTTGTGCGAGCAGCCGACCGTGGCCTGGATGAGCAGGGAATCCGCCTCGGACGGCGGCCGGAAGATGTTGCCCTCGTAGCGCACGCGTCAGGGCTCGCGCGCCGCGGCCGTGTCCGGCTCGACGAGATAGACCACGGCCACCTCGTCCGGGTCAACCGCGAGAGGGGTGAAGCGGTACCCCTCCGCCCGAAGTGGCTCTCCGCTGTCCATCAGGCGCAGCAGCTCCGGGTGGGTCTCGATGTTGCCGAAGACCCAGAACGCAAGCCCCGGCAGGCGGCCGGCGAGACTGTCCTCTCCCGCGTACGTGCCTCGTCGCAACTCCCGGTAACTGATGATCGCCGGGGCCAGCCGGCCTGCCGCGGCGGCCGCCGGCCCGCAGGTGTCGTGGTCGCTCGGCCACAGCACCGCCTTAACCCGCCCGGCCCACCGGGGCGCCACCTCGACGGCCAGCGACTCGAGCGCGGCCGAGGCCCACGCGCTGCGCGGGAGTTGCCGACCGCTCAGCGCGAATACCGAAATCGCCCGGCCGAACGTCTGTGCCTCGGGCAGCCGGACGCCGTAGTTCCACTCAAGGTCCGGCGTCAGGTTGTACCCCCAGCCCGCGTCAAAGACCCAGACCGGCCGGTCGAGTCCCGCGTCCCAGGACCTGACCAGCTCTGAGAACTCGCGGCTGAAGCTGGCCGCGTCGAAACTCCAGAACACCCGGCCGATTGGCGGCCGCACCGTCCAGTAGTCGCCCGCCGCCAGCGCAACGAAGCCGTTCCTCTCCTCTCCGGCGTCGAGCGTTCTTGCCCGACCCAGGTAGTAGCGGAGCACGACCGCCGACTGGTGGTCGCAGAACACAACACCGCCGGGCGGTGCATTCTCCTCGAGGTACTCCACCGCCGCCGTCATCAACTCGCGACGCTGGTTGCTCGGATGGATGAACTGCGAGGGCCAGGTTGGCCAGATGTTCGCGGCCGCGAGCAGCAGCCCGAACGCGGCCAGCACCGGCAGCGGCCGCCGGAAGACCGGCTCGGCCGCGAGCAGTCCGACCGCGGCGGCGGCGAACAGCACGAGGTGAAGCACGTGGCGGGTTCCGCCGAACGGGTAGAGCCCGAGGAAGGAAGCGGCGCAGTTGGCGACAAACGGCAGGACGAGCAGGACGGCAAGCGCCGTCTTGCGCCGCATGACCGCCGATACGACCCCGGCTGATGCGGCCAGGAGACCGACCCACCCGGTTGCCGGCCCGGAGAAAAGGTAGCGGAACACGACGGCAAGTTGCCGGAGAGGATAGCGCAGGACGTGGTCGGCACCGCGCTGGAAGTAGGACGTCCGGAGCCACCCCTCGGTGGCCGTGCTCTGCTTCTGCCCCATCAGTTGCGAGACCTGGGTGAACCAGGCGACTGCCAGCCCGGCCGCGAAGGCCGCCTGGACCGCAACCCAGGCCAGCCAGAGTCGGCGCGGCGCCCTGGTGCCGAGCAGACGGACAAGACCATATGCGGCCAGCGCCGGCGCGACCCATATCGCCGCGAAGAGCGTCGCCAGTGCAAGGAGCATCAACCCACCCGACGCCAGTATCGGCCAGACCCGGTTTTCGTCCAGTCCGACCTCGAGCAGGTAGAGCGCGGCGGCAATGAACATCAGCAGCAGCGCATACTCGCGGATCTGCGCCGAGAGCCGGACTGTCTCGGGCAGGAACGCCAGCAGCGCGGCCGTGCCGAGCCCGGCGGCAGGGCCGGCTGCGCGGCGCATCCAGAGGAAACCGAACCACGACGCCAGCGCGCCGGCAATGACCGACGGCAGGCGGAGCACGAAGTCGGAGGCCCTGACGAGATTGAGCAGGTAGATCACCAGGACATGCAGGAAAGGATGCGGGCTCTGGGCCCGCGCGACGCGGACGAGCGAATCCGCGAAGGTCGTGTCACCGGAAATCAGCACGTGGAGAATCTCGTCCGGGTTCAGGTAGCCGGAAAGGGCGGCCGGCACCCGGACCGCCAGCGCGGCAACGGCAATCGCGATTGCGACCGGGAGGCTGTGCCGGGCCAGGAACTCGTCCGCACCGGCCAGCCAGCGCAGCGCGTGCGGCGTCGGCCGGGCAGTCACGACCAGGTCATCCGTCACCACGCACCTCCACGGCCGCGACGAGCCACGGGAAGACCGACCGCACCTCCGCACTCCCGGGGCACCCCGCGAGCAATTGGGCGAAACCGCGCCGGCCCCAGTGGTTGACGTGCCCGGGGGTGTTGCCGAGCCGGGCGACGTAGCGCAGGCGGAGCAGGTTCAGCAGCCGCCACCAGGGTTCGAACGGCACCGTCGCAATCACCGACCGGCCCAGGCGGGCCGCCTCGGCGAGCATCCCGCGCGGGTCGGCAACGTGCTCGAGAACCTCGACGAGGAGTACGAGGTCGAAGCTCCGGTCGGGCCGGGCCAGCCTGGTCGGCGCCGCCGGGTCGAGCAGGACCGTCTCGTCGGCGCCCCGCTGCCGGGCGAGCTCGAGCAGGGCAGGGTCGATGTCGGCGGCGACATACCGACAGCCGGGCAGGACCGCCCTGACCAGCCCGGCAACATGCCCTTCCCCGCAGCCGATCTCCAGCACCCTGCCCGGCGCGCGCGCGGCGACAAGCGCGGCGAGCCGGCGGTCGAAGCGCGCGACGGCCCGGCGTTCGAGCGGGTGCCGGACCGCCTGCTTGTCGCAGAAGTTGCCGGTCACCGGGGCGGCGGGACTCGCGGGCATCCGTCAGTCGCCGCTCCCCGAGCCGCGGCCGTAGCGAAGCCGCCGGACCTCGGTCATCAGCGACTCGAGCAGGCGTCGGTTCGACCCGACCATGTCGGCGAGCAGGCCGATGACGACGAGCTGGAACCCGACGAAGAGCAGCACCGCGGTCAGGATCAGCGACTGGACGTGGCCCTGGCCCTGCCCGGTGGCGAAGAAGTAGAGGAACCGGACGCCGAGGCCGACGCCGCCGAGCAGGAACAGCGCCGCCGCGCCCAGGAACACGCGCAGGGCCGAGTAGTTGAGCCAGACCCGGAGGATCGTCGCCGCCGAGTAGCTGACGTACCCGGCGAGGCTGTGGAACAGCCGCGACTCGCGCATCTTCCGGTTCGTCCGGATCGGCACGCCGGCCACCGGGAGTCTCATCCGGCCGGCCTGGATCAGCAGCTCCATCGTGTGCGAGTAGTCGGTCAGCAGGTTCAGCCGCTCGAGCGCCAGGCGCGAGAAAGCCCGGAACCCGCTCGCCGCATCCCGGACCGGCGTCCCGGAGAGCCGGCGGACGACCCAGCTCCCGAGCCGCTGGAGAAGTTTCTTGAGCGGCGAGAAATGCTCGGTCGTGTCGATCGGCCGCTCACCGACGACGATCTCCGCTTCGCGGGCCAGCACGGGCGCGACGAGGGCCGGGACGTCGGCCCCGCAGTACTGGTTGTCCCCGTCGGTGTTGACAACGATGTCCGCGCCCAGCGCGAGACAGGCCTCGACGCCGGCGCGGAACGCGGTCGCCAGCCCGCGGTTTCGGCCGAGCCGGACGATGTGGTCGACACCCAGCTCGTGCGCGACCGCGACGGTGCGGTCGGTTGAGCCGTCGTCAATCACCAGCGTCTCGACAGCGGCCACGCCGGGAATCTCCCTCGGCAGGTCGGCGAGCACCGCCGGGAGGGTGGCCTCCTCGTTGTAGCAGGGTATCTGGATGATGAGCTTCACGCAGGAGTAGTCTACGCGACCCGGCGGCCGGACTCAAGTCCGGCCTGCTACCTCCCGCCCGACGGGAAAGAACAGCGCCAGCACCCGCGTCCAGTCCGAGCCGTGGTGGCCGCGGAAGTGCTCGTACTCCGAGCCGAAGTCGGGCATGTCCCCGCTCGCGACCGCCGCCCGGTACCGGGCGAACGCCTCGTCGAGCGTCGGGATGCTGTCGACGAGGAACAGCAGGACCGGGCCGACCTTCGCTCCCGGCAGCTTGCGGCCGACCAGCCGCTCGAAATACAACCCGGGTTCGGCGGGCTGGGTCGCGGCCTGCCGGAACGCGACCACCGCGACCCGCGCCGGCACATCGACCGCGGGCGCGCGGTAACGGTCGACGTCGAGGTGGTCGTAGGGCCGGTCCCAGGTCGCGAAGTAGCTCCGGTCCGGGAGCGCGGCGAGCGTGTCGGGGAAGAGCCGGTTGAACACCAGCCGGAAGGTGTTGACCGGGGTGATCGAGTCGTGCCAGCCCGCGTAGTCGCGGTCCGGCATCAGGACGGCGTAGAGGATTGCCTGCCGCTCCGGGATGTAGGTCCAGCGCGGGTCGTCGTGGTTGAGCCGGCTGCCCGGGCCGTGGTCGGCCTGGATGACGATGACCGGCGGCCGCGCGGCGCGCGCCAGGATCGCGTCAACCGTCTCGAGCAGGCGCCGGTCGACGTACTGAACCTGCTGGCGGTAGCCCTCGATGTAGCGGGCGACCGACCCGGGCTCGCCGTGATGGTAGTGGTTGCCGTCGGAGATGTTGTAGGGCCCCCGGGCCTCGATCGGCTCGCCCTCCGCCCCGAATACGAACGGCGGGTGCGGCGGCAGGAGGTGGGCGAGGATGAAGGCCGGGCCGCCGGCCCGGTTGGCCGACGGCAGGCGCTCGAGGATGAACTCGGCCCGCTCGCGGTGGAGGTCGTGCTGGGACCGCTCGGTGTACGCCCGGAGCAGCGCCCCGACCGGCGTCGTCCCGGCCAGCACGTTCGCAAACTCGCTCATCGCCCCCCGCGGCGCGAGGTAGACGTCGGCACCCCCGAACTCGGTGCCCGAGTAGCCCGAGGCGAAGCTGATGACCCGGTAGCCGCGCACCCGGAGTTCCCGCATCACGCGGTTGCCAAGCAGCCAGTCCACCAGCGGCCTGCGGTCGTCGGACTCCGGGCCCATCAGCCGGGCGAGGCTGTCGGCATACTCGAGGTTCAGCGCGGAGCCGATCGACAGGTAGGTCTGGCTGTAATTGGTGCGGGCGGAGTCGGCGACGAAGAAGCCGCGCGCGCGGAGCCCGGCGATGAACCCGGAATTGTCATGGTTGTAGAGCTCGGCGAGGATGTCGGACCGGGCGTGGCCGTCCGGGATGATGTAGTAGATATCCGGGAGTCCGGCCGCCGCGTCGGCCGTCGGTCCTGCCGCCGGCCGCGCCGGGGCGCCGCCCCGCAGCAGCGCGGGCAGGCTGGCCGCCAGGTTCAGCACGAACAGGCTGCCGGTCGCGACGTTTAGGAACGCGGTCAGCCCGCGCGGCTCGCGCCGGGACCGGGCAACGGCGAAACAGCCTGCCGCGAAGATGACGACGTAGAGCGCGCCGAGCTGCCACTCGCGGAACAACTCCGCCGCCCGGAGCGCGTCGGCCGCCCGGCCCCAGGTGAAGAACAGCACGAGGAACAGCGTCACGACCAGCCCCGCCCGCGCGCCGTTGCGCAGTACCGCCCACAGCGCCAGCCAGCCGACGAGCGCGAGGCCGACCGCGACCGCCAGCGGCAGGACCAGCTCGGCCGGGTTGACGAAGAGCTTCCGGGTGTTGTGGGCGAACAGGAACAGCACCGGCACCGCCGCGAACAGGAACGGGTGCAGGACCGGCACCCGCTTCATCGGCCGCCCCGCCCGGTCATCAGATAGAGCGTCCGCTCCGAGCCCTCGACCGGCGCGGACTCGTCAATCGCGAAGAACTCCCCGAACGCCCGCTCGAACCCCTCGCGGCTGTAGCCCGGGAAGATGTCCTCGCGCGTCGCCAGCAGGCGCCGGACCTGCGAGTCGCTCTTGGGCACGAACTCGATGACCAGCCGCCGGCACAGCCCGGCCAGGTACCCGGCGACCTTCCCGAGCGGCAGGTTGTTCGCGATTGCCAGGTGATGGATGAGCGCCAGCGCCAGCACCGTATCCGCCGGCCCGCGCCCGGCGAACGACGTCCGCTCCTCGTTCGCCCAGCCCAGCCCCGGGCTCGGGTTGGTCAGGTCGAGCACCAGCGGCAGGATGTTCTCCTCGCCCGCCGCCCGGCAGTCGCGGTAGTTCTTCTCGACCGCCGCCGGGTCGATGTCGAAGGCCGCGGTCGGGATGCCGCGCCGCGCCGCGACCCGGCTGAACACGCCGGTATTCGCGCCCAGGTCCCAGACCGTCGCCGGCCGGCTCGCCTCGATGAACCGCTCGACCAGCCCGAGCTTCTTCTTGAACGCCTCGTCCGAGTAATTCGTCCCGTCGTAGTACTCGGCCCACTCGGTCCCGGCCGGCCGCCAGTCGAGGCCGCGCGTCCCGGCCGCCAGGCTCCGCAGGATGCCGACCAGCGCGTTCCGGCCGAACCGGCCCGTGGCGACCCGCTCCTGCCGGTCGGCGTGGCGCCGCTGGGCGCCGGCGTGCATGTGGATGTGGGTCGCCAGCGCGAACGACATCTTCGTCGAGCCGGGCAGCAGCCGGCTCGCGAGGTCGAGCGGCACGCCGTCGATATAGATTCGCGAAAGCTGGCCGAGCCGGATGTCGCGCTTCGCCTCGAGCGCCAGCGGGGCGAGGAAATGCTGGCAGTACTGGCGGTAGGCCACCCAGGGCACGCCCTCGCGGTACTCCTCGAACGACAGCGTGTCGATGAAGACCGGCCGGCCGCGCACGAACTGGATGTTGTAGGCGCTCGCGTCCTTCAGGCTCATCCCGAACTCGAGCGCCCGCTCCTGGATCGCCAGCGTCGCGAGCGCCGCGTCCTTCAGCGCCGAGAAGCACCACTCGTACGGGTAGCTCACCAGCGGCACGGCCTCCGGCTTGAGGACCTTGCAGCACGACCCGGGCGCGGCCGGCTCGACGCCGACCTCCTCGTGCGGAATCAGCAGGCCGTCCTTCACCAGCGCCGCGTACAGGCCCGAGCCCATCAGCCGGTCGTACTCGGCCCGGTAGGACTCGTTGACCTGGCGATAGACCCCGCCGTCTCGGAAGAAGACGAACCCGCTCGGGTCGCGGAACGAGGCCGGGGAGACGCTACCTCGGCTCGGGCTTGTCATCCTTGCCGCCGCGGGCGAAGGCCCGCCGGAGCCAGGCGGCGAACCGCTTCCAGAAGACCCCGATCGCGACGAGCCCGCCCAGCACCGCGCCGACCAGCATCTGGACGATGAAACTCCCGGTGCCCGGGTCAAGATACGCCCGGGCCTGGCCGGGGAAAAGGAACAAGGTGCCGAACAGCACCACCAGCACGACCTTCGACTTATCGCTCAAAGTCAGCTCCTGACATGTTGACGGTCCGGTTCGGACAACCGGCCGCCAGATTCTAGGCCTCTTGCCCGGGGTGTCAATGCGCCTGCCGCTCGTCCCGCGCCATCCGCGCGGACAACACGACGCCAGCTCGCCCGGCTCAGGGTCATCTCGACCGAGCGTTTGCTCCCTCGCAGCTGCTCCTGCAGTGCGGAGTGGAGAAATCCCTCTCCGTCACCTCTGCCCCCGCCCTGACCGGGATGCCCCGTCCTCAACTCAGCGCCTTCGTGTTTCGTCCGCTTCCCGCATCGCCACGATCCTCACTCCTGTTAGATGCCTCCGCGTCGGAAGACTGACGCCGAATCGTCACTCTGTGGGGCGCAAAACCCACCCGCGTCTCCCCAACTCAGACGATTGCGGGCTCTTGCGCCGCCCGCGCGAGTATCGTTCCCGAGGACACAACCGCCGGGGGGGTACTATCCGGGGGACATCCGGGCAACCGCTACCGGGGTGCCCATCCGGACGCCCGTCCTGAGCGCCATCCGGGCGCGTGTCCGGGGCACCAGCCGGTCCGCCCGGGAAGTGCAGTGCCCGGTGTGGCGCCCGGGCCGGGGGTCAGCGCCGGGCGACGTGCTTGAGGGCGACCGCGCCGCCGACGAAGGCGCCAATGTAGAAGCTGAAGAGCCGCCAGAGAACGACGAAGACGCCGAGCATGTGCTTCGGGCAGAGCATCGCGTAGAGCGCGGCCGCGCCGGCCTCGGCGACTCCGCCCGCGCCCGGGGTCGGGATGAAGAGCAGGACCGCGACCAGCAGGCTGTTGATGCCGAGCACGCGCAGGATGTCGTCGGCGTGGAGCACGCCGAGCCCGCCGAGGACCGCGGCGGTCATCCCGAAGTAGGCGAGGGCGTAGACGACGGTCAGCACCGCGGCGATGAGGAGATACCAGATGTTGCGGCCGCGGAAGAAAAGCTTGAGCCCGTCGGCGAAGTGCTCGAACTCGCCGAGGCTGCGGACGAGCAGGCGGCGGACCCGGCCCGGGCTCTGCCTGGCGGCGAGCCGGTCGCGCCAGCGGGCGACGACCCGGGGGAAGAAGAGCGTCATCACGACGAAGACGGTGCCGGCGGTGACGATGACCGCGATGTAGGTCGCCAGCACCTTGAGCAGGACCGAGCTGATGCCGAGGTTGATGGCGATGAACGGCGCCGCGGCGAAGACCATCCCGTAGAAGAGGATGCCGCGGGCGAGGAGCATCGAGGAGGCCTTGCCCGGCGAGATGCCCCACTTGTTCATCGAGTAGAGCTGGAGCGGCAGGCCGCCGACCTGGAACGGCGTGATCGCGGCCATGAAGTAGCCGACGAGGATGACCTCGGCCGAGCGGATGATGCCGACGCGGTGCTCGCCGGCGCGGGACAGCACCGCGAGCCGGGCGCCATCGACGCCGGTGGCGATGAACCAGAGCAGGCCGGTGAGCAGCAGCCACTGCGGCCTGAGCCGGGCGAGGCCGCTGAGCGTCTCGCGGCTGACGGTGAACCCGACGACGGCGACCGCGGCGACAACGCCGATGGCGATGAAGATGCGGATGCCGCGCCGGATGTTCCGCGAGCGGAGCTGTTCGTGGACCTCCTCCTCGGTCGCGGGCCGGGTCTGGACCAGCGGCGGGAGACCCGGGTCGGGCGTCGCGCTCATAGACCGGTGATGTTAGGGAGCGCGGCGCGGGTGTCAATCCGCGGCTTGACTCCGGGGCCGGGGCGGGTAGAACCTGAGAGGTGAGACGGCGCTTCCCGGCACTGCTGGTCCTGCTCGCGGCGGCCTGCGCGCCGCGCGTCGAGCCGGTGACGGTCGAGTTCGAAAGCCTGAGGCTCGAGGGCTTCGAGCGCGGCGTGGTCGAGCTCAAGGTCACGAACCCCAACCGGGTCGCGGTCGACCTCGAGGGCCTGCCCGCGCGTTGCGCGCAGGCGGGCCTACCCGCGCGTTGCGCGCAGGCGGGCCTACCCGCGCGTTGCGCGCAGGCGGGCCTGCGCTACTCGGCGGCGCTGGGCCGGGACACGGTCGCGCGCGGCGAGCGGGCCGAGCCGGTGCGGGTGCCGGCACGGGACACCGCCCGGGCGGAGTTCCCGCTGGAGCTGAGGCTCGAGCTGGACGGCATCTTCAGCCGGCTCGACGCGCTGCTCGACGACACGCTCCGGCTGGCGGTGGACGGCCGGTACACGGTGCGGGGGCTGTTCGGGCCGGCGCGCCGGCCGTTCCGCTACCGACACGACATCCCGCTCCGGCCCGAGGTCGACCGGCTGGTCGGGCGGTTCAAGGCGATTTTCGGGGGCGAGTAGCGTGAAGGTCGCTGTCTTCGGCGCGGGGATGATGGCGCGGGCGGCGGTCTTCGACCTCGTCCGCCAGCCGGACGTGACCGAGGTCCGCGTCGCCGACCGCGAACCGCGGGCGCTCGCCTCGCTCCGACGGTTCGTCGGCGGCCGGAAGCTCCGGCCGGTCGAGGCCGACGCGGCCGACCTCGAGGCGGCCGAGGAGTTCATCTGTGGGACCGACGTCGCGGTGTCGTGCGTCCCTTACCCGCTGAACTTCGGGCTCGCCGAGGCGGCGATCGCCTGCGGCGCGCATTTCTGCGACCTCGGCGGCAACAACGACGCCGTCGCCGATGAGCTCGGGCTCGACCGGCGGGCGCGGCGCGCCGGCGTGACGCTCGTGCCCGACTGCGGGCTGGCGCCCGGGCTGGTCGGCGTCATCGCGGCCGACGCGGTCGGGCGGCTCGACCGCTGTGAATCGCTCCGGCTCCGGGTCGGCGGCCTGCCGCGCCGGCCAAAGCCGCCGTTCGGCTACGGCATCGTCTTCTCGGCGGAAGGGCTCGTCAACGAGTACGCCGAGCCCTGCCGGGTCCTGCGCCGGGGTCGGGCGCGGACCGTTCCGCCGCTCGCCGACCTCGAGACGCTCAGCTTCCCGCCGCTCGGCCGGCTCGAGGCGTTCAGCACCTCGGGCGGCGTCTCGACGCTGACCGAGACCCTGCGCGGGGTCGTCCGCGAGCTCGACTACAAGACCATCCGCTACCCGGGCCACTGCGCGAAGGTCCGGCCGCTGTTCGAGCTCGGGCTGGCGTCGACCGAGCCGGTCACCATCGGCCGGGCGAGCGTCGCGCCGCGCGAACTCCTCGTCCGCCGGCTCGAGGCCGCGCTCGGCTTCGAGCGCGACGACCTCGTCCTGCTCCGGGTCGACGCGGCCGGCACCCGGCGCGGCCGGCCGGCCCGGCTCCGCTACCGCCTCTTCGACCGGGCCGACCGCCGGACCGGGCTGACCGCGATGATGCGCTGTACTGGGTTCCCGGTCGCGCTCGCGGCCCTGACGCTCGGACGCGGGCTGGCCTTCCGGGCCGGCGCGCTGCCGGGCGAGCTCGCGTTCGAGCCCGGGCCGTACCTGGCCGGGCTCCGGGAGCGCGGGCTCCGGCTGACCGTCCGGCCCGGCCGGGGCCAGCCGCGGCCGCGCACGCAACCGCCGCGACGCCGTGGCGGCAACGCGCGCTCGAATGCGCCAGCCAACCGCCCCGGGAGAACCTGAGACCGCGGCCCGCCTGCGCGCACGCGCGGGCAGGCCGCGTCCCATCCCTGCCCGGGTCCGTTCAGCGCCGGCGGCAGAGTGTCAGGCCGTCGGCGATCGGGACGAGGCTCAGGTCGATGCGCTCGTCGTCGCGGAGCGTGGCGTTGAAAACGCGGATGGCCGCCGTGTCCGGGTCGCTCGCCCCGGGGTCGATGACCCGGCCGCCCCAGAGGACGTTGTCGACGGCAATCAGCCCGCCGGGCCGGACCAGCTCGAGACAGCGCTCGAAGTAGGCCGCGTCGTTTTCCTTGTCGGCGTCGATGAACGCGAAGTCGAACCAGCCCGGGCCTCGTTCGGCGCGGAGCCGCTCGAGCGTCACGAGCGCCGGACCGAGGATGAGCTCGACCCGGTCCTCGACGCCGGCCTCCTTCCACCAGCGACGGGCGACCGCGGTCCACTTCTCGCTGCGGTCGCAGCAGACGACGCGGCCGTCGGGCGGCAGGGCGAGCGCCAGCGCGGTCGAGCTGTAGCCGGTGAAGGTGCCGATTTCCAGGACGCGTCGAGCGCCGATGAGCCGGAGCAGGAGCGCCATGAACTGGCCCTGCTCGGGCGCGATCTGGCAGTCGGCCTCGGGCAGGACGAGGGTCTCGGCGCGGAGTCGGCGCAGCACGTCCGGCTCGCGCAGTGACACCTGGAGCAGGTACTCGTGGAGCGCGTCGGTCAGGTTCAGGGTCTTGAGCGACACCGCGACTCCCGGTCAGCCGCAGAGGACGGCGCCGCCGTTGACGTTGAGGATCTCGCCGGTGACGAAGCTCGACAGGTCCGAGGCGAGGAAGAGCACCGCGCCGGCGAACTCCTCGGGCCGGCCGGCCCGGCCGAGTGGGATCGCGGCCCGGACCCGTCCGCCCGCCGCCGGGTCGGCGAGCGTGGCCCGGGTCATGTCGGTGTCGAACCAGCCCGGCGCGATGCAGTTGACGAGGATGCCGTCGCCGGCGAGTTCGGGCGCGAGCGACTTGGCCAGGCTCTGGACCGCGCCCTTGCTCGCCGCGTAGTGCGAGTGGCGCGCCTCGCCGCGCTGGCCCGCGGTCGAGCTGACGAGGATGATGCGCCCGCCGCCCCGGGCCCGCATCATCGGCACCGCCGCCCGGCAGCAGCGGAACACGCCCCGGACGTTGGTGTCGAGCGTCTCCGCCAGTTCCGCCTCGCTCATCTCGGCGATGCCGGCTCCGCGCCAGATGCCGGCGTTGGCGACGAGGACGTCGAGCCCGCCCAGCCGGCGCCCGGCCTCCGCGAACAGCTCGTCCACCTCCGCCGCGACCGCGACGTCGGCGCGGACCGCGAACGCCCGGCGGCCGAACTCCCGGCAGGCGTAGACGACCTCGCCGGCCGCGGCCGAGTCCTGCCGGTAGCCGACGATGACGTCACAGCCGGCCCGGGCCAGCGCCTGCGCCGCGGCGCGGCCGAGCCCGCGGCCCGCGCCGGTGACGAGCGCGACCCGGCCTGACAGGTCAATCCCGACCATCCTGGCTCCCTTCTCCGCGACCGCGGATGCCGGTCATCCTCAGGTCTTGCAGTCCGAGGGCGGGGCGGTCAGCGCGGCCGGGTCCGCGGCGCGGGCGACGAACCGGTCGACCTCCGCCTCGGTGTTGTAGAAGTGCGGGGCAACCCGGAGCAGGTTCTCGCGCAGGGCGCAGACGAACCCGCCCGCCTTGAGGAAGGCGTGGAGCGAGGCAGAGCAGGCGCCCGGCTTCCGGCAGGTGACGATGCCGCCGGAGCGCTCGGGCTCGGCCGGGGTGATGATTTCGAACCCGGCCGCCTCGAGGCCGGAGCGCAGGCGGGTGTCGAGCGCGCGGAGCCGCGCCTCGATCGCGGCGATGCCGAGCTGGTCCCAGAGCTCGAGGCTGGCGCCCAGCCCGCAGATGCCGAGATAGTTCTTGGTCCCGGCCTCGAACCGCGCCGCGCCGGGCTTGAGCGGCCGGGCCGAGAAGATGTCGTTGAAGTCGCGCCAGTCGGCGGAGAGCCAGCCGTGGTGGGTCGGCCGCAGGCCGGCAAGCGTCGCGGGCCGGACGTGCATCATCCCCGAGCCCTGGGGCGCGAGCAGCCACTTGGCGCCGTGGCCGACGACGAAGTCGGCGTCGACCGCGGTCCAGTCGCAGTCGACCGCGCCGATGCCCTGGATGGCGTCGATGACCGAGACGACCCCGCGCTCGCGGCAGAAGCGGGCGATGGCCCGGACGTCGAACCGGCGGCCGGTCAGGAAGTGGACCCACGACACCGCGACCATCCGCGTCCGCCGGTCGACCAGCGAGAAGACCGCCTCCGGCCCCTCGACCAGCGCGGCCGAGTTCGTGAACCGCTTCTCGACCTCCGGCAGGAGGAAGCGGAACGGCGCGGTCACCGTCGGGAAGTCGTCCTCCATCAGCACGACGTTGTCGCCGGCCCGCCAGTCGACCGCGCCGACGGCGATGAGCAGGCCGGCGGTGGTCGAGCCGGTGAAGGCGACCGAATCGGGCGGGACGTGGAGCAGGCGGGCGAGCCTGTCCCGGCAGGCGTCGGCCATCGCTTCGGCCTCGGCGTAGGGCACCTCGCCGTCGCGGGCCGCGCGCTCGACGAAGTCGGCGACGGCCTGGACGGTCGTTGCCGGCATCGGGCCGGTGCAGGCGTGGTTGAACCAGGTCCAGCGCTCGGTGACCGGGAAGAGCCGGCGCAGGCTGGTGATTCGCTGCTCGTCCATCGGGTCTGATTATCCGCCCCCCCGGGCCGTGTGCAAGCCGGGAGTCCGGAGACGAAGTCAACGCGAAGGCTCAGCGGGAAAGCGGAACGAACGGGCTGGACAGGAACCTCCTCGCTCCGGCCTTGCGGCCGTCGGTCGGGATGACTGTGTCCCCTTAGTGCCTTGGTGTTGCTCCGGTTCGCTCCGGCCTTGCGGCCGTCGGTCGGGATAACTGTGTCCCTTTGTGCCTTGGTGTTGCTCCGGTTCGCTCCGGCCTTGCGGCCGTCGGTCGGGATGACTGTATCCCCTTAGTGCCTTGGTGTTGTTCCGGTTCGCTCCGGCCGCGGCGCCGGGCCGCTGTCCGTTGACAACAACGTCCCCGCCGCTACTATCGCTTCCGTGTCCGGTCCCCTCGGCTGTCCCTGGCTGACCTTCTCCGCCGTCATCGCGGTCGCGGTCGCGGCGGTCGCGAGCATCGTCTGGGCGCTCGTCGTCCGCTTCGACGACGAGGACTGAGATGTCCTCGGCCGCGATCCACCTCCTCGTCCTCGCGCTCTACCTGCTCGGGATGGTCGCCATCGGCGTCGTCACCGGCCGGCGGATGAAGTCCTCGGCCGAGGGCTTCTTCCTCGGCTCGCGCTCGGTCGGGCCGTGGGTGACCGCGTTCAGCTTCGTCTCGGCCTACTACAGCTCGGTGGTCATCATCGGCGGCGGCGGGTTCGGCTACCGGTTCGGGCTCGCGACGCTCTGGGTCGGCGCGACCAACGTCATCGTCGGCACGCTGCTGGCCTGGATCGTGCTCGGCCACCGGACCCGGAAGATGACCGGCCGCCTGCGCTCGATAACGATGCCCGAGTTCTTCGCCCGCCGCTACCGGGCGCCCGAGGCCCGGGTCGTCTCGGCACTGGTCGTCACGCTGTTCCTCGTCCTCTACTCGGTCTCGATTCTCAAGGGGATGGGCAACGCCTTCGAGGTCCTGCTCGGCCTGCGCTACGAGTACTCGATACTGCTCTCCGGGCTGATGATAATCGCCTACGTCGCGCTCGGCGGCTACCTCGCGGTGGTCTGGACCGGCTTCTTCCAGGGCTGGATGATGATCTTCGGGCTGGTCCTGCTGACCGTCCTCGCGCTGACCCGGGTCGGCGGGTTCGGCGCGGCCTGCGCCCGGCTCGCCGCGCTCGAGGGCGGCCAGTACCTGCGCACGCCCGGGGTCTGGGGCTGGTCCGGGCTGATTTCCTACTCGATGATCGTCTCGTTCGGGGTCTGGGGGATGCCCCAGCTCGTGACCCGGTTCTACTCGATCAGGAGCTCGAAGGTGCTCCGGCTCGGCACCGTCCTCGCGACCGTCGGCGGCGCGATGGCGCTCCTGCCCTACCTCAACGGCGCGCTGACCCGGCTCCTGCGCCCGGAGATCGCCGAGCAGGCGCGGGCCGCCGGCAACCAGGCCTTCGACCTCGCCATCCCCTCGCTGGTCCGGGAAGTGATGCCGCCCTGGGCCTCGGCGGTGTTCCTCGCCGCGGTCGTCGCCGCCGGGATGTCGAGCTTCGCCGCGGTGCTCATCGTCATTGTCAGCTCGATCGTCAAGGACCTCGCCCGCGACGCCTTCCGGCGCCGGCTCAGCGACCGCCGCCAGGTCGTCCTCTCCCGCATCGCCTCGGTCGCGGTCGGCGTCATCGCGCTCGCCGTCGCGCTCCGACCGCCGGCGATGATCCTCGTCATCACCGGCTTCTCCTGGGCGGTCATCGCCTCGACCACCCTCTGGCCGTACGTCCTCGGCCTCTACTGGCGCCGGGCGACCCGGGTCGGCGCGTTCACCTCGATGCTCGGCGGCTGCATCACCGCGCTCGCCTGGGAGGCGCTCGGCCGGCCCGCCGGCCTCCACGGCTTCATCCCCGGGCTCGCCGCCGGGCTCGCACTCTACATCGGGGTGAGCCTGCTCTCCCCGGCGCCGTCCGGGCGGGCCGTCTCCGCCGCCTTCGGCCCGGAGCGCCGGCGGTGATGGCCGGCCGGTCCCGGCCGCCGGCACCGCCCCCCGGGCATGCCTTGACACCCGGAAGGCACACGCCTATAATTCCAAGTCTGGAAGACCAAAAAGGAGGAAGCATGCGCAAACAGCATCTTGCTTTTGCCGCAGGCCCGCTCGTGTTAGTGCTTGTCCTCGCCGCGTCGGCGGCTGTCGCCTTTGCCGCAGAGAACCAGAAGCCGTGCCTCTGCCAGCCGATGATCCGTCCGATCGACGGCGTCGCGCGCAGGGCTTTCGTGGCTTCGGTCCGCTACATGGACCCGGATGGCGACGCGCCGGCACTGGTCCAGGTCAACATCAGCGGCACCGCCTACCCGTTGCGCCTCGCCAAGGGCCGCGCCAACGACGGCATCTACCAGGCCCGGCTGACGCTTCCCGAGGGCGAGCACGAGTACTTTTTCTATGCCGAGGACGGCCGGGGCGGGTCCGAGCGGTTCCCGCGCTACGGCGCCAAGCCCGGCCCATCGGTCGGCCAGCGCAGGCTCTACAACCGCCCGGCCTTCCTGACCGGCGGCGGCGTCCACTACCAGCGCGGGTCCGACAAGAACGTCTACACCTTCACGGTCCATTACCGCGACCGCGACATCTGCAAGCCGCCGCGCTCGGTGAAGGCGATCGTTGACGGCATCGCCAACGACATGACGCTCCACAAGGGCACGGCCAACAACGGCATCTACGTCTACCAGGCGATGCTCCCCGCCGGCCCCCACGCCTACTACTTCGTGGCGACGGACGGCGACGGCGACTGCGTCACCCTTCCGGCCCACGGCTTCCTCCGCGGCCCGGACGTGTCCGAGTCGATGAACCTGCCGCCGCGGCTCAGCGACAACCGCATCATGCCGCCGACCGGCGGTCACCGGACCAACTACACCTACTCGATTCACTGCAAGGACGAGGACCTCGACGTGCCGGCGGTCGCCCTCGTCTACGTCAACGACATTCCCCACCAGCTGACCCTCGCGGCCGGCAAGCCTTACGAGGGGATTTACCAGTACCGGGCCCGGCATCACATCGGCTGGGACCACGAGTACTACTTCTACTTCGAGGACGGACGGGGCGGCAGTGTCCGCTTCCCGGAGGTCGGCGCCTTCCACGGGCCGGTCGTCACGAAGTAGCGGAAAGAACCGATAACCGGAAGCACCGAACCGGGAGGAATTGATGAACCGCAGACAGCTTGCCCTGATTGCCGGCGCCCTCCTGCTGGCAGTCGTCACGATGGCGCTCAAGTGCGGCGACACCGCGCCGACCGTGCCGGTAGTCACGCCGCCGACCGTGCCGGTCTACCAGAACGCCGAGGTCCCAGTCAAGTTCGTGTCCGAACAGGCCCAGGACAAGAACGTCAAGTACGTCGTGGACTGGGGCGACGGCACGACCGACACGTCGGCCATCGACTACCCGTCCGGCACCGAGGCCACGCTGCGCCACGTCTGGGCCAGCCCGGGCAGCTACGAGGTCAAGGCGCTGGCCTACGTCGCCGAGAAGCCTGACCTCGCCTCGGATTGGTCCGAACCGAAGACCGTCACCATCGGCGCCAACTCCTCGCCGACCGGGGTAATGATCACCTACGCGCCGCTGAACACCGCCCGCAACCGCGATACCAGGTTCGAGGCCATCGCCGAGGACCCGGAAGGCGACAGCGTCGCATACCAGTTCAACTACGGCGGCTCACTCGGCAGTTGGACCGCGTTCGTGCCGAGTGGAACACCGGGCGAGGACTTCTACAAGTTCCGCAGCTTGGGCGAGTACTACGTCAAGGCCCGGGCAAGGGACCACAAGGGCTCGATGTCCGGCTGGTCCGACTCGGTGATGGTCAAGGTCGACACTACCGGTGTCGTCGTCTGGGCGTGGCTGAGCCCGGACGAGGACGAAGGTGAACCCCTCGGCTCGGCGCTGGTTATGATGGTCGGCGAGGAAGAGATCGCCTACGTCGGCGCCGCCGACCTCTACGGCAAGTTCTTCGGCGTCAAGATCGTCGACGGCAAGACGAGATACCGCAGCAGCTCGACCGACGAGGACTACTACAGCGGCCACCCGGCTTATGTCGCCACGACGGGCAACATCATCGTCGGCTGCGAGGACGGCAGGCTGTATGCCTTCAGCACCTCGCTCTCAACCCGCTGGAAGTACCCATCGTCGGGCGACCCGGACTTCATCGAGTGGGGCGTGCCGGCGGTCAACGGCAACAAGATCTACTGCACCCGCGACGACGACATGGTCCACTACCTCACCGACAACGGTGCCTCGGCCAACTACGGCGCCGGCTACTCGGTGCGCGGCATCGTCGACAACCCGGTCATCGACAACGTCGGCCAGGTCATCGTCGTGACCGACAGCGGCCGCGTCCTCGTCCTTAGCGACAACCTGAACACGGTCGTCTGGGATACGCTCCTGAACGAGAACGGCCGGCGGCTGTCGTCGCCGGTCATCGCCTCGGGCGGGATCGTCCTCATCGGCGACATCGACGGCAACGTCTACGCGCTGAACTCGGACCGGACGCTCAAGTGGAAGGCCCAGGTGACCGGCGAGGCCAACGGCATCGTCGTCGGCAGCGGCGCGGTCTACGTCGCGACCGGCGCGGGCCGGCTCTACCGGCTCAACCCCGAGACCGGCGCGACGGTCTGGAACATCGCGCTGACCGGCGCAACCGAGGTCGAAACGAGCCCTGTCCTGGCCGCGAATGGGATGATCTACGTCCACGACGACCAAGACCAGGTTCACTGCGTCAAACAGGAAGATGGTAGCTACGTCTGGATCTGTCAGTGCGAGGACTACCTGTCGCCAGCGCGCCGGCCCGGCCGCCGGGGCACGCGAGACTTCGAGAACTCGCCGTACAGCCCGGGCCTGAGCTCGGGCGGCGACATCATTGTCGTCGGAGCCGACGCGCTCTACTGCGTCGCCGGCTACACCGAGGGGACGCTGGCTCTCACCGCTTGGCCCAAGTGGCAGGGCGGGATGCACAACACCGGTAAGGCCGGCAGCTTCTGACCGAACGGCTCTTCCCAGGGACAGGCCCGGCTCGGTGCCGGGCCTGTCCTCTTGCGGCTCGGGCGCGTCCGGCTTCGTCCCGCCTTGACACGGCAGATACCCGGGCTATCCTTAGAGTTGTTCTCGGCGTGTCGTTCCGATGCGTAAGTGGTGCATTTACGGAGGCATAAGGCCTCACTGGAGGATATCGTGAGATCTCGAAGCCTCTTCCTGCTGACCGGAATGCTGGTGCTCGCCGCACTCCTGGCCGGCTGCCCGAGCCCGCCAGCCGCCCCGGACAAGCCTTGGGGGCCGACCTCTGCCGCGCGCAACGCCTTCACGTCCTGCTCGACCCGGGTCGCCGACGCGGGTGCCGGCGACGTCGCCTACCAGTTCGACTGGGGCGATGGCGTCCAGTCCGCGTGGTCCGCGCTGCAACCAGCCGGCGTCGCCTTCGGCGACACCCATACCTACACGCTCACCGGTAACCTCGAGGTGCGCGCCCGCGCCAAGACCGCCAGAAGCGGCGCCAGCGACTGGTCCGAGCCGCTCTTCCTCAGGGTCGAGGTCGGTGAGGGTGAGCTCAGCCGGCGCTTCGGGTTTGCCGACCCCGAGGACCCCGAGGACTCGGCGGATTTCAGCATCAACACCTTCGCGCTCGGCCCGGACGGCCGGTCCTACGTCGGCTGCGAGTGGGCGCTGCTGTTCCGCCGGGCCGACGGCATCCGCGACAAGGAATTCTATACCGAGGACCTCGATGAGTTCCTCGCCGCGCCCTCGCTGTCCGACGCCGGCGTGCTCCACATCGCCTGCGCCAACGAGACGCTCTATGCGTTCAACGCCGACGGCACCCGCCGCTGGGCCTGGGCCTGCGGCGACGAGGTCACCGCGACGACCGCGCTCGGCGCCGACGGCACGGTCTATCTGCACACCGCCTCCGAGTCGCTGTTCGCGGTCAGTGCCGTCGGCGCACGCCACTGGTCGTTCCCGTCCAGCGGCAACTCGTCGCCGGTCGTCGGGGCCGACGGCACGGTCTACGCCGCCAACCAGGAGGGCCGGATCTTCGCGCTTGACCCGTCGAGCGGGACGGAGAAGGCCCAGTACGGCCTCAGCAGCGAGGCGATTGATGCATCGCCGGCGCTCGACCCTGGTCGGAACCGGCTCTATGTCGGCGACGAGGCAGGCAACTTCGTCGCGCTCAACCTGCAGTCGTTCACGCCGGACTGGGAACTCGCCAGCATCGGCGAGGCGCCCTCGTCGGCGGTCGTCGGGGCCGATGGCACGGTCTTCGTCGGGGCCGGCGGCCGGCTGCTGGCCCTCGACCACTCAACCGGCGCGACGTGCTGGACCTTCCAGCCGCCGCTGGCCGGCGCGGTCTCGACCCCCGCGCTGTCCGACCAGGGCTTAGTCTACGTCGCCGTCACGTCCGGCCGCAAGGACGCTGACGGCGTCGACTCGCTCTACGCCGTCAACGCGGCCAACGGGGCCCGGCGCTGGGCCATCGGGCTCGACTACGGCTTCTGGGAGGGCTTCTCGTCAGCTCCCAAGATCGACGACCGGGGCTACGTCTACGTCGGCAACGGGCTCTACGCCTGGATCATCCGTGGGCTGGGCGGCCCGGCTCCCTCGCCATGGCCGATGTTCCAGCGCGATGGGGCGAACAGCGGCCGGGCCCGCAACTAGGAGTTCCGCGGGTTGATGTTCCGACCCGTCCCCCGGCGGCCCGACCACGCCGAGATAGAACGGCGCATCCTCGCCTTCTGGCAGGAAGGCGGGTTCTTCCGGCGGCTCGTCGAACGCAACCGTGGGAACCCGAAGTTCAGGTTTCTCGACGGCCCGATCACCGCCAACGGCCCGATGGGCGTGCACCACGTCTGGGGCCGGTCGATCAAGGACGCCTTCCAGCGCTACAAGGCGATGCAGGGTTGCGACCAGCGCTGGCAGAACGGCTTCGACTGCCAGGGGCTCTGGGTCGAGGTCGATGTCGAAAAGGAACTCGGCTTCAAGTGCAAGCGGGACATCGAGGAGTACGGCATCGACCGCTTCGTCGAGAAGTGCAAGGCGCGGGTGCTCAAGTACGCGGCGGTCCAGACGCGCCAGTCGATCCGCATCGGCCAGTGGATGGACTGGGACAACTCCTACTTCACGATGTCCGACGAGAACAACTACTCGATCTGGCACTTCCTGAAGAAGTGCCACGAGCGCGGCCTCATCTACGAAGGCACCGACGTGATGCCGTGGTGCGCCCGCTGCGGTACTGCGGTTTCGGACATGGAGATAGCCACCGAGGGCTACCGCGAGCTGACCCACCGGGCGGTCTACCTCCGCCTGCCGGTCACGGGCCGCGAGCGCGAGTACCTGCTCGTCTGGACAACCACCCCGTGGACCCTGACCTCGAACACTGCGGCGGCGGTCCATCCCGAACTTGGCTACGTGCGTGCGCGCCGGGACGGCGCGGTGTACATCCTCGCCCGGCCGCTGCTCCGTGTCCTCGGCGACGGCGTCGAGGTCATCGAAGAGCTGCCCGGCTCGCGGCTCGTCGGCCTCGGCTACCGCGGGCCGTTCGACGAACTCGTGCCCCAGCAGGACGTCGAGCACCGCGTCGTGCCCTGGGACGAGGTCAGCGCCGTTGATGGTACCGGCATCGTCCACATCGCGCCGGGCTGCGGCAAGGAGGACTTCCTGCTCGGCAAGGAACACGGACTGGCTGTCGTCGCGCCGTTGAAGGAGGACGGGACGTTCAAGCCCGAGTTCGGCTGGCTCGCCGGCCGCGGCTCGGCCGAGGTTGCCGACGATATATTCGCCGACCTGGACCGGAAGGGTTGTCTCTTCCGCGTCGAGGACTACACCCACCGCTACCCGGTCTGCTGGCGCTGCGGCGACGAGCTGGTCTTCCGGCTGGTCGACGAGTGGTTCATCGCGATGGACCCCGTCCGCGAGGAGATAATCGCCTCAGCCCGCGAGGTCCGCTGGATTCCCGAGTTCGGCCTCGAGCGCGAGCTCGACTGGCTGCGCAACATGTCCGACTGGTGCATCTCGAAGAAGCGCTACTGGGGACTCGCCCTGCCGATCTTCAAGTGCGGCTGCGGCCGGTTCGAGGTCATCGGCTCGCGCGAGGAACTCAGGAGCCGGGCCGTGTCCGGCTGGGAGGACTTCGAGGGCCACTCGCCGCACCGGCCCTGGGTCGACGGAGTCCGGATCGGCTGCGCGTCCTGCGGCGCGCCGGTCGGCCGCGTCAGCGACGTCGGTAACCCCTGGCTCGACGCCGGAATCGTGCCCTTCTCGACCACCGACTACCTGGCCGAACGCGCGTCCTGGGAGAAGTGGTTCCCGTTCGACTTCATCACCGAGTCGTTCCCCGGCCAGTTCCGCAACTGGTTCTACGCCATTCTCGCGATGAGCACGGTCCTCGAGAAACGGGCTCCGTTCCGGACCGTGCTCGGCTACGCGACGATGCGGGCCGAGGACGGCCGCGAGATGCACAAGTCCTGGGGCAACTCGATAGCGGTCGAGGAGGCGTGTGAGAAGATGGGGGCGGACGTGATGCGCTGGGTATTCCTCGGCCACAACCCGGCCCAGAACCTCAACTTCGGCTTCTCGGTCGGCCGCGAGGCGGGACGCAAACTGCTGACCCTGTGGAACGTCTACAGCTTCTTTGTCACCTACGCTGGCGTCGACAGGGTGAACCCGGCCGAGCTCAGCCTGCCCGCCGAACGCCTGCAGTTGCTCGACCGCTGGGTACTGTCCCGGCTCAACTCGCTCATCAGGCTGACTCGCGACCGGCTCGACGACTACGACCCCTCGGCGGTCCCGCGGGCGGTCGACGCCTTCATCGACGACCTGTCGACCTGGTACGTCCGGCGCAGCCGGCGCCGCTTCTGGCGGCCGGCAGGTTCGGCCGGTGACGACGACAAGCTGACCGCCTACGCGACGCTGTATGACTGTCTCTTCGGCCTGGTCCGGCTCGTCGCCCCGTTCATGCCGTTCCTTGCCGAGGAAATCTACCAGAACCTCGTCCGGGCCGGCGACCCGTCGGCGCCCGAGTCGGTCCACCTGTGCCCATACCCGGAGCCCGACCCGGCCCGGCTCGACCCGGACCTCGAGCGCGAAGTCGAACTCGTCCGCGCGGTGGTCTCGCTGGGTCATTCCGCGCGCGAGAAGGCCCGGCTCAAGGTCCGCCAGCCGCTTTCCGCGGTCATTGTCGCGGCCGGGCCCGGCGACCGCGAGGCTTGCCTGCGTCACGCCGAGGCCGTCCGGGAGGAGCTGAACGTGCGCGAACTGCTCTTCACCGAACCCGGGGCCGCTTTCCCGGAAGACTACGAGGTGGCCCGGGACGGCGAGCTCGCGGTCGGGGTCAACGCCCGGCTGACCCGCCAGCTCGAGAACGAGGGCCTCGCACGTGAGTTGGTCCACAAGGTCCAGGACCTGCGCAAGCAGGCCGGCCTTGCCGTGACCGACCGCATCGTGCTTCACTGGGCCGCCGACGAACGGCTCGCCGAGGCCGTCGCCGACCACCTCGACTACATCACCCGCGAAACCCTGGTCCTCAAAGTCAGCCCCGAACCGCTGGCCGCGCCGGCCGTCGAGCGCGACATCAAGGTCAACGGTCTGGCGGTTCGGCTGGCGCTCGCCCGAGCGGAGGTCTGATGCCGAACAAGAAAACAGGCCCGCCTGCGCGCAACGCGCGGGCAGGAGCCGCGCGGTCGGGCGCGAGGTCGCGCTTCACCCGCCGCGAGCTGGTAGAGTTCGAACGCGCCCTGCTCGAGGAGAAGAAGCGCATACTGCGCCAGGGCAAGGCGACCGACGAAGTGATGGAATCCAGCGGCACCGACGCCACCAGCGGCGAGCCGACCCGGCGCACCCACGTCGCCGAAATCGGGGGCGAGAACTACCAGGTCGAGATGGCCTCCCGGCTCAAGGAGATGGAAGGCCGGACCCTGCGGGAAATCACCCAGGCCCTCGAGCGCATCGCCAACGGCACCTACGGCAACTGCGACCTGTGCGGCAAGCCGATCCCCCGCGCCCGGCTCGAAATCGTGCCCCACGCCCGGCTCTGCATGAAGTGCAGCGAAGGTCGCTGAGCACGGGCCCGCCGGTCTCAGTCAGCGGCCCGGCACCGGCCAATGGTCAACCTCAGGCTGATTCTCGAGTTTGACGGCGCCGGATTCCACGGCTGGCAGCGCCAGCCCGACCGGCCGACGGTCCAGGGCGAGGTCGAACGCGCGGTCGCTGCGGTCGCCGGCCGCCCCGTCACCGTCTATGGTTGTGGCCGGACGGACGCCGGCGTGTCGGCCCTCAACTACGTCGCGAACTTCCGAACCGACCGCGCGCTTGCGGTCGAGCGCTGGCGACGAGCCCTCGACTACCATCTCCCGCCGGCCATCCACGTCAAGTCGGTGAGCGAGACCGACCCCGGGTTCCACGCCCGCCACGACGCCCGCGGCAAGCTCTACCGCTACCGGGTGATCCGCGGCCGCTCGCCGCTGCGCCGCGCCCGTGCCTGGGAGTTGCGCGGCCCGGTTGACCTCGCGCGCGTGCGCCGCGGCGCCGGCGTCTTCGTCGGGACGCACGACTTCCGACCACTCTGCCAGACCCGGGACCAGTCCGGCACCTGCACCGTCAGCAGTATCGCCGTCACGACGGCGGGCGACGAGATCGAGTTCGCTGTCGTCGGCGACAGGTTCCTGTACAAGATGGTCCGGCGCATCGTCGGTGCGGCGGTGACCTACGGCGCCGGCCGGCTAACGCTGGCCGACGTCCGCTCCGCGCTGGCCGGCCGTCCCCATCGGCCGTTCAGGACCGCGCCGGCGCAGGGCCTGTTGCTCGACTCGGTCGAGTACTGACCCGGCCGGCTACCTGGCCCGCCCCTCGTAGCGGGCCGCGGCATCGTCGAGTGCCTGTTGCGGGCTCTTCGCCCCGAGCATCGCCTGCTCGAGCTCCTCGACCAGGGCCTTGCGGCCCGCGAGCCACTTGAGCCCGCGCGGCTCGAAGACCGCGTGGTCGACCTGGGCAAGGGCATCGCGCAGTCCGGGGGTGCGCTCCAGCCGCTCGACAATCCTCGCGTCGTCCAGGCAGCTACGCCGGACCGGCAGGTACCAGGTCGCGAGCGACCACTCGACCTGCTGCTCGGGGCTGATGAACCACCTGATGAACTGCCAGGCCGCCGCCTGCTCGGCCGGCCGGGCCGACCGGAACATCCCGATATTGGTCCCGTAGATGATCGCGGCCGGCCGGTCCCAGGTCGGCACCGGCGCCATCCCGACGAGGAAGGTCTCCCGTTCGACCACCGGCGCGCGCCAGGTCGAACTGCCGGTCAGGCAGGCGATCCCGCCCACCAGGAAGTCGTCCATCGGCGTCCTGCCGACATCTGTGTTCTGCACGCGGTCCTCGAGCACCATCTCGACCTGGAACTTGAGCGCCTCGACCCCGGACGGGCGGTTGAATTCCGCCGGCCCGTCCTCGCGGCCGAGAAACCGGCCGCCCTTCTGGAACAGCATCGACCCGAAGATCCAGATGTCGGTGCCGCCGGCCGCGCCCCAGACCCGCGGGTTCCCGGCCGCGTCGCGCTTCGTCAGCCGTTTCGCCGCCTCGCGGAACTCCGGCCAGCTTGCCGGGAACTCCTCGTACCCGGCGGACTCATACATCGGCACGTTGTAGTAGTAGACCGGCACGCTCTTGTTGAATGGCAGGGTCAGCAGCCTGCCGTTCCAGGAGTTGTTCTCAAGCAGCGCCGGGAAGATGTCAAGCAGGTCTTGCTCGCTCAAACCCTCAGGTGCGCTGACGAAGCTGTCCAGGTAGACGAGCTGCCCGCCGGCCAGAAGCTGTGTGGTCCAGTTCTCATACATCTGGGCAATCGTCGGCGGCTCCTTCGCCGCAACCGCGCCCATCAGTTTCTGGGCGAGCGCGTCGTAGTTGCCCATCCCGACGAGCTCGATCCGAATCGCCGGGTGCTCGCGCTCGAAGCGCTCGACCAGCGTCTTGAGCGCCTTCTGGGACTCACCGCCCATCGCGTGCCAGAAGCGGACGACAACCCGGCCATCCGGCCGGCGGCACCCGCCTGACGCCAGCAGTAGTACAAGCAGGCCGGTAGCCAGGCGCCGGGCCAGGACGGGTGCGGCCACTAGTCCGCCCCCCGTCCGCAGACCGGGCAACTGCCCGCCGGCCGCACCGGCCGGTCATTCGGCCAGACCCCGCAATCAAGGTCGAAACCGCCGGCCGAGACATCATGCGGGCAGTGCTGGTACATTGCGTGGAAGCCCTCGAACGTCTGGCAGCCGTCCGACCTGCGCCCGCAACCCGGGCAGGAAAACAGCGGCGACACCTCGCTCCCCGCGGACCGCCGGTAACCCTTGTACTCGACCGGCGACCGGCACTCGATGCAGGTTGCGCCTGCCAGCCGCCGGAAGTTGACCCGCCCGGTCAGACTGGTGCCGGTGCTGGACTCGTCCTCGAACCGGGGCTCCCGCCCGTCGAACCGGGGAACCTGCACGTTGAGGACGTCGACCATCTCGTAGAACGCCGGCAGTCGGTCAAGCAGCCACCGGCCGGCGTACGACCCGTCGACCGCTGCGCCGACCGGGCCCAGCCGACTCGCGACTGGTAAAAGGAAGAAGCATATCGCCACCCCGAGCGGCACCCCGACTACCGCGGCCGCCAGCCGGCTTGCCAGCGTCTTGTTCCAGGCCGGACCTTCCCCGAGGCGCTTGAGGAGCAGCGCGGCCAGGCCCAGGACTCCCGCCGCCAGCGCGGCGCCGACGACCAGCCCGACTGCGGAATTCTCGACCAGGCGCGCGGCGACGGTGTATCCGACCAGCGCCGCGCCCAGTGCCGCCGCACCCCGCACGATGTCGTTCAGCGCGAAGAACAGTCCGTGGGAGTACTCGGCATAGGCCGCGAGCGCGACAATCAGCAATACGACCGGGTCGACCGCATTCACCTGCGTTGCGCCTTCGTCATGCGTGTGGGTCAAGTCTAGTGTCATCGCGGTCGGCGGTCAAACGTCGACCGCAGCCTGTCAGCGGAATCGGAACAACACCGCCGGATCGAGCGGCGTGCCGTAGCGGCGGACCTCGAAATGCAGGTGCGGTGCGCTCGAACGGCCGGTCGAACCGACCGTCGCGACCGGCTGGCCCGCGCGCACCGATTCCGCGGGGGCGGCCTGCCAGCCAAGCAGGTGCCCGTAGAACGTCTCGAATCCCTCGAGGTGCGCGAGCCACAGGTAGTTGCCGAACACGCTGTCGAGGCCGCGAGCGGTGACCACCCCGTCCGCAGCCGCCCTCACCGGCGTGCCGGCCCGGGCGGCAAGGTCCACGCCGGGATGTTCCTCGCTGTAGCGCCGGGTGACCGTGAACTCCTCGAGCGGCACGACCGAAGGCACCGGTCGGCTGCCCCACGAGTCGGCCGCTGCCCACGCGTGCCCCACCGAGTCCCCGGCCGCACCGCTCCAGTCAACCGGCGGCGGCGTCAGGTCTATGCCCAGCATCGCGGCGTAGCGCCGCTCCATCTCCTCGAGTCGGCCGATCCGCTGACGGAGCTCGGCGACCTTCAGGAACTCGTCCTCGAGCTGGCGGTTGCGTAGTTCGAGGTACGACAGTCGGGCCGTCCGATAGAAGCCGGCGCGGAGCAGCAGGACGGCCCCGACCGGGAGTACCGCCGCCAGCGCGGCCAGGACAATCAGCACGCGCACGGCCGCGAGCGAGAACGTCTTGCGGTACGCACGGCTGCTGTAGTTGCTGGTGACGATTACCGAGACCTGCCGTCGGGGCACTGCCGTCAAACGCCGAGGATGAGCCGGACCAGGCGCTCGAGGTCCTCCGGGGACACGTAGCGCACGACAATCCGTCCCGGTCCCTGGCCCGCGCACGAGACCTCGACCTTCGTACCGAGCCGCTGCTCGAGTTGCTCCTCAACTGCCCGGACGTGAACGTCCTTCTGCCGTCTCTCCGGCCCGGTGCGCTCGCGCCGGCCGGCGCACAGCGCTTCGGCCGCCCGGACCGAGAGCCCGTCCCGGACGATCCGCTCGGCCAGCTCGACCTGCTCGCGCCGGCTCGCCAGTTGCAGCAGCGCCCGCGCGTGCCCGGCGCTGAGACGGCCGGCCGCGACCTCGTCGCGCACTTTGAACGGCAGCCCGAGCAGCCTGAGCGCATTGCTGACGGTCGAGCGGTCCCGCCCGACCTTGAGCGCAATCTCCTCCTGGGTCAGCTTGAACTCGTCCGCAAGCCGCTTGTAGGCCAACGCCTCGTCAATCGCGTTCAGATTCCGGCGCTGGACGTTCTCGACCAGCGCCAGCTCCAGCATCTCGCCGTCGGTCGCTGCACGCACGACTGCCGGTATCGAAGCCAGTCCGGCCTTGACAGCGGCGCGGAACCGGCGCTCGCCCATCACCAGCTCGTAGCCGTCGCGGCGGCGCCGGACGACAACCGGCTGCAGCACGCCACGCTCGCGTACGGACGCGACGAGGTTGTCGATGTCCTCCTCGACCTCGCGGCGCGGCTGGAACGGGTTCGGCCGAATCTCCCCGAGCGGGATTACCCGCGCCTCGGCGGCGAGCGCTTGGCGCGTTTCCTCTGGGATGATAGCCTCGATGCCCTTGCCCAGCGCCCGTCGCGTCATCGCGCCTCCCCGCCCACGACTTCTTCGGCCACCACCATCCGCCGGCGCTCGAGCAGCTCGGCCGCGAGTGCCGAGTAGGCCTGCGCGCCTGCTGACTGCCCGTCGTAGTCGAAGATCGGCTGGCCGAAGCTGGGGGCCTCCGCCAGGCGCACGCTGCGCGGTATCAGCGTCTCGAACACCTGCTCACCGAAGAACTCCCGGACTTCGTAAGCGACCTGCTGGGCGAGCGTCAGCCGGGCCGAGTACATCGTCAGCACGACGCCCTCGATCTCGAGCCGCGGGTTCAGCGCTTTGCGGACCCGGTTGACGGTCTCAAGGAGCCGCGAAATCCCCTCAAGGGCGTAGTACTCCGCCTGCACGGGTACCAGCACGCCGTCAGCGGCGACCAACCCGTTGAGTGTCAGGATGCCCAGCGACGGCGGGCAGTCGATGATGACGAACCGATATCGGTGGTCGACGAGGCCAAGCGCGCGGCCCAGCCGCGCCTCCCTGTCATCGACGGTGACAAGCTCAACCTCCGCCCCGGCCAGGTTGATCGAGCCCGGCAGAAGGTCCAACCCCTCGGCGCGGTCACGGAGTATCGCCTCCTCGACGCGCTGCGCCTCGACCAGGGCCTCGTAGACCGAGACACCGAGCCGGGTCCGGTCGACCCCGAGCCCGAGCGTCGCGTGCGCCTGCGGGTCAAGGTCGACGAGCAGCACCGGGCCAAGCCGCCGGCCGAGCGCGGCGGCGAGGTTGACCGCCGTAGTGGTCTTGCCGACCCCGCCCTTCTGGTTACAGACGGCGACGCGGCGTGCCCGCGCGGCGCTCTCGAGGCTGGCCATCCCGAGAATCTATCCCGGGCCCGGGTCAAGTCAACAGCCCCGGGCGCCTCAGCCCTTGACTTGGCCGGTGCCCGCGGCATCCTGTCTTGGCTATGAAGCCCGACCGCACGTCGCCCGGGGACCCCTTGGTCGTCTTCACGACGTTTCCCGACGTCGAGGCGGCCGAGCGGCTGGCCCGCCGGCTGGTTTCGTCCCGCCTTGCCGCCTGCGTCCAGGTGCTCGGTCCGGTCAGCAGCAACTACCGCTGGAAGGGACGCGTCGAGCGGTCGCGCGAGTGGCTCTGCCTGGCCAAGACATCCCGGCTCGGCTACCCGGCGCTCGAGCGCGCGATCCTCCAGGACCATCCCTACGACACGCCGGAGGTCGTCGCCGTGCCGATAGTCGCCGGCAGCGATGCCTACCTCGGCTGGCTCGCCGCGGCGCTCGAGCCGCGCCCGGCCCGAGCGAGGTAACGGTGGCAGTTCCGCGCTTTGTCGCCGGCCTCGCCGGCCAGGATCTGGCTGCCCGCCGGCGGGCCATCAAGGGCCTGCGCCGCATCGGCAGCGTCGAGGCGGCCGGCGCCCTCGCGAGCGTCCTGACCGACGCCGACGCCGACATTCGTCGCCTTGCGGCCGAGGCGCTGGCTTCCTTCGGCCCGCTCGCCCGCGAGCCGGTCTGCGCCCATCTCCGCGACTGGACCGGGCCGCTCGACCCGGCCGTCCTCCGCCTGCTCGGCCGCCTGCGCGGCAGGGTCGCGGCCGAGATGCTCAGCCGGCAGGTCGCCAGCCGGGACCCGGAGGTCCGCGCGACAGTAGCCGCGGCGTTCGGCGACCTCGCCGCCACGCTCTCCTTCGACCCCCTCGTCGAACTGCTGCGCGACCTCGATGTCCGGGTGCGGATGGCGGCAGCCGCTGCGCTCGGAGCGCTGGGCGACCCGCGCGCGGTCGACCCGCTGCTCGACGAGCTCGGCGACGACGACCCACAGTCGCGCATCGCTGCCGTCAATGCTCTCGGCCGCGTCGGCAACCTGGAGGCGGCCGAGGCGCTCAGCCGGCTCAGCGGCAGTGACCCGAGCCCGGAGGTCCGGCGCGCCGCCGAGGCCGCCCTGCGCCGCATCTCCGGGCGCTCAATCGAACCTCTCATCCGCCTGCTCGACAGCGACAACCCGGCCCTGCGGGTCGAGGCGATGACCGGCCTGCTTGCCCAGGGCAAGGCGGCAATCCTCCCGCTTCGCGACCTGCTCGCCAAAGAGGACCCCGCGTCGCGTTCGGCGGCAATCGAGCTTCTCGGCATTCTCGGCGACCCGGCTGCGTTGCCCTCGCTCGAGGCCGCCCGGGCCGACCCTGACGCGCGGGTCAGGAAAGATTGCGCTGTGGCGCTCGGCCGCATTCGTGATCCGCGGAGCGCCGAGTTGCTGGCCCCGATGCTCGACGCCGAGGAAGCGGCAATCGGAGCCGCCGTCGTCGACAGCCTCGAGCGGCTCGGCGAGACGGCGGTCGACCCGGTCATCCGTCAGCTCGCCAGCGGGCGGGACGAGACGCGCGTCAGGGCAACCGACGTCCTAGGCCGGCTGAGGCACAAGGGCGCCTGCGAGCGCCTCATCGCGGGGCTGGGCGACCACACCCAGTGGCTGCGGGTGGTTTCCGCCCAGGCGCTGGGTGAGATTCGCGAGCACCGGGCCGCGCCCGCACTCATCGCGGCCCTCACCGACCGCGACGCGCTCGTCCGGGCAATGGCCGCCGAGGCGCTGGGCAAGCTCGCCGACCAGCGCGCCTCGTTCCCGCTCGTCGAGCGGCTGGGCGACCCGAGCGACCTTGTCCGCGCCAACTCGCTCCGCGCACTCGGCCAGATCGGCAACCCGGTTGCCCTGCCCTACCTCGAGACCGCCCTCGACGACGCCGACCCGGAGGTCCAGATCGCGGCGATCGAGGGCTTGGTCCACCTGCGCTCGACCCGCGTCCTGCCCCGGCTGCGCCGGCTGGCTCGGTACTGGCCATTCGGTCGCGCCCGGTCCGACGTCCGCCGGGCCGCGAACTGGGCGCTCAGCCGGCTCGAGCCGCTCGAGGCCCTCGGCGAGTCGGCCAAGCCCGGCGGGGACGACCCGAAGGGCTAGCCGGCCCGGTCCTCGAACAGCGCCCGCGCGTAGGCCTCGGGCTCGAACGGCTCGAGGTCGTCCAGCGTCTCGCCGGTCCCGACGTAGCGGATCGGTAGCTTGAGCTCGAGCGCAATCGGTATCAATACGCCGCCCCGGGCGGTGCCGTCGAGCTTCGCGACGATGAGTCCGGTCAGCCCGAGCCGCTCGTGGAACGCCCGGGCCTGGCGCAGGCCGTTCTGGCCGACGGTGGCGTCGAGCACGAGCAGGGTTTCGTCAGGTGCACCGGCCCGGACCCTGCCCAGCACCTGCTTGATCTTGACCGCCTCCTGCATCAGGTCGGCACGGGTGTGCAGCCGCCCGGCGGTGTCGACAATCACCACGTCGGCGCCGCGGCTCCGCGCCCGGGTGACAGCGTCGAAGGCCACCGCGGCCGCGTCCTGTCCCTGCCGGGAGCTCACCAACTCGACCCCGGCCCGCTCGGCCCAGACCGCAAGCTGCTCCGCCGCGGCGTCACGGTAGGTGTCGGCGGCCGCCAGTACGACCCGGCTACCCTCCTGCCGCAGCCGGTGGCAGAGCTTGCCGGTGGTCGTCGTCTTGCCCGAACCGTTGACCCCGACAATCATCAAAACCCGGGGCGTCACGCCCTCGCCGGCCGGTCCACGCTGGCCCGTTGCCAGTAGCTTCGCGATCTCCGCTTCGAGCACCGCCCGCCGGTCGCTGCCCGACCGCCGGATCCGCTCGATGAGGATCTCGGTCGCCGCGACCCCGACATCCGCACCCAGGAGCAGCTCCTCGATCTCCTCGTCGGTCTCGGCGGTCAGCAGGCGCCGGAAGGTGCCCCGGGTCCGGGCGAGGCCGGCGGCGAGCCGGCGCAGGCCGCGGCCGATGTCCCGGAACGCGGGCATCGGTCAGCTGACGGCGGCGCCGACCGCGCTCTCGCGGTAGTCGGCCAGGTTGACCGACACGAGCTTGGAAACACCCGGCTGCTCGGCGGTGACGCCGAACAGCGAGTCGGCCCGCTCGACCGTCAGCCGGTTGTGGGTGATGATGATGACCTGGGTCTGTTCCGACATCAGCTTGAGGTAGTCCGCGAACCGGCCGACGTTGGCGTCGTCAAGCGGCGCGTCGATCTCGTCCATGAAGCAGAACGGCGCCGGCTTCACGCGGTAGAACGCGAAGAGCAGCGACACCGCCAGCAGCGCCTTCTCGCCGTCGGAGAGCTGCTCGAGCCGCTTGGGATTCTTGCCCCGGGGCCGGGCGGTGATCGCTATCTCCGACTCGAGCGGGTTCTGTTCGTCGACGAGCTCGAGGTCGGCCTCGCCGGCCAGGAACATCTGCCGGAAGATCTCCTTGAAGTGCCCGCGCACCTGGCGGTAGGTCTCGAGGAAGCGCTCGCGCGCGTGGCGGTCGATCTCGAGCATCGACACGGCAAGGTTGTCGCGGGCGGCAACCACGTCGGCCCGCTGGACGGCAAGCCGCTCAAGGTCCCGGCGTTCCTGCTCGTACTCGTCGAGCGCCAGCGGGTTCACCTGGCCGAGCGCCTGGATCCGGCGCCGGATCTCGGTGAGCCGGGCCGCGACACTCTCCTCGGCCGCGGGCTGGAAGTTGGCGACGTCGGTGCCGTACTCCCCGGCCGCCTCCTCGACTATCGCCTTCCGGCGCTGGGCGAGCTCGTGGCGGCGCATCCGCTGTTCGAGCAACAACGACTGGTTCCGCTCGCGGGCCCTGCGAAGCTCGGCCAGATTGTACTCGAGTTCCTCCTCGGACCGGACCAGGTCGGCGACCGACATCTCGCCGACGCGGGCCTCGAGCCCGACAATCTCCGCGCGCGCCGCGGCAACCTCCGGCGCGAGCGCGGCGTGCTCGGCCGCAAGTCGGGCCGCCTCCGCGCGTGCCTCCGCCGCCCGGCGCTCGAGGCTCTCGGCCTGCCGTCGCCGCTCCTCGATGTTCTGCCGGATGAAACCCCGCTCGCTCTCGAGCCTGGCCACCGCCTGCCGGCCCTCGCCGAGCGCGGCGAGCCGCTCGCTCGCCGCGGCCAGCTTGTCTCGGGCCGCCTGCTCGCAGGCGCGGATGCCGTCCTCAACCCGGCGCTGGACCCCGGCCTGCTCCTCGACCTGCGCGCTGAGCCCGGCCAGCCGGTCCCGCGCCGCCGCCAGTTCCTGCTCGTTCGCCCGCCGGCCCGCGCCAGCCCGCGCCAGCTCGTCGCGCAGTCGCTGCTCCTCGCGCTCGACCTCCGCCTGCCGCGCGGCCAGCGTTTCGCTGCGCACCTCGCACGCGCCGCGGCCCCGCTCCGCCTCAATCAGCCCGGCCCGCGCCTCCTCGAGCGCGCGGTCGAGCTCGACCCGGCCGCGCTCCTGCTCCGCCGCCCGCGCGGTCAGCGCCACAAACTCCTCCTCGGCCGCCCTGAGCCCGGCCGCGGACTCGCCCAGCTTGCGCTCGAGCCGGAGCCTGCCACGCGCCGGCCCGGCGACGACATAGCCGCCGTCCGCAGTCCGGGCGTAGCCGCGCTCGGACACCAACACCCGGCCCGGGAGCCGCCCGGCCAGCGCCTCGAGGTCGGCGTCCTCGCCGACGATCAGCGCCGAGCCGATGAGCCGCCCGACCGCATCCGGGCAGCCCGGCCGGAGCTTGACGTGCCCGGCTAGCGGGCCCAGCACCGCCGGGTCCTCTCCGTGGGCCGGCTCGACCGCCGCCTCGCCCGGCGGCAGCAGGCCGCATCCCTGCTCCGGGCCGCGCTCGGCCAGCCGCTCTAGTTCCGCCGCGGCCAGCCGCCCCTCGACAACCAGGAACCCGAGCACCGGCTGGAGCACCGCTTCGCAGGCCCGCTCCCAGCCCGGGTCGATTTCAAGGCAACTGCCGACCTCGCTCGTCACCCTCTCACCAAGCTGGTCCCGGGCCGCGGCGAGCAGGTCGGGCACCGCCGAGCGCAGCACCGCCAGCTCCTTCTCGAGCCGCCCGCGCCGGTCCCGGGCGGCCGTCAATGCCTGGCGGGTCTCGTCGCGCCCGGCCTCGGCAGCGTCGAGCGCGGCCTCGAGCTCGGCCGCCCGCGCCCGCGCCCGCTCGAGCCCGGTCGACGCCTCGGTCGCGGACGCCCCGGCCTGCTCCCGGTCCGCGCGCATCTGCCCGAGCCGCCCGCGCGTCTCGGCCAGCTCGCGCCGGGCCCGCTCCTCGCTCTCGGCGAGGTTGCGGTCCACCGCCTCGAGGTACTCGGCCCGGGCCGACGCCTCGCGCCGCCGCTCGAGCAGGCCGTCGAGCGCCTCGCGCACAGACTGGCCGTGGCCGCGCGCCTCGAACAGCTTCTGCTCGGCCCGCGCCGTCTCCTCCTGCGCCTGCCCGAGCGCGGCCTCGAGCCCGTGCAGTCGGGCATTGGCCTGCTCGAGCCCCTGCACGGCCCGGTTGAAGCCGGCCTCGAGCTCGGCCAGGCTCCGGGCCAGCTCCTCGCGCTCGCGGTCGGCCCGGGCCGCGTCCGCCTCGAGGAACTCCGCGCGCTGGCTGGCCGCTAGGTCCCGGTTCTCGAGCTCGGCCAGCCGCCCGCGCCGCTGCCGAACGTCGTCGACGATGACATCCTTCCGACCCTGCATCTCGCGCACGAGCTCGCGCTGGCGGGCGAGCTCTGTCTCGAGCCGGTGGATGTCGGCCAGTTGCCCGGCCTCGGCCGCCTCCAGCGCCTCGACGTCGCGGTCGACCACCCCGACCTCGCGCGCCGCGGAATCGTACTCCTCCTTGAGTTCGAGCAGGCGCAGGTCACGCTCCCCGGCCCGGAGCTTCTCCCACGCCCGCAGCCGGCCCGACTGGCGCCGGAGCGACCGGACGACCCGCTCGCGCTCGGCGATGATGTCTTCGAGCCGGACGAGGTCGCCCTCGGTCAGCTCGAGCTTCCGCTGGCAGTCGGCCTTCGCCTCGCGGTACTTCGCCAGCGTCGCCGCCTCCTCGAACATCCGGCGGACGTTACCGGCGATTATCTCCCGCATCTGGCGCAGGTCGAAGATCGAGTAGGCGCGCGTGCCGATGCCGGACTGGAGGAACACCTCCTGGATGTCTTTCATCCGGCAGGGCTGGCGGTTGAGGTAGTACTCGCTCTCGCCGGTCCGGAAGTACCGGCGCCGGATCTCGATCTCGGACGGGTACTCGGGCAGGCTGTCGTTCGCGAGTACCAGCCGCACCTCGGCCAGGTTCGTCGGCGCGATCGCCGCCGTGCCCCCGAAAATCAGGTCCTCGTTCCTCGCGCAACGCAGGACGTTCGAACTCTGCTCGCCGAGCACCCAGCGCAGGGCGTCAAGGATATTGGTCTTGCCACAGCCGTTCGGCCCGATTATCGAGTTCATCCGCGGCGAGAACCGCAGTGTCGTCTTGTCCTGGAACGACTTGAACCCGACGAGCTGGAGCTCGCTGATGTGCATCGCCTAGAATATGAGCCGCGCCCGTGAAGTCAAGCGCCGTGCGGGCCGGCCCGCTCAGTTGATGATGAGGCCGGCCGCCTCCGCCGGGCTCGCCGGTCGCACCGACAGCGCCGCCCCCGCGGCGAGGACCGGCACGGCTTCGTCCTGCCGGCGGTCGGAGTAGCGCGCGCAGATGCGAGCCGCGAGCTCGCGGTCGCCGGCCCGGTCCGGGATGAGCAGGCCGACCGGCCCGGGCAGGTCGCCCGCGTCAATCACCGCCGCACCCTCCGGCCTGCGCCGCACAAGCTCGTCGTTCTCGGCCTCGTTGCGGCCGACGACCAGCCGCGCGCCGGACGGAAGCCGGAAGTGCCGCCCGAACCGCAGGAGCTCGACCGTCGCGACCGAGTCCTCGCCGTGCGCCAGCGCCTCGCCCAGCCTCGCGGCGAACCCGGCGTCGGTCAAGAGGCAGCCGCCCGCCGGGTTGGCGTAGCCGGAGAGCCCGAGCCCGGCCGCGAGCTCGAACTGCCGCTTCCGGCTCCGGCCCTGGATGTCGAGCAGGCGCGCCCGGTCGACGATGCCCTTCTGCTCCGGGACGGTCGGCTCGAGCAGCCGGGCCGACAGCGGCCGCAGCAAGTAACCCTCCGCGCCCGACCGCTTCGCGACCAGCTCGAGCCCCTGCTTGCGCTGGGACATCGGCCGCTGGCCGAGCACCTCGCCGGTGATGACGAATGCCGCGCCCCGCGCCCGCCCCCACTCCCAGGACCGGCGCACCATCAGGATGTGGCAGTCGATGCACGGGTTCAGGTTTCGGCCGTGGCCGTAGCGCGGCGCCTTGACGAGCTCGATGAACCCCTCGTCGATCGGTAGCCGGGCGAGCTCGATGCCGAGGCGCTCGGAGACGACCTCTGCTGGGCCCGGGCCGCCGTGCGGCGGCAGGCAGTAGCCGCCCGCGAAGTTGACGCCGGTGACCTCGATGCCCTGGTCCTGGATGACCCGCACCGCCAGCGCCGAGTCGAGCCCGCCCGACATCAGCGCGACGCAGCGCGCGCGGGTCTTCGTCACCGGGCCCGGCCGGCGTTGTGCGCATCGCGCTGCCACTTCGGCCAGGGTGCGGCCGGGTCGAGCGGCCCGTCCCGGTAGCCCGCGACACAGAAAATGCCGTCGTAGTAGGCAACGATGATGTCGCCCCGGCTGGTCAGCGTCGGCTGGATGCGCGGCATGCCGTCTCGACCGCGCGGGTGGTCTGAGAGAATACAACGCCAACGCTCGACGCCGTCATCCTGTCCGAGGCAGTGGACCGCCTCCGATTCGGGGGAGACCAGGTACAGCAGCCCGTTGGCGGCCAGCGCCGGCGTGCAGTCCATCTGGGCCTCCTCGTCCCACGTCGTCCATCGCTCGGTGCCATCGAACTCCAGGCACGCGGTAGTGATATCGGCTGCGCAGTAGACGGCATCCCTGCCGACCGCGATGCCGTATACAAGCCGGGAGTCGTGGGTCCAGAGCGGACTGCCGTCCGAGCCGAGCGCCCCGACCACGCAGCGGGTGTAGTCAACCGGCGTGCTGTAGTAGACCCGATCCGCACCGTCGACCGCCAGCGCATACACCGAACGCCCTTCGCTGACCCGGGTTTCCCAGATGACCGAGTCAAGGTCCGGGGTCAGGCAGGCGATCGTGCTCGCCCGGCCGACGATCAGGTTTCCTGCGGAGGTCGCCACCGGCGGCGAGAGGACCGTCACCGAGTCGAACGAGGCGACGACCTCGACCCCGGTACCGCGGTCCTCGAAGCACCAGAGCCGGCCCTCATGGTGCGGCCGAATTCCCCGGAAGTAATCCCAGGTCGCGTAGACCCGGTTTCCGGCAATCACCGGCGAGCTCCAGCGGCCGGTCGTCTCGGGTCGGACCGACCAGACCGCGGTCAACCCCGGGCTGTAGGCCGAGAACGCGCCGTCGCTCCGGCCGACGATGATATGACCGGCCTGCTCGTTCCACGCCGGGAAAGGGCTGAACTCGGTGCCCTGCGGCGCGGCCAGGATGCGGTGGCTCGCCCCGATGGCGTGCAGGTCCCTGCCGCTGACGATGACCAGTTCCTCGCCGCCGGCGAACACGACCAGTGGCGCGCCGTCATAGCCCATCCAGGGCTCACACCGATGTGACCAGCGCACCGCCCCGGTCTCGCCGACGAGAAGCGTCTCTGCCGGGCTCCAGTCACTCTCGCTGCCCTTCCAGTCCCGGGCCTTGGCCCTCACTGCCACAGGCCCGGTCTGCCCGAACCGGTGCGAGTCCAGCGCCCATTCGTCCACGCCCCCGTCGGTGAACCCGGTCCAGGCCCCGACCGTGCCGTCGTAATCGAACAGGTACTGCACGCTGTCAAGGTCAGGGTCCGGCGCCTGCGCCCGGAAGAAAGTCCAGGCGTCCGGCACCGCCCGCGCCGGCAGATGGAGTGCCGGCACCGCCGGCACCCCGTTCGCCAGCACCGCGATTGCCGCCGGCTCGGACCAGCCCGAAGCCTCGCCCGGCCGGCCCGCGATCGCGGCCCGGAACCTCACGTCGTGGTCTCCCGGGTTCAGCCAGGCGTGCCGCATCACCGCGGTGTCATCCGACCCGAACGCCGGCGACGTATCGGCCTGCCCGTCGCCCCAGTCCGCGACAAAGACAATCGGCACCCCGCCCGGCGACCGGCTCGTCAGCCGGAACCCGGCCGGCTGGGCCTGGTAGGCGCTCGCCGGATTCTCGACGAGCTCGGGCACGAGCGGCGCGACGTCACTGCAGGCGAGCGCGGCCAGCGCGGCCGCAGCCAGTCGCCACTCATTCCTGCTCATGCCTCATCTTACTGCCGGCCTGACTCCTGTCAACCCCGGGCAAGGCGGAGACCGGGGCGCGGGTGAGGCGCCCCGGTCTCCAGGAGGCGGGAGGGAGGAAGACCTACTTCTTGTCCGGCGCTGCCTTGTGCCTAGGGCGGTCGCCGCAATCGTCACAGCCGCCGCGCCGGCCCGCGCCGTGCATCATCTCGCGGCCCGCGCCCTTGCCGCGCATCATCCCCCGGCCGCGCCGGCCGCCCTCGCCGAAGCCGGCCCGGAACTGCTCGCGCTGCTCCGGGGTCAACAGGTCGTAGAGCGTCAGCCGTTGGCTGGCCCGGGCGACCGCGAGCTTCTCGCGCAGGCCGGAAACTTCCTTGACCTTGGCGACGATCTTCTTCGCGTCAAGCTTCTCGGCGCGCCAGAGCGCGGCGAGCTCGACCTGCTTGACCTCGATGTCGGCCCGCATCCCGACGGTCGCCTTGACGTGCTCGTCGCGCAGGCCGTCGAACTTCTTGACCTGCTCCTCGGTGAGCTTCAGTCCTGCGAGTCCCATCCCCGCGCCCCGGCCCATCTTCATCCCGGCCTTGCCGTGCCCGCCGCAATCGTCGCCAGACGCGGCCGGCTGGGCCAGCGTCACCGCGGGCAGGGCCGCGAGCACCAGGGCCGCGACCAGGACCATCGTCATTCTTCTCGTCATTCGTTCGCTCCTCCGGTTTGAAGTCACGGACGGCCCAGCATCGCGGCAGCAAATGGGTTGACCGAGCTGTCGTCTTGTTCGATGCCGGGCCGCCGTGCTGTTAATCCTCACTGTCGTTTACCTGCCGGTCTCCGGCCCCCGCTCGCGCGGCGGCGGGGGCGGCTCGCCGGGTATCGGCTCGAAATCCGGCCGCGGGTCGTACGGCCCGCAGTCGCGCCGGAAGTGATACTGCCTGCGGCCGCGCCGGCCCCGTCCGTCGTGCATCCGCTCCCAGCGCTCGCGCAGGGCGCCCCGGCGCTTGTCCGGGAACAGCCCGAAAATCTCCCGGCCGGTGCTGAACGCCACCCGGTTCATCTCCCGGTGGACGCCGGCCAGCCGGTCGAGCAATGAGTCGACCGCGGTCGAGTCCGGCTTCGCGCTGTCGCCGAGCAGAGCCAGCGCCCGGCGCGTCTCGAAATACTCATACCTGAGCGAGTCCATCTCGCCCTCGTGCTCGCGGAGCACCGCCGACACCCGCTCGCGCGCGCCGGTCCGGAGTTCGCGGTAAAACCTGCGGTGACCGCTCCAGCGCCGGTACCGGAAGTACGCGAACGCGCCGATCGCGCCTGCGTTCAGGGCAAGCGAGACCAAGAGCGCCGCGACCAGCCAGCGGGTCCTCATCGCCCGCCCCCGAGCGAGACCTCAACATACTCGGTCAGCGCCGGCTCGCCGTTCACCGCCAGCGGGTCGTAGCCCGCCTCCTGGTCGGCAAGGTCCGCGCCGACCGCCGCGCCGGCCCAGACCCCGCCGGCCACGAACAGCGTCACCGCGGCCGTGACCGTCGCCCGCACCCAGGCCGGCCGCCGGGAAGCGCGCGCCGCGCCGGCCCGGACCTCGGCCATCACCCGGGCCGCGAGCCACGGGCCCGGCTCCGGCGCGGCCAGTTCGTGCAGCAGCGCCCGGTCCGCCTCGAGCCCGCTCCGGGCCGCGCTGCAGTCCGGGCATCCGGCCAGGTGGCGCGCAAGCCGCTCGGCCCGCGCGTCATCCAGCTCGCCGGCGACCAGCACCGGAAGGATTCGCCTGACCTCTTTGCACTTCATGATTCTCTAACCTCCCTAGACCCGGCCGGGGCCGAAACCCTGCGCCCGGTCATCAGACGATTCCCTTCTCCCGGGCCGGCCCGAGCAGCCGGCGCAGGTTCTGCCGGGCTCGGAACAGGAGCGAGTCCACCGCCCGGACCGACCGGCCCAGCGCGGCCGCCGCGTCCCGGTAGCTCAAATCCTGGTACTCGACCAGTACCAGCGCGGCGCGCTGGTCCGCCGGCAGGCGGTCGAGCGCCTCGCGCACCGCCGCGATGCGCCGCTCGCGGGCGTAACTCTCCGCCGGCTCCGACGACTCCGGCGCGGGCAGGGTCTCGGGCAGCTCGCAGGTCGGCTTGCGCCGGGTCGCCCGGTTGATGCAGAGGTTGGTCGCGATCCGGTACAGCCAGGTCTTGAAACTCGAGTCGCCCCGGAAGCCCCGGAGCCCGCCCCACGCCTTGACGAATGCCTGCTGGGCCATCTCCTCGGCGTCGGCCGGGTTGCCGCACATCCGGTACAGGTAGCCGAACAGCCCGCGCTGGTGGCGCCGGACCAGCTCCTCGAACGCGGCGAGGTCGCCGTCCATCGCCGAGCGGGCGAGGGCGAGCTCGGCGTCGGCTTCCGGCCGTTCGGTCACCACCCGCTCACGCCCCGCGCGGGAGAAACTCCGCGCCCCGAAACCGGCGATAGCGCCCATCATTGCCAAAGACCCTGTCCCTGCCCATATCCTGCGCCGCTACGCGTCCTGCGCCCGGCGGGCGAACTCGCGCGCCTCCCGGCGCAGCCGCTCCCTGTCGCCCGGCCGGATGTCGATTTCGCCGTAGGCGACAACGGTCAACCCGCGCCCGGCCAGCAGTTGCCCAAGCTTCTCCTGCGCCCGCTGGGTCGGCCCGCCCTTCGTCGAAAAGCACACCGCCAGCCGCGCCGGCAGCTTCGCCGCCTTCAGGAACGTCCGGGCCGGCGACGCCGGCTTCCACGCCCAGACCGGCGTGCAGAGCAGTACCAGCCCGCAGTCGCGGAAATCCGTCCTCACCGGCTTGAGCCTCATATCAAGGTTGAAGAACGAGTGAAAACCCATCATCGCGTAGCCGTACTGCAGGACCGTCTCGATTCGCACGGACGGCGCGCCAAGCTCCTGCGCCGCCGCCTCGGCGATGATGGCATTGTGACCGAACCGGGTGTAGTAGACCACCGCCGTCTTCACGTCGTGCCTCCTCTTCTGTCGCGCATCAACATAGCCCGCCGCCCGCCGCTGTCAATGGCCGCCGAGCTGGAGCAGGACCATCGCCGCCACCGCCAACGCGATGCCGGCCCAGCTCCGCGCGCCCGGCCGCTCGCGCCAGACCAGCGCCCCGGCCAGCGCCAGCAGGCCGACCTCGCCCGCCGCGATAACCGGGTACACCACCATCCCGGGCAGGACCGTCAGCGCCAGCACCAGGAACAGGTAGTTGCCGAGGTTCGCCAGCCCGAACAGGCTGCCCCACGCCAGCGCCTCGCTGTCGAGCCGCTCCCGCCGCAGGTAGCAGAGCGCCGTCGTCACGAGGAAGGCCGCGGCGAAAATCACCGCCTGGAACGGCAGGTGCTCCTCCTGCGGCAGTTCCTTCCGGAACAGCAGCGCCGCGGACACGACCAGCCCGTCGACGAGGAACAGCGCGGCCAGCCACAGCGCCGCCCGGCCCCGCCCCGCACCCGCGCCAGCGCCCCGGACCCGGCCCGCGTCCGACAGCACGAGCCCGAGCGCGGCCAGCGCGAGCCCGGCCCCGGCCAGCTCGAACCCGGTCGGCCGCTCGCGCCAGACCAGCGCCGAAAGCGCCACCGGCACCGCGACCGCGGTCCGCATCGCCACCACCGACAGCGCCAGCCCGGCCGCCCGGATTGCCCGGGCCCAGATCACCAGCCCGGCCACGAACACCACCCCGGTCCCGGCCCCGAGCAGCGCGGTCGGCGCCGAGACGTGGTGCTGGCCGGCGAGGTACGCGCCGAAGAACGCCACCACCGCCGCCACCGCGTAGTTCACCCGGATCATCGGCAGGAGCGGCCGGCCCCGGCCCTCCTGCCGCCGCAGAATCAACCCGAGCCCGACCGCGGCCGCGACCTTGAGCAGGAGGAAATGCACCGCCAAGTATCCGCCTGCCCGCCGCCCGGTCAACGCTTGACATCGCCCCGGCCGGCGCTATGTTCCGGCGTGAACTCCCGCGAACTGCTCGACCTCGCCGCCCGCTTCCACGGTCACCTCGGCCCCTGGCTCGCGCTCGGCCTCCGCGCCGGGCTCCACGCCCGCCGCGCGGTCAGCGCCGACCCCTTCTGCCTCACCGCCGTCGTCCGCTGCCCGGGCCGCACCCCCTACACCTGCTTCCTCGACGGCGTCCAGTTCGGCTCCGGCTGCACCCTCGGCAAGGGCAACATCCGCCACCTCCGCGCCGCCCGCCACCTCGTCGCCGAGTTCCGCCGCCGCGACGGCAACGGCCCGGCGCTCCGGCTCGAACTCCGGCCCGAGGTCTGGACCGAGCTTCACCTCGCCCCGGCCCGCACCGAACCCGCGGTCGTCCGCCTCGGCCGGGCGTTCTACCGCCGCCCCCTCGCGCGGCTCTTCATCGAGACGCACCGCTGAATCCGGCGCCTGCCCGCCGCGTCTAACAGCGCGAAAGAGATGAATGACCGGATTCAAAGGAGGTGTTAAGTATGTCCAGGAATCTGGTCCGCTGGGACCCCTTCCGTGAAGTCAGTTCGCTCCGCGACGACATGGAGTGGCTATTCGACTCGGTCTATGGCCGCTACCCGCGCGAGCGCTCGGAAATCAACTGGGCTCCGCCCCTCGACATCGAGGAAACCGAGTCAAGCCTCGTCGTCCGGGCCGAGATCCCGGGGATGAAGAAGGACGACATCAAGATCTCGCTCACCGGTGACACCCTCTGCATCTCGGGCGAGCGCCACCACGAAGCCGAGCAGAAAGACAAGACATTCCACCGCATCGAGCGCGCCTACGGACGGTTCATGCGCACTCTCGTCCTTCCCACCGACGTCGACGGCAGCAAGGTCAAGGCCGCCTACAAGGACGGCGTCCTCGAACTGACCCTGCCCAAGTCGGAGAAGGCCAAGTCGCGCGACATCGCGATCGAAGGCTAGGCCCGGAAGAACTCTGGCTCGGTCTGCGCGGCCCGGCCCCCCGGGCCGCGCGACTCGTTCCGCGGCCGGGCCGCCGGTTCATCGTTCCTGGTTCTCAGTTCGGAGTTCCGCGCTCATCGCTCCCCCTTCGCCCCCGCCCGTCATCTCGGCCAACGTGGAGGAATCCCTTTCCGGCCCGTGCGGGCCGTGGTTCATGGTTCAAGGCTCATGCTCCGGGGTTCATCGTCCCGCGCTCTGCCTTCGTCCCTTCCCTCCTCCCCTTCCTTCCTAGTGCTCTTCGCGCCTTCCTGGACTGCCCCGAATATTGTAGACACGCAGTTAGGCGTGGTTTCTCATCTGCTTCTCGTACTCGGCCGGGCTGATGTAGCCCAAGGCTGAGTGTCTTCGCTCACAATTATAGAACAGCTGCAGGTAGTTGCCAGCCTCCGTTAGTGCCTCCTCTCTCGTCTCGAAGCTGTGCCGGCGGACAAACTCGGCTTTGAAGGTCTTGATGAAGCTCTCCATCGGCGCATTGTCGAGCGGCGTCC
>JAWOHE010000044.1:0-28071 GCA_046485285.1 bacterium
AGAACTGCTGCCGCCACTTGTGCAGGGTGTTCTCGTTCACCCCCAACTCCCGGGCCACCCGGACGACCGTCACGTCGCCCGCGGTCGTCAGTCGGACTGCGTTGAGCTTGAACTCACGCGTGTAGGTCTTCCGAGGCTCTCGCGCTTCTGTCACTGATTACCTCCGGTCTGATGCTACACCCGCCTTTCAAGGTGTCTACCACACCGGGGGCACTCCAGCGGGTGGCCTGAGACTCATTGAAGCTTGGGTTAGGGATGCGAACGGCACCCCGGTGCCGAATGCCTCGGTTGGGTTCTACAAGGAAGGCGAAGGCGAGATACTGCACTCGGTGCAGACGAACTCCGCAGGGTACGCCTGCTGGACGGTTCACGCTCACACCCCAGGGGTCGTCCTGGTCACCGCATTCAAACCCCTGTACCGCACTGGTAAGCGCAGCATCCATGTCTATCATCCAGACGCCGTCGCCCCTGACGGTGGGCAGAGCAAGCCCGCCGGCATCCCGCTCGAGTTCGCGGTCCGGATTGCCCCGGTCGTGAGAAACGCGCCCAGGGTCCGGGTTGACGTTCCCGGCCCGGCCAGGTTGCGCTTGACCATCCACGACGTTACCGGTAGGATGATTACGAAGATGGCTGATGTCAACCTTGCTCCGGGCAGGCACTGACTCGACCCGGCAACAGCCGCAGCCGGAGCAGGACGACTCGCACCAGGTGCGTACTTCATCCGCTACCAGAGTGAGTACGGCCAGGGCCTGCTCAGGTTCACGCTGGTGCGCTGAAGGATGAGGTGGCGATGATGAAACCGACCGCGGTGGTCCTGCTGATTCCGGTTCTGGTCTCAGGAGCCGCGGCCGGTACCCTGCGCTGGACCGAGCCGGCCGCAGTCTGGCCTGATACCGCGGGCCACGATACCCTGTGGCAGGGCCAGCTTGACGTGGCTAGTGCCGATACCGTGCTCTGGGCTGCATGGTGGCAACAGCGCGGGTCGCAGATAGAAGACGGGGTAACGAAGGCTGCGCGCCATGATGGTATCAGGTGGCATGTTCCCGAATCCATCAGGCAGCCTGAGGGCTTGTCTACCGGTCTCAGCATAGCACTGGACAACGAGCAAAACCCGTGGATAGCATACCGGAACTACGTCCTGCTCGAGGAAAACCGGTGCGCGTACACCCGTCGGACAGCCGATACCTGGACCCGCCCGGCCGTGTTCTACAGGTACCCGGGCAGTAGGACACGCCCACCGATTCTGGCCCGGCACCCGATACAAGGCGTACAGGCGGTGTGGATCAGTTTCTACTCGGAAGCCCATCTTCTCACGGCTCAAGGGACCGGGGATTCCTGGACCACCCCGCATATCGTGGATTCCTTCCCCGCCTACACTCAGGACCACCCCCCGGGTATCGCCTTGCTCAGCCAAGACCGGTTCATGTTGGCGTGGTCCTGTACTTCCCGTACCGCCGGATGGAACCTGTACACCAGCATCGGGTCGGGTGATTCCTGGACCGAGCCGGTCCATGTTGTCTTCCCGTCTCCGCAGCAACTCCATCGAGACATGCCGCTGGTCTGGGCGGACCCGTCCGGGCCGCGCGGATTGCTTGGCAGAAGTATGAGTTTGAAGGAACATGGAGGTCTAGGTTTCACTCAGCCCGGTTCGACGGCAGTCAATGGGTGGAACCGGTACTGGTTGATACGGGCGGCAGGCTTGTCGGGTGCAATGATGAGGCCGGATGGGGATGGACACTGTATTTCAGGAGAGACGGTGGGAGCAGTGTGCGTTACCATGACGGAAGGAACTGGAGCCCGCCGATGCCCGGGCCGCCTGACTCCATCATCCCGATTCCGCGCATCGCGGTTGCCCACGGTCGCGTCTGGGTGTTCTGGGTGAGGCCCTCGGACACAAGGCGTCTGCTCTACTACAGCTCGGCAGCGCACCCGCTGGCGGTGGCCGAGCCGGGTCAAACCCCGGTCCGACAACCAGCCGGCCCGACCGTCGTGCGCGGAGTGCTGCACCTGCCACGGCTTGGGACACGATCCGAGTTGCCGGACAATTCGGTCATGTCCCGCGCCGCCCTGCTCGACATCTCCGGCCGGAAGGTGATGGACCTCCAGCCCGGTGACAACGACGTCCGGCACCTTGCCCGCGGCGTCTACTTCGTCCGCCGGCAGGACACCGGCGAGTCGGCCCGGCTGGTGCTGGTGCGGTAGAGCCCCGGCTGACCGGCCCGGACCCGGCCCGCACCTGTTGCCCGCATCGGCGCCGGTCCGGCCGCAACCGGCATCGCCGGCGACGGCCCGGGAGGACGCCGGCTCGCTTCAGGCCGGGCCGCGGGCGCTAGCCCGCTTCGAGCTCATCCTTGATGAGCTGGCGCTCGTAGAGCTTCCAGTAGAGGCCGCGCCGGGTGAGCAGTTCCGCGTGACTGCCCTCCTCGACGACCTTCCCGGCGTCGAGGACGTAGACCCGGTCGCAGGCCGCGAGGACCGAGAGCCGGTGCGAGACGATGATGACCGTCGCCGCGCCGACCTCGTCGGTCAGGTGGGCGATGAGTTCCTTCTCGGTCTCGGCGTCGAGCGCCGAGGTCGCGTCGTCGAAGACCAGCACCGGCGGCCGGCCGACGAGCGCCCGGGCGATGGCGACCCGGCCGCGCTGGCCGCCGGAGAGCCGGGTGCCGTGCTCGCCGAGTTGCTCTTCGAGCCCCTGCCCGATGGCCTCGAGGTCGCGCCGGAACCGTGCCGCCTCGATGACCCGGTCGAGCTCGGCCCGGGCGACGTCCCGGCCGAAACCGATATTGCCGCCGATCGTGTCCGAGAAGAGCATCGGCTCCTGGGGCGCGTAGCCGAACCGCGCCCGATAGGCGTCGAGGTCGAGCTGACGGACGTCGGTGCCGGCGAGCAGGACCCGGCCGGCCTGCGGGTCGGCGAGCCGGAAGAGCAGCCGGAACAGCGTGCTCTTGCCCGAGCCGGTCGTGCCCGCGATGCCGATGCGCGCGCCGGGCGGGAAGCGGAGACTGACACCCTTGAGCACCGGCTGCTCACAGTAGGCGAACTCGACGTCGACGAGTTCGAGCGCGCCGTCGCGCGGCGCGGCCGGCCGCTCCGGCGGCTCGACCTCGGGCCGGTGCTCCTCGAGCTCGCCGACCCGGCCCGCGGTGCCCTGCGCGCGCCGGCCCGCGACGAAGAGGTTGCCGATGTCGAACATCGGGCCGACCAGCATCAGCACGTAGGCGTTGAAGGCGACGAACTCGCCGAGCGTCAGCCGCCCGCCGACGACCAGCGCCCCGCCCGCCCAGAGCACGAGCAGGATGCTGAACCCGGCGATTGCCGAGTAGAAGACCTCGATGCGGGCGTCGACCCGGACCGTGTCGATCGCCGCGGCGATGCGGTCGTCGAGCCGCTCGCGGAAGCCCCGGCCGAGTCGCTCCTCCATGTTGTAGCCCTTGACGAGCCTCAGTCCCGAAAAGGCCGCCTCGATGCGGTTGTTGGTCTCGGCGATCTTCTCGCGCCACTTCAGGTGGCGGGTGTAGACCTGCGGCCCGAGCCGGGTCCAAACCCACACCCCGATGCCGACCGGCAGGATGCTGAGCAGCGTCAGCAGCGGGTTCATCGACGCCATCACTGCCAGCACGAAAACGAGCGTCAGCGCCGCCGAGGCGAACCGGAAGATGCCCGAGCAGACGAACCAGGACAGCTCGCCGAGGTCGTGGTCGAGCCGCTCCATCGTGTCGCCGGTCGGGAACCGGTTGCTGAACGAGTGGCCCATCTCGAGCACGCGCCGGAAGACCCGGTTGCGCGTCAGCCACTCGAACATCATGTTGGTCCGGGCCCGGCCGTAGGGCAGGACGACCTCGGCGACCGCCCGCAGGAACCCGAACCCGACCAGCAGCAGGACGTAGCGGATGAGCGTCCGCTCGCCGACGCCGTCCTTGATGCCGTCGATGATGTAGCGCAGCAGGAACGGGAAGGTGAGGTTGAGCGCGGTCCCGACCGCGGTCCCGCCGAGCAGCAGCGCCGCCCAGCCCTTGTTGCGCTTCCAGAACTCGCCGACGACCCGGAGCCGCTTCACGACCGCCCCCCGACGTACTGGAGCCGGTAGAGCCGGGTGTAAATGCCGTCGCGGGCGAGCAGCTCGGCGTGGCTGCCCTCCTCGGCGATGCGGCCCTTGTGGACGACGACGATGCGGTCGACCATCCGGATCGTCGCCAGCCGGTGGGCGACGATGACCGCGGTCCGGCCCGCGAGCAGTTCGGCGAGCCCCTGCTGGATGAGGTGCTCGGTGTGCGGGTCGACCGACGAGGTCGCCTCGTCGAGCACCAGCACCTCCGGGTCGCGCACCAGCGCCCGGGCGAAGGCGAGGAGCTGGCGCTCGCCGAGCGAGAAGTTGACCCCGCGCTCGATGAGGTTGGTGTCGTAGCCCTTCGGGAAGCGCAGGACCGACTCGTGGATGCGCGCCCGCTTCGCGGCCGCGATGACGTCCTCGCGCGGCACGCTGTCGTCGAGCATTCGCAGGTTGTCGACGACCGTGCCCGGGAACAGCACGACCTCCTGGGGCACGAAGCCGAACGCGGCGCGGAGCTGGTGCCGGTCGAGCCCGGCGAGGTCGTGGTCGTCGAACCGGAGCCGGCCGCGCTGGAGCGGGTAGAACCGCATCATCAGGTTGACGAGCGAGCTCTTGCCGCCGCCGGTCTCGCCGACCAGCGCGACCTTCTCACCCCGGCGGACTTCGAGGTCGATGTCCTCGAGCACGAAGTTCTCGCCGTCGTAGGAGAAGCCGGCCCGCTCGAAGGCGATGCGGTCGCGCAGGATCAGCGGCCCGGCCAGCGCCCGGCCCGCGGGCTCGGGCTCCTCGTCGAGCATCCCGAAGATGCGCTCGGCCGAGGCGAACGCCCGCTGCATCACGTTGATCTGGTCCGATATCATCCGGAGCGGGCCGAACAGCCGCGACAGGTAGGTCACGAACATGAACAGCGTCCCGAGCGTCAGCATCCCGCGCAGGGCCCAGGCGCCGCCGATGCCCAGCACCAGTCCGAACCCGATTATCTCGCCGAAGTCGACCAGGAACCAGACCGCGTACCAGAGCCCGGTCGCCTTGAGGTCGGCGCGGTACTTGCGCCGGTTGAGCCCGTCCATCTGCCCGGCGAAGCGGCCCTGCTGGCGGAAGAGCTGGACCACCGGCAGGCCCTGGAGCATCTCGGCGACAAGGCTGTTCAGGTCCCCGACCGCCCTGCGCACCTCGAGGTAGACCGGCCGGACCTTGCGCTGGAACACCCAGAACGCGACCACGAACGGCGGCAGCAGCGCCGCGACGAGCAGGAACAGCCGCCAGCTCGTCGTGGCCATCACCACGCTCATCCCGGCCAGCATCAAGAGGCTCTGGAGCAGGACGACCGAGGTCCGGGTGAAGAGCATCTTCAGCGCCTCGGAGTCGCTCTCGACCCGGGAGATGAGCCGGCCGACCTGGTGCCGGTCGAAAAACGACACCGGCAGGTTCAGCAGGTGGCTGAACAGCTCCTGCTTGATGTCGGCCGCGCCCCGCTCGCCGACCTGGAACAGCCACAGCGTCTGGAGGTAGACCGCCGCCAGCGAGACGAGCTGGAGCCCGAGGAAGGCGAGCGAGGTCGCCGCCAGCCCGGTCAGATCGCCCTGCGCGATGTTGACGTCGATTGCCCGCTTGATGAGCACCGGCCCGAACACGCCGACCGCGGTCGTGACGAGGAGCATCGCGCCCGCCGCCAGCGCCCGGCCCAGGTACCGGCGGAAGTAGGGCCAGAGGCGCCGGATGTAGTCCGACGCCCGGCCCGTGAGCCGTGTCTCCTCTTCGCTCAGCGGCATCCGGCCGTGAAACAAGCGCTATCCTCCGTTCTGCTCGGTTATCTTGAGTTCTGGGTTCCGGGTTCCGAGCGTGCATCATACGCCTCGTCGAGACGATTGTCAACCACTGCCTTGATTCCCGGCCCGGCTTGAATACGCTTTCAGGCGATGCAGGAACTGCCCGAGCTCGAGGTGACCAGGGACCGGCTCCGGCTCGCGCTCACCGGCCGGCTCATCATCGGCGCCGAGGCGCGCCAGCCGGCCTGCCTCAAGACCGTCGAGCCGCCGCTCGTGGCGCTTGCCGGCCAGCACGTCCGCTCGGTCAACCGGCTCGGCAAGTTCCTCGTCTTCGCCGCAGAAAACCGGCTCCAGTTCTGCGTTCACCTGATGCTCAACGGCCGGCTCGCGCTCGGCCCGGCCGGGGCGCCCTGGACCCGCCACCATCTCGCGGCCCTCCACCTCGACCGCGACGCGGACCTGCGCGTCATCGAGACCGGCACTCGCCGTCGGGTCGAGCTTCACCTCGTCACCGACCCGAAGAACGTCGACCGGATTGCCCGGCTCGGGCTCGACCCGCTCGGCCCGGAGTTCACCCTGCCGCGCTTCCGCTCCGCGCTCGGCCGCCGTAACCACGTCCTCAAGCGCTTCCTGACCAACCAGGACCTCGTCGCGGGCATCGGTAACTGCTACTCGGACGAGATCCTGCTCGAGGCCCGGCTCTCGCCCTTCGCAACGACCGGGACGCTCAAGCCCGAGGAAGCCATCCGGCTCTGCGTCGCGGTCAAGAAGGTGCTCCACGACGCGATTCTCCGACTCCGCCCGCTCGACCGCCTGCCCGAGCGCCGCGACCGCACCTTCCTGCGCGTCCACGGCCGGCTCGGCCAGCCCTGCGGCCAGTGCGGCGAGGCGGTCCGGCAGGTCAGCTTCAGCGACTCCGCCATCTACTACTGCCCGGCGTGCCAGACCGGCGGCCGGGTGCTGGCCGACCGCCGGCTGTCGCGGCTCCTGAAGTGACGCGGCGCGTCCTGCTCGCGCTCCTGCTCGCGGTGCCGGCCCTCGCCGGATTCCATCCGCCCGACCGATCCGGGCCCTTCGCGCCCGAGGTCCGGCGGGTCATCGTGCCCCTGAGCTCCGGCCCGCGGGCCTCACTGCTCTACTTGCCCGGAGCCTCCGCCGCGGCCGACCGGCCCGGCGTTGTGCTCGGCCACGGCTTCCTCGCCCCGATTGCCCGCTACGACAGCCTCGGCCGCTGGCTGGCCGGCCACGGCTTCCGCGTGCTCGTCGCGGGCTACCCGGACCCGGGCCTGGGCTACCCGCGGGCACGGATTCCCGCCGATCTACTCGCCGCCGCCGACTGGCTCGGCCCGGGCCCGGTCGCGCTGGTCGGCCACTCGATGGGCGGTGGCGGGGCCTTCACCGCCGCCGGCCGCGCGCCGGCCGGGCGCGTCGCCGCGCTCGCGGCGATGTCGCCCCACCGCGTCGCGCCGGTGCCGGAGAGCCTGCCGATGCCGGTGCTCGTCTTCGCCGCCGGCAGGGACGGCGTCTCGCCCGCCGCCCGCGTCCGCCGCGAGTTCTTCGAAGCCTGCCGGGCGCCCGGCTGGCTGGTGACCCTGCCGACCGCCGACCACAGCAGTTACCTCGACGACGCGCCCGGCATCGCCGGCGCCTGGGGCCGCGGCGACCGCCCGACCGCCCTGCGCGCCGTCCGCACCCGCCTGGCGGCGTTCCTGCGCGTACAGCTCCTGGGCGACTCCGCCTGCCTGCCCTGGGTCGTCGGCCGCCCACCGGCCGACGACTGCGCCGCCACGGTTGAAGGCCGATGACCCGGCTTCCTCCGCCCCGGTTCGTCGCGGTGTCGAGCGAGGTCGGCCGCGGTCATCCCCGGTACCTCGACTCCGTGCTCGAAGCACTCCGCCGCGAGGGCGTCGCCGACATCCCGAGGGTCGTGCCGCGCTGGCGGCTCGCCCACCTCGGCTACCGGCTCGGCGCACGGGGGGGACTGCTCACCGCGCTGTACGACCGGTTCCGCTCCGGCAGGCCCTCGCGCATGCTTCTCAGCCTGCTTGACGAGGGCCTGCGCCGACGGCTCCGGGGGTGCGGCGCTACCGTGCTCGTCGACCACCCCTTGTTGGCCCATCTCCTCGGCCCGGTCTGCCGGGTCGGCTACGTCCACGGCGAGATTGCCGCCCCGCCCTCAGCCGCGGTCGCGACCGCCTGGCGCACCTTCGTGCCCCTGCCCGAGACCGCCGACCGGCTCGCCGCGGCCGGGGCCGGCCGCGAAACGCTCGTTCTGACCGGGCTCATCACCGAGCCGGGACTGGCCGACACCGCCGATGCCGCCTTCGCCGCCCGGCTCCGACGCCTCGAAAGCGACGCGCCGCTGACCGTCGGCTTCTTCACCTCCGGCGCCTGCCCCCGGCCCCACCTCCGGCGGATCATCGCCGGGGCCTGTTCCTGCCTCGACGCCGGGCTCAACGCGACGGTCTTCTGCGGCACCGCCCCGCGCGTCGCGGACCGACTCGGCCGCGCGCTCGGCAATCGGCCCGGGCTCCGGCTCCTCTCGACGCGGACCCGGCAGGAAGACACCGCCCGCGCCGTCGAGCGCTTCCCGGAGCTGGACGTGATGGTCGCCGCCGCCCACGAACGCACGAACTGGGCCGTCGGTCTCGGCCTGCCGATGTTTCTCCTCGAGCCCGACATCGGCCCGTTCGCGCCGCTGAACCGGGAGTTCGCCCTGCGGGCCGGGGTCGCCCGCTCGCTCGGCGGCGCGGCCGGGGCGGCCGCGCTCGGCGCGACGCTGGCCGGCCTCCGCTCCGCCGGCGGCCTGCGGACAATGGCCGAAGCCGGCCGGGGTCGCCATCCGGTCGCCGGCGCGGCGGCGGCGGCCCGCTTCCTGCTCGCCGGCTGACCGCGATTTCCGCTTGACAGGGAAGGCTATTCTGGTATTGTAATACCTGAATATCTAATTATGAAGCTCGATGGCTGACCTCTTTCACGTATCGGAAGCCGCCGCCCTCGGCCTGCACGCCGCGCTGCTGTTGGCCCGGGAGCCGACGGACGTCGTCCCGGTCCGTGCGTTGGCCGGCCGGCTCGCCGTCTCCCGCGCCCACCTCGCCAAGGTCCTCCAGTCCCTCGAACGCGCCGGCATCGTCGCCGGCGTGCGCGGCCCGACCGGCGGCTACCGGCTCGCCCGGCCGCCGCGCCGGGTAACCCTGCGCCAGGTCTACGAGGCGGTCGAAGGCCCGCATGAGACCGGGCGCTGCATGTTCGCCGTCCCGGCCTGCGGCGGCAACGGCTGCCCGCTCGGCGGATTCACCCGCTCGCTCGCCGACAAGGTGGTTGCCAGGCTTGACCGCACGCGGCTGTCCGACGTCATGATCCGGCTGGGAGACTGATATGGCAAGACGCAAAGTCATCCGCATCGACGAAAGGTGCACCGGTTGCGGCGAGTGCATCCCCGGCTGCCCGGAGGGCGCCCTGCAGGTGATCGACGGCAAGGCCCGGCTGGTGTCGGACCTGTTCTGCGACGGGCTCGGTGCCTGCGTCGGCCACTGCCCGACCGGCGCGATGTCGGTCGAGGAGCGCGAGGCCGAGCCCTACGACGAGGCCCGGGTGATGGCGAACATCGTCAAGGCCGGGCCAAACACCATCGCCGCCCACCTCGCGCACCTGAAGAACCACGGTGCGACCGCGTACCACGAGGACGCAGTCGCGTATCTCGAGAAGCACGGCATCCCGGTGCCCCGGGAGCCGGTGACCGATCGCCTGGCATGCGGTTGCCCGGGTGCCGCGGTCCGCGAACTGCCCGCTCAACCGGCAGACGACAACCGCCCGTCGAGGCCTGAAGCGCGTCCCTCCCGGCTCCGCAACTGGCCGGTCCAGTTGATGCTCGTCCCGGTCACCGCGCCCTGGCTCAGGGGCGCCGAACTGCTGATTGCCGCCGACTGTGTCGCCGCGGCCGCGCCCGGCTTCCACGACGACTGGGTCCGCGACCGGGCGCTCATCATCGCCTGCCCGAAGCTTGACGATGCGGAGCATTACCTCGAGAAGCTGACCGCGCTGTTCCGGCTTGATGACATCCGCTCGGTGACCGTCCTGCACATGACCGTGCCCTGCTGCTTCGGGCTGGTTCAACTGGTCCGGCAGGCAATCGCCGCCTCCGGCCGGACCGTTCCCTTCGCTGAAGAAACCATCGGGCTCGACGGCCTGCCCGTCGCCCGGGGAAACAAGGAGTAACCGATGAGCATGTTCTGCTACCAGTGCGAGCAGACCGCCCGGGGCACCGGCTGTACGGTCCAGGGCGTCTGCGGCAAGGACGAACGGACCGCGATCCTCCAGGACCTCCTGATCCACGCGACCAAGGGCATCGCGGGGTACGCCCATCGCGCCCGCGCGCTCGGCGCGACCGACCCGGAGGTCAACGCCTTCACCTGCGAGGCGCTCTTCACAACCATCACCAACGTCGACTTCGACCCGGAGCGGCTCAAAGCTCTGCTCGACCGGGCCGCCGAACTGCGCGACCGGGCGAAGCGGCTGTACGAGGACGCCGCCCGCAAAGCCGGGAAGCCGGTCGAGACGCTGGCCGGGCCGGCCGCCTGGCAGCCCGCCGCGGACATCGCCGGGCTGGTCGAACAGGGCCGTGACAAGGGCATCCTGAAGCGCCACGAGCTCTGGGGCGACGACGTCGCCGACCTCCACGACCTCATCCTCTTCGGGCTCAAGGGCGCGGCCGCCTACACCGACCACGCCCACGTGCTCGGCCATGACGACGACGCCATCTACGCGGAGTTCCACCGCCTGCTCGACCTGCTGGGACAGGACCGGCAGGATGCCGGGACGCTGCTTGGCGAGGCGCTCAACACCGGCAAGCTCAACCTCAAGGCCACCGAACTGCTCGACAAGGCCAACACCACCAGTTACGGCCACCCGGTGCCGACCAGGGTCCGCGTCACCCCGATCAAGGGCAAGGCCATCCTCGTCTCCGGCCACGACCTCCGCGACCTCGAACTCATCCTCAAGCAGACCGAGGGCAGGGGCATCAACGTCTACACCCACGGCGAGATGCTCCCCTGCCACGGCTACCCGAAGCTCAAGGCGTACAAGCACCTTGCCGGGCACTACGGCACCGCCTGGCAGAACCAGCAGAAGGAGTTCCCCGCCTTCCCGGGCGCGATCCTGATGACCACCAACTGCATCCAACGCCCGCAGAAGACCTACGCCGGCCGCATCTTCACGACCGGGCTGGTGGCCTGGCCCGGGGTCACGCACATCGGGCCGGACAAGGATTTCTCGCCGGTCATCGAGTCCGCACTGGCCCAGCCCGGCTTCACCGAGGACGGCCCGGAGCAGTACATCACCGTCGGCTTCGGCCACGAGGCGGTGCTTGGTGTCGCCCCCAGGGTCATCGAGCTCGTCAAGGCCGGGAAAATCAAGCACTTCTTCCTCATCGGCGGGTGCGACGGCGTGAAGGCGGAGCGCAACTACTACACCGAGTTCGCCCGGAAGGTACCCAAGGACTGCGTCATCCTCACCCTCGCCTGCGGCAAGTTCAAGTTGGCCTCGGCGGCCCCTGTCGGGCAGTACAACCGGCTCGAGTTCGGCGACATCGAGGGCATCCCGCGCCTGCTCGACATCGGCCAGTGCAACGACTCCTACTCGGCCGTCCGGATTGCCTCAGCGCTGGCCGAAGCGTTCGGCACGGACGTCAACGGCCTGCCGCTCTCGCTCATCCTCTCGTGGTACGAGCAGAAGGCGGTCGCGGTGCTGCTGACCCTGCTCTCGCTCGGCATTCGCGACATCCGGCTCGGGCCGTCGCTCCCCGCTTTCCTCACTCCCAACCTCGTCAAGATACTCGTCGACAAGTTCAATATCATGCCGATAACCACCCCGGACGCCGACCTCAAGGCGATCCTCGGCTCCTGATCCTGCCTGCCTCCTTGCTGCGCCGCCCGCCCCGGGCGGCGCAGCGCTGTCACCCGGGTCAGCCGCCTTGCCAGCGGCGCCCGGGTAAGGGATAATGTACTGATGCTTGCTAACCGGCCCGCAGAGGTGATTCGATGAAGAAGATGCTGCGCGCAGTCCGGCACTTCCTGCACGGCAGTTTCGCCTGGCTCGGCATCGGCTCGGTCCTCTGGCTCATCCTGCGCTCGGGGACGAAGCCCGACCGCCTGCGATACCCCTGCCAGCAGGCCGCGGCCTCGACCGGCGCGTTCTGGCTGTCGGCCTTCGCCCTGCCCGGCATCCTGCGCGGGCTCCGCGCCTGCGGAGTGAGACTGCCCGAGGCGAAGCTCGGCCGGCCGATCAGGTTGATACTCGTCGCCGGAACGGCTGCGCTCGTTGCGGTCCTAGTGGGCGAGCGCCTGTTCACGCCGCACTTCGGCCCGCCGCCGTCCCCGACCGGCGCCCATCTGCCGGTGTGGGTGTCCGACCGACCCCTGCCATCGCGTGTCTTCGTCGTCGACAGCATCCCGGTCCCGGACTCGAACTCGATCTACCACGAGGGCATCGACTCGCTGTTCGCCCTGCTCGCCGCCAACGGCACCTGCCTCTACCGCTCGCCCCGGCAACTGCCCTGGTGCGACACCGCCGGTCTCATCGGCCGCGACGACGTCGTCCTGATCAAGGTCAACGCCGAGTGGCCGGAACGGGGAATGACCTCGACCGACGTCATCAAGGGGCTGATTTCCCGCATCGTCGAGCATCCCGACACCTTCACCGGCGAGGTCCAGCTCGTCGAGAACGGCCAGTGGCGCCACTCCTGGGCCTACCCGCTCAACAACGCCGAGCGCAGGTCCCAGACGATGCAGTCGGTCGTCGACACCTTCGCCGCCCGCGGCTTCCGGGTCGGCGCGTACAACTGGACCGCCATCGGCTACGGCAGCAACAACCGCTGGGTCGGCGAGTTCGGCTCCGGCGACACCCTCTCGGGCTACGTCCGCGAGGACTCAACCGGGATGACCTACGCCAAGTTCACGACCGGCTACGGCACCCGCGTCTCGACCCGGCTCGGCGTCTGGAACGGCGCGGCCTACGAGCCGGACCGGCTCAAGTTCATCAACCTGCCGGTCCTCAAGTCGCACTCGCTGATGGGGGTCACCGGCGCGGTCAAGCACTACATCGGCTTCCTCTCCTACGCCGCCATCGGCTCGGGCACGATGCACAGCCGCGCGATGGCGCAGGGCCTGCTCGGCGTCAACTTCGGCAAGGCCCGGTTCCCGGACCTGAACATCATCGACGCGACCTGGGTCAGCGCCGAGATCACCACCGGCCCGAACGCGCCCTATGACCGCTGCACCCGGCTCAACACGCTGGTCGCCTCGCGCGACCCGGTCGCGGCCGACTGGTACGCCGGCAAGCACGTACTCCGGCCCGCGAGCTGGTGGAACGGCCATCCCTGGCTCCGCGACTACGGCCGGATGGACCCGGACAACCTCAACAACGAGAACCCGGGCAGTGGCCGCAGCTACTCCGACTCGACGCCCTGCAGCGGCTTCCCCTACAACGCCTTCCACCAGATGCTCGCTTCCTCGCGCGACGAGATGCTCCGCTACGGCCGGCAGGTGACGATGGACTCCGCCGAGATGACGATTCATCGCTTCCGCTTCTCCCCGGTCGCGATCCGCGGGCGCTCGGGCACGCCGCCGCCCGCCCCGGCGCTGGCAATCACGCCCAGCCTGGCCGGCGGCCGCGTCACGGTCCGCTTCCGGCTCGCCGCGGCCGGGCCGGTCCGGCTGGTCGTGTCGTCCATTGACGGCCGGCGCGTTGCCGAGACGCGCCGGGAGACGCTTGTGGCCGGCGAGCAGGCCCTCGTGCTCGACCGCCCCGCGGTCGCGGGCGAGTACCTGCTGACGGTCGAGACCGCGGCCGGCCCGCTGAGTGGCAGGTTCATCGTCCCATCCCGCTAGCGGCGATACCGGGCGGTTGCGTCGGGAACGGCGGCTGCTATCCTCTGCCTCGTGGAGACGCCCTGCTGGCAGGCCGCACCGGTCGACACCGCCCGCCTGCACTTCGGTGTCGTCCACTCGCTGTTCAAACAGACCGTCGCCCGGGTCGGCCTCGCGCGGGACGGCGGAGTCGTCGCGCTTGACTTCCTGCTCGGCGATGACCCCCAGGCCGCGGCGGTCCGCGCGGAGGTCGGCCGCGACCTCGCGGCCAAGCTCGGACGCCTGGCACCGGCCGCCGCTTCACTCGACGACCTCTTTCGCCTGCTCGTCGAGTCCTGCTGTCACCCGTCGAACCTCTACACCGAGGTCCACTGGCTGCCGGTGATTCCCGGCGCGCCCGAGCCCGGCTCCTGATGACCGTCGTCATCGACCTCCACTGCGATTCGCTCGAAGCCCACGTCGAGGGCCGGCGCGACATCGCCCGGCGCTCGAACGCCGGCCACCTCGACCTGCCCCGCCTGGTCGAGGCCGGTGTCACCGCCCAGGTCTTCGCGATCTGGACCGACCCCCGCCGCTACCGCCCCGGCGCGCGCGCCCCGTTCGTATCGAGGACCATCGCCGCATTCGACCGGCTCTGTGCCGGACCGGGCCCGCTCGTGCCCGCGCGCCGCCCTGCCGACGTCCGCCCGCGCCCGGGGCGGGTCGCCGGCATCCTCGCGGTCGAGGGCGGCCACGCGCTCGACGGCTCACTCGCCAGCCTCGCGCGCTTCCATCGCCGCGGGGTCCGGATCCTGACCCTCACCTGGAACAACTCGAATGAACTCGCCCGGTCCTGCCTCGCCATCGACGGTAACCGTCGCGGCCTCACCCGCCTCGGGCGGTTGGCAGTCGCCCGGATGAACCACCTCGGGATGGTCGTCGACCTGTCGCACGCCGGCGACCGGACCTTCGCCGACGCGCTCGACGCCAGCACCGCCCCGGTCATCTGCTCCCACTCCGGCTGCCGCGCCCGACACGACTTCCCGCGCAACCTCTCCGACGACCAGTTGCGCGCCCTCGGCCGGCAGGGCGGCGTCGTCGGCATCGTCTTCCTGCCCTATTTCCTCACCCGCGCCCGGCGCCGGGCGACGATCGACGACGTCATCGACCACGTCTGTCACGCCGCCGCGGTCGCCGGATCGGCCGCGGTCGGGCTCGGCTCCGACTTCGACGGTTTCCGCGACCCGCCGCCGCGCGGCCTCGAGGACGTCACCTGCCTGCCGGCGCTCGCCGACGGCCTCCGCCGCCGCGGCTTCAGCGCAGGCGAAGTCGCAGGCATCCTCGGCGGCAACTTCCTCCGCGTCTGGCGTGCGGTCGCGGGCGCTTGACACCGCTGGCACCGGGACTATTCTGTCTCTGCCCGGTCCCGGGCCGGCGAGAGCATCGTTCCTCGGAGAGCCAAGCCGGCGCGACGCATCCGGACGAGAGGAGACTGCAATGAGACAGCGTGTCCTGCTTACGTCGGCCGGTTTCCTGCTGGCCGGTCTGCTATCGGCGCCGGCTGCGGCGCTGGAACCACAGCCCGCCGGGATCGTCGGCACGGCCGAACTTGCACTTGACGTCGGTGTAGAGCATATCCTCCAACCGACCGGCGAAGTCCAGGGCGGCCAGCCAGTTATCCCAAGATCCGTTATCCGCAACTTCGGTTCAGAGCAGGCGTCGTTCTGGGCCTTCTTCGGTGTTGCCGGTGAGTTCATGGATTCCTCCTTTGTTACCGACCTTATGCCTGCGGCTGTTGAGACGTTGGCCTTTCGTTCATGGACGCCTGGGTTCCCGGGCGTTTTCATCGCATCAAGTTACACGCAGTTGCCAGGCGACGTGAACCCCAACAATGACCGGATTGACTCGATCTTCACTGTCGTCGTGCGCGACCTCGGCATCACCGCCATCATCTCACCTCCCGACACGCTTGATGTTGGCGAGCAGTTCCTGCCTTCGGTCCGCGTCCTGAACCTGAGCGACGAAACGCACCCGGGCGTTTGGTGTATTTTCACCATCGACGGCGAGCCGGCTGAAAGCACCGAGACGGGATCGCTCGAGGCGGGTCAGTTAACCGAGGTCGAGTTCGCGATCCGGTCTTACCCGACGCCCGGCGCCCGACGTGCCCTGTGGCGGCTCCGCATCGCCGATGCCAACCCTGCCAACGACACCGCCAGCCGGGTGTTCTTCGTCCGCGGCGGCGAGATCGTTGACGCCGCCGCCGTGGCGATACTCTCCCCGGTCGGCTCCGTGGCCGAGTCTGCCTTCGTCGCGACTCGCGCCGTGCTTGCCAACCTCGGTGGCGCTCAGGCAGACATCCAGGCCTCCTTCGCGATCCTCGATAGCACGGGCAGCGAGGTTTTCGTCGGCGAGTCGTTCGAGTCCTATCCCGCCCATTCCGTGGACACGGTCGAGTTCGGCAACTGGGAGGCGCTGCCGAAGGGCCGGTATGCGGTCAGATTCACAGTTGCATCAATCGGGGACATGAACCGGTACAACGACACGGTTCTCGTGTCGCTGCGCGTTACCGGTCGCATGCCCGATGTCGGCGTCGCCGATATCGTGGCGCCGGTGGGGACCATCCAGGAAGGGTCAATCACGCCACGCGCCCGCATCGCGAACTATGGGGTAACGGTTGAGACATTCCGGACCGTCTTCCGCATCAGCCGTGACGCGAATTTGGTTTATGCCGACACGATCACAGTCAGCAACCTCGCGCCCGGGGCGGCCATGACGACGAGTTTCGCCCGCTGGACCGCCGAGATAGGCAGTTATACATCACGCTGCTCGACGATGCTCGCCACCGACGGCGACCAGTCCAATGATGCCCGCTCCGGCGCTTTCGGCGTGGTCGCCCACATCCCGGACCCGGGCTGGGACGAACGCAAGCCACTTCCCACCGGTTCGGGCAGCAAGGGTGTCAAGTACGGCGGCGCCCTCGCCTTCACCGAGGGGCTGGACGGCATCGAAGTCTTCGCGCTCAGGGGCAACAAGACCAGCGACTTCTACCGCTATGACCCGGTCGGCAACGACTGGCACCAACTCGCGCCCGTGCCGGGCGGCTCGACCGGCAAGCCCGTCGCCCGGAGCGGCCAACTCTGCTCCGACGGCCTGCGCTCGGTCTACATGACCAAGGGCAACAACACCTCCGAGTTCTGGCGCTACGACCTCGGTGACACGAGCTGGCACCCGCTGGCTGACGTCCCGCTCGGCCCCAGCGGCAAGAAGCTCAAGGGCGGCACCGACATGGTCTACGTCGAGGAAGGCGCGGTAGCCTGGATATACCTGCTCAAGGGTGGCAAGACCGACTTTCTCCGGTACAACGTCACCCTCGGGACCTGGGACGACCCGCTCCCGGCCGCGCCGACCGGGATCAAGGCGAAGTGGGACAAGGGCTCGTTCCTCGTCTACGACGGCGTCGGCACCATCTATGCCCACAAGGCATCGGCCTACGATAAGGGCATCAACCCGCCCCACCACGAGATGTGGGCCTACGACCTCGCCGCCGGAACCTGGGGCACGGCGAGCCTCAAGGGCATGCCACTCCATGGCCTGCACGGCGGCTCGGTCAAGAAGAAGAAGTCCAAGGATGGCGGGTCCGGCATCTGGTACAACGACTTCATCGCCGCGCTCAAGGGCGGCAACACCCAGCAGTTCTTCAAGTACTTCCCGGCCGAGGACTCCTGGGTCGAGCTCGACACGATGCCCACCAACGGCTCGACCAACAAGCGGAAGCGCGCCAGCTCCGGCGCCGACCTCGTCACGCTCGGCACCGGCACCGTCTACGCGCTAAAGGGCAACTCGACCTCCGAGTTCTGGCGCTTCCGGTTCGGCGGCGGCATCGGCGTCGCCGAGCCGCCCGGCCCGCGGCCGGTCGTCGCCGCCCTGACCCTGCGTCCGAACCCGGCCCGCCGGATCGCGACGCTGGCGTTCCCGGGCTCCGGCCCGGCCGAGGTCTCGCTCTACGATGCCGCCGGCCGCAGCCTCCGGGCCTGGCGGGTCGAAGGCACCGTCGCCCGGCTCGACCTCGAGGGCATCCCTGCCGGCGTCTACCTTGTCCGCGCCTCGCACGCCGGCCGCGAGCAGACCGTCAAGCTCGTCGTCCAGTAGCCCGCCCGACAACTGCGAAGCCGGCGGCACCTGCCGCCGGCTTCGCCTGTTGCGGGACCCGGGCCTAGAGCCCGTACTTCTCGATTATCTGTTCCTTGGTCTTGCCGAGGATGTCGTACTTCCGGCCGACCTTCTTGAAGGCCTCGATCGCCTTGTCGATGTGCTCCTTGTCGTGCGCGGCCGAGAGTTGGACCCGGATCCGGGCCAGGCCCTTGCCGACGACCGGGTAGAAGAACCCGATGACGTAGATGCCCTCGGCGTACATGTCGCGCGCGAAGTCCTGCGCCAGCTTGGCGTTGTAGAGCATTATCGGCACGATCGGGTGCACGCCCGGCCTGATGTCGAACCCGGCGTCGGTCATCGACTTGCGGAAGTAGTTGGTGTTCCACTCCAGCTTGTCCCGGCGCTCGGTCGTCCGCGACAAGAGGTCGACGATCGTGATCGCCGAGGCGGCAATCACCGGCGGCAGCGAGTTCGAGAACAGGTACGGCCGCGAGCGCTGGCGTAGGATCCCGACGATTTCCTTCCGCGCCGCGGTGAACCCGCCGGACGCCCCGCCGAGCGCCTTGCCCATCGTCGAGGTGATTATGTCGACCCGGCCCATCACGTCGCAGTGCTCGTGGGTACCCTTGCCGTGCTTGCCCATGAACCCGGTCGAGTGGCTGTCGTCGACCATCACCAGGCAGTCGTACTTCTCGCAGAGACTGCAGATTTCCTTGAGCGGCGCGACGTCGCCGTCCATCGAGAACGCGCCGTCGGTCGCGAACACCCGGAACCGGGCCTTCTGCACCTCGTCGCTCTTGAGCTTCTCCTCGAGGTCGGCGAGGTCCATGTGCTTGATGATGTACCGCTGCGCCTTCGAGAGCCGGATGCCGTCGATGACCGAGGCGTGGTTCAGCGCGTCGGTTAGGATCGCGTCCTCCTCCTTGAACAGCACCTCGAACAGCCCGCCGTTCGCGTCGAAGCAGGACGAGTAGAGAATCGCGTCGTCCAGACCGAGGAAGTCGGCGATCTTGCGCTCGAGCTGGCGGTGGATGTCCTGGGTGCCGCAGATGAAGCGGACGCTGGACAACCCGTAGCCCCACTCATCCAGTGCCTTGTGCGCCGACTTGATGGTATCCGGGTGGCTCGACAGCCCCAGGTAGTTGTTGGCGCAGAAGTTCAGCACCTCCTGCTGGGGCGCGCCGGCCGGGAACTCGACCCGGATTCCCGCGCCCTGCGGCCCGTAAATGAACCGCTCTTCCTTATAGAGCCCTGCCTCCCGCACGCCCTTGAGCTCGGTCTGCAGGAACTCCTTCATCTTGCCGTAGGCCATTCGTCCTCCTTGTGGAGACTGGTCACTCCTGTCGGTCTGATTCGTCCGTCATTTGCCGAATTATCCTCACGCCCGAGCTCGTGCCGAGCCGGGTCGCGCCGGCCTCGACCATCCGCCTCGCGGCCGCCAGGTCGCGGATGCCGCCCGACGCCTTGACCCCGATTCTCCCCGCTGCCGCCCGGGCCAGCAGCGCCACGTCCTCGGCCGTCGCCCCGCCGGTCGAGAACCCGGTCGAAGTCTTCACGTAACTGCCGCCCCCGGCGACGACCAGCTCGGTCGCCCGGGCCTTCTCCCCACCGTCGAGCAGGCAGGTCTCGATGATCACCTTCACCGGCCGGCCGCCCGCGGCGCTGACCACCCGGCTGATGTCCGAGACGACCATCTCGTCCGCGCCGGCCTTGAACCAGCCGAGGTTCATCACCATGTCAATCTCGTCCGCCCCCAGGCTGACCGCGCTCGCCGCCTCGGCCGCCTTGGCCTCGCGCAGCGCCGCGCCGAGCGGGAACCCCACGACCGCGCAGACCCCGACCGGGTTTCCGGCCAGCCGCCTCCGGCACAGCGGGACGTGGCAGGAGTTCACGCACACCGTCGCGAACCCGAACTCCCGCGCCTCATCGCAGAGCCGCTCGACCTGCTCCGGCGTCGCGTCGGGCTTGAGCAGGGTATGGTCAATGCGCCGGGCCAGTTCTCTCAAGGCGTATGCTCGCGGCTGGTTCCGGCCGCAATTGTAGACGCCCCGGCCAGCCTGTCAAGGCGGCCGGGCGGTGGCTCTCGACTCAGGGACCTGCCGCTGTCCGCGGCCGTCAGTCCGCTGGCCGCTGACCGGCCGGGGTCAGGCTGGCCGGTCCGGGTCGAAGACCTGGCAGGCCTCGCCGCTCGAGTCTCCCGGGCTCCAGGGCTGGCACTTGCCACTGTCGGTCCCGTCCGCCGGCCCCTCGAGCCGGAGCAGGATGATTGGCGTCATCGCATCGCCCTGGCCGGCCGGGTTGTCGGCCAGCGCCGCCTCGACCAGCTCCCGGTCGAGCCCGTCCGACGCGCCGACGACCTTGCAGCCGAAGATGTCGTTGGCGTCGACGATCGCCGTCTCGCAGCCGGTCTGCTCCTTGAGCCTGCGGGCGACGCCGTCCGGATCGAGCGGCCCCTTGATGACGCAGTCGTAGAACTCGCGGACGCCCGAGGTGTGGGCAGCGTCAATCATCGCCGCCTGCGGCCCGGCCACCCGGTAGAAGTCGCCGCTCCGGCCCCGCAGCCTGCCCCAGGCCCCGGCCAGCGCGGCCCTGAGTATCCGGGGCGCGCCGACCTCCTCGATCGCACACTGCATCGACCACGGGCTCCGGAGCCCGATGCCGTAGGGCACCTTCTTCACGAACCGCCACAGCACCCGGGCCCAGAACCCGGGCCGGATCTTCGCGACGGGAATCGCCCGGCCCTGCATCACCGCGACCGGGCTCTCGGCGAAGGTCAGGATGTCGCCCGGCTCCAGCGCGGGCCGGGCCGCGCGCTCGACGACCGACTCGATCCGGTCGCTAACGGCGATGAGCCCGGTGCGGATCGGCAGCCGCCGCACCCGCATCCCGCGGGCGCTGACCGTCGCCGGCTTCTCGCGCGCCACGGGAGAATCTACCCGTCGCGGTCGGGAAATCAACTCTTGCCGAGTCCCGGCCCGGACCTATACTCGCCGGGTGACGACCTCGCCCGCCGACAGGAACGCCGACGCCCGCTTCACCCGCCGGGTCGGGCTCGTGACCGCGGGCACGATGATCTCGCGCCTGCTCGGGCTCGCCCGGGAGTCGGTCTTCGCCTGGCTGTTCGGCGCCGGCCTCGCCGCCGACGCCTTCAACGTCGCGTTCCGGATTCCAAACTTCCTGCGCGACCTCTTCGCCGAGAGCGCCCTCTCGGCCGCGTTCGTGCCCGCGTTCGTCCGGAGCCTGCGCCGGGACGGGCCGGACCAGGCCTGGCGCTTCGCCGCGGCGATGCTCAACGTCCTGACCCTCGCCATCGGGCTCCTCGTCATCGCCGGGCTGGCCGCGACGCCCGGGCTGGTCCGGCTCGTTGCCCTCGGCTTCGCCGGCCAGCCGGAGAAGCTCGCGCTGACGGTCCAGCTCACCCGGGTGATGCTGCCGTTCCTGCTTCTCGTCGCCTGGGCGGCCTGGGCGATGGGGATACTGAACGCCTGCGGCACCTTCTTCGTCCCCGCGGTCGCGCCCGGCGCGTTCAACATCGTCTCGATCGCCGTCCCGCTCGCGACCTTCGGCTGGCTGCGCGGCATCGGCGTCGACCCGATTGCCGGGATGGCCTGGGGCGTGACGCTCGGCGCGCTCGTCCAGTTCGCGGTCCAGCTCCCGGGCCTGCGCCGCCACGGCTTCCGCTGGCAGCCGGTCCTCGCCCTTGCGCGCCCGGAGCTCCGGCGCGTCCTGGCCCGCTGGCTGCCGGTCGTGCTCGGCTTCGCCTCCTGGCAGGTGTCGGCGCTCGTCAACACCTTCCTGCTCACCTTCCTGCCCGAGGGCTCGGTGACCTGGGTCAACTACGCCTACCGGATTCAGCACCTCCCGGCCGGGCTCTTCGGTGTCGCCATCAGCTCGGTCGCGCTCGCCGAGTACTCGCACGAGGCGGCCGGCGAGGCCGGCGCGGCGATACGCGCCCGGTTCCGCCACGCGATGGGCCTGGTCGCCGCGCTGACCATCCCGGCCGCCCTCTTGATGCTGGTGCTCGCCGACCCGGTCGTGCGGCTGGTCTACCAGCACGGCCGGTTCACCGCGCTCGACGGCCGCAACGTCGCCCAGGCGCTCGCGCTCTACTGCCTCGGCATCTGGGCCGCGGCCGCCGCCCGCAACTGCGCGGCGGGCTTCTACTCGCTCGGCAACACCCGCACGCCGGCGGTCGTCGCGGCCCTGGCCGTGTCGCTCAACATCGCGCTCAACCTGCTACTGATGCGCCGGCTCGGCTTCCTCTCGTTCCCGCTCGCGACCTCGCTCGCCCAGTTCTGCTACCTCGCGGCGCTCTTCGCGCTCCTGCGCCGCCGCCTCGGCGGCCTCGACGGGCGGGCGCTCATCGCGCTGACGCTGAAAGTCACCGCGGCCGCGGCCGGGGCGGCCGCGCTCGCCTTCGGCCTCGCCCGGGCCTGGTCGCTGGTCCCGGGCTCCGGCCTGCTCTGGCACCGGCTCGGCCACCCGCTTCTGCCCGCGGCCCTCGGCATCGCCGGCTACTACCTCCTGTCCCGCCTGCTCGGAATTGGCGAGGTCCGCGCCGCCTTCAGCCAGCTCTTCGCGCGGAAACGCGAAATCCCGGGCGCCGGGATGGCGTCTAAATAGTTGAAATATGGCGATGACTGCTGAAGGCAAGCCCGTTGCCCCGGTGCCGGTGATGATTGCCGCCTGGCCCGGGCTGGGCAACGTTGGTGTCGGCGCGGTCCATTATCTCCGGAAGCACCTTTGTGGCGAGAACTGCGCCCGCCTCGACATCAGCGGCCAGGTGTCCCCGGAGGCGCTCGAAGTCAACCAGGGCATCGGTCGGCTCGCCGTCCCCGAACCCCAGCTCCTCTACTCCGTCGCCGAGCCCCCGCTCCTGCTCTTCGAGGGGTCGGTCCAGCCCGGCGGCGAGGCCGGCATCCGCGTCGCCGGCGAACTGCTCGACCTCGCCCGCGCGCGCGGGGTCAGGACGGTCTACACCGGCGCCGCCTTCGCCACGCCGACGAGCGCCCACGACGAGGTCCGCGTCTACGGGGTCGCGACCGACGACCACCTTCGCGCCGGCTTCGGCGCGCTCGGCGTCGAGCCGCTCGGCGAGGGCCGCATCTCCGGGCTCAACGGGCTCATCCTCGGCCTCGCCGCCGAATGCGGCCTCTCCGGTGCCTGCTTCCTCGCGACGATGCCCCAGTACGCCGTCCAGGCCCCGAACCCCAAGGCTTCCCGCGCGCTCGTCCGCGTCTTCGAGCGCATCCTCAACACGACGGTCGACTCCTCGGCGATCGACCGCGAGGTCGAGGAAGTCGAGCGGCTGCTTGGCGAGTTCGAGAACCGGGTCAACGCCGCTATCAGGAACATCCGGCTCGAGGCCGCCGGCGAGCGGCCCGGCGCCGAACCCGGCAGCGACGACGACGAGAAGCCCGGGCCGGAACCGCACGAGGTCATCGGGCGCGTCGAGGAGATGTTCGAGGAGGCCGAGAAGGACCGCAGCAAGGCCGCCCGGCTCAAGGAAGCGCTCGACGCGTGGGGACTCTTCCCGCTCTACGAGGACCGCTTCCTCGACCTCTTCACGCCCCCGCGCCCGCCGACCGACTGACGCCGGTCAGTCCCCCGGCTCGAAGCCACGGAACGCCGCCCTGAGCCGTGCGATGTCACGGTGGTGGGTCATGTCGAGCTGGAGCGGCGTCACGGAGATGAAGCCAGCGTAGACCGCCTCGAAGTCCGACCCCTCGGTCTTCGCGAACGAACTCTCGCCGTCGATCGTGTAGGAAGCGCCGCCGGGCAGGTGCGCCCGCACCGCCATGTCCCGGTAAATCCGGTGGCCCAGGCTCGTCACCCGCACCCCGCGCGCGCCGTCGCCGGCCGGGATATTGACGTTGAGCAGGGTCTTTGGCGGCAGCAGCCCGGATGAGAGCATCGGCACCAGCCGGCGCAGGAACGCGACCGCCGCGGACCGGTTGCGGCCCGCCTCGAGGTACGACACCGCGACCGACGGCATCCCCAGCATCGCGCCCTCGATTGCCGCCGCGACGGTCCCCGAATAGAGCACGTCGTCGCCGAGATTCGGGCTGTCGTTGATGCCGGAAAGAACGAGGTCCACCTGACTGCGGAAGATGCCGTAGTGGGCGATGAGCAGGCAGTCGGTCGGCGTGCCCCGGACTGCGTACCACCGCGGCCGCAGCCTCCTCACCTCGATCGGCTTCCGCAGGCTGAACGAGTGGCTCGAAGCGGACTGGTTCACCGCCGGCGCGACGACGCGGATCCGGCCCAGCCCGCGCAGCGCGTCGTGGAGGTCGCGCAGTCCCGGCGCCTCGATGCCGTCGTCGTTCGACAGCACAATAAGCGGGCGGCGCTTCGCTCCGGGCATCGCAGACTTATACCGTCGGATGCCGGGCTGTCAAATCGGCCGCGCCCGCCGCGCCCGGCCCGGCCGCCGGGGGGCAGACCGCAGACCGTGCTGAAGCGCGGGCTGGCAACGGTGTTGTGGCGCAGGGGCTCCGGCAGCTTGACACCAGTGGCGGGCGGACTAGAATCAGCCGAGCGTCGGGAGGGGCGGTTCGGCATGCGAGGCCTCGGCCGACAAGAGCCGGCCGGCAGGCCTCACGTTAGCGAGCTGCCCGAAGTCAACAAAGGAGGCAACATGAGATGCCATTCGACGCTCTGCGTCTTGGCTACGGTCGCCCTCGCCGCCTCGATGGCATTGGCCGTGCAGTGGCGGCTGCCGACGTGCGTCACTGAGGACGAGCCACAATGCGGCGACTTCCGCGCGCCGATGAACAACGCCTGGGGGGGGGCAGTCGTATGACGACCCCCAATGGGTCCACGTAATCTACTCGTACTATCCCACAGCGGGCCCGAACCAGTGCAAGGAGGTCAGGTATGCCCAGTCGCGGAGCGGAGGACAGGAGTTCCCGATGGAATACCGTCGGACCCTCTCCGACCCGGACGACGAGGACGATGCCTGGACCCCTTCAATTGCGGTCTACGGGGCAGGCGGAGACAACTACAACGTCATCACGAACTACTTCGATGTGGACACGGACGACGATGAGTACGAGCAGTATTCCATCTTCCAGCGCCGGTCACGTGACCGCGGCATCAACTGGCTCCCCCGCATCCGGCTCACAGAAGGGAGTGATGAGCTTGACTGCGCCTGGCCATCGCTGGCGGTGAGTCCGCACCCCGGACAGCCGGCCGGCGAGTTCCGGGAACACCACCTCTACTGCGAAGAAGACGACTGCACCAACATGCAGGTTACATACCAGCGTATAGACCGCGACATGGACGAAGCCAGCCCGGACGCGGAGTTCATCACGAGAGCCCTCACTGAGGGTCCGCCTGACCGCGGCAATCCATGCGTGGCGTCGCAGAACGGAGCACTGGTCTGTGCAGTCTGGTCCGATGACTCGGCCCGCGCTGCGGACGACATCTGGCTGCGCCGCTCCACGAACCAAGGCACGACCTGGCTTGATAAGGTCAACCTCTCCAACACGCCCAACTACGAGTCACAGGCTCCTTGCATCACCATCGCCGGCAGCGCAGTGTTGGTGGCCTGGCAGGAAGAGAACCCGGCCGACAACCGGTTCCGGATTCAGTTCAGGCGCAGCGACGACTACGGCGAGTCCTGGTCGGACCCGGTATGCCTGACTGCCGACCTGCCCAGCGGACTCCTCCACAATCAGCCGCCCGAGTGCTTCACGCCTTCTCTGGCGACGTATAACAACCAGTATGCCTATCTCGTGTTTCAGGCAGGCTGGGACTCGCCGACGCCCGGCTACGGCATCATGTTCATGATGTCGCCTAACCTCGGCAACCAGTTCTGGCTTCCGGCCTGTGGAATCGGCGGCTGGACTGACGACGAACCGGACCTCGACGACGGAGACGAAGGCCTGTTCCCGACCATCAGCGTCGCCCAGGGGTCAAGCCCCCTGTACCCGGAGTATCTGAACGTCGTGTATTCCGGGAAACCCTCACCGGTCAGCAACTATCAGGTCTACTACCTGCGCGGCACCGAGATCACCAGCACGACTCCGCCGGATGGCGGCCAGAGCACAGCCCGGCTCGGGCTGCCGTCAGGCGCAGGTCTCAGAGTGTGGCCGAATCCCGCCGAATCCGACATCCGTGCGGAAGTCGAGCTTGTTCGGCCGGGCAAGGTTGAGCTTGCGCTCTACGACGCCCAGGGCCGGCAGGTGCGGGAGTTGGCTGCGGACAGGGTCGGCGCCGGCCGGCATGGCTTCCGGTTTGACCTGACCGGCCGGGCCGGACAGCGACTGAGCGCCGGCACCTACATGCTCGTGCTGCGGACCGCGGACGGAGCCGAGACCCGGCGCTTGCAGGTTGTCAGGAGGTAACACATGAACCGCGCCCTTCCCGACGCTCGGTTCGGTGTCGTCTTTCTGGCGGCGCAGATGGCGCTGTGGTTGCTGGCTCCGGCAGGTGACAGGTTGCTGGCGTTTGAGCCGCTCTGGGCAAGCCGTCTGGTTGATGAAGGTGCGGGCGGCGTCGCCGCCGTTGCGGTAGACGGGTTTGGCAACACCTACATCACCGGCGGCAGACCGTGGACAGGGGCGTCCAATGCCACCGCCATGTATGACCGAGACGGACATCTGGTCTGGGCCGCGCCGTGTACGCTCCCGGACCTTGAGTGGGTGGCCATTGGACTTGACTTGCCTGGCAATGTGTATGTGACCGGAACCTCGTACGGCTCGGTCCAGCACATGCAGGTCTGCGACTACGTAGTGGCCAAGTACCGCCCCACCGGGGAGCAGGTCTGGACAGCCCGGTACAGCCACTGCCCCGACACCTTCCTCAGCTGGGATGGGGCCATGGCCGGCTGCGTTGATGCCGCCGGCAACGTACACGTGACCGGCCGGAGTTACGACACTGAGACAAGCTGGGACTGCGCCACGGTCAAGTTCGACTCCTCCGGGACTCTGCTGTGGTCAGCGCGGTGGGACGACGGGCTCAACAGGTCTGACGCGGGGAACGCGATTACCACGGACCAGCAGGGAAACGTCTATGTGGCCGGCATTGCCAGAGGGACGTATTTCCTTCTCATCAAGTATTCCCCGGACGGTGACCTGCGCTGGGCTGTGGTGGACTTCGACTCCGACTCCATCTACGGGGACCTGATAGCCGTGGCTGTTGACAGGGCGGGCCATGTCTACGGCTTCGGCTCCGGCGGCCGCTACGAGCAGGGGCATTCGGACTACTACCTGGCCAAGTTCGACAGCACCGGCCGCAAGCTGTGGCATGCACTCTACGACTGTTACTGGGACGACGCCGGCTATGCGATGGTCCTGGATGACTCGGCCGGAATCTACGTCACCGGCCTGAGCGACGGCCCGGGCACCGGCTGGGACATCTGCACGGTCAAGTGGGACTCAGCCGGGAACCGGCGCTGGGTGGCCCGGTATGACCACGCCCGCTGGGGCGACATCGGCGAGGACCTCGCGACCGACGGCAAGTACGTGTACACGGTCGGGAGGTGCTCGGACCTGGATTCCATCACCTGGACGACAAGCATGTGCTTTGTCACGTGCGATGCCGTCACGGGCGCCATTCTCTGGGCCGCCCCATACCTCTATCCCGGCGCTGCGAACGGCGGCGCCACCGCGGTCGCCATCGGGCCGGACGGCAACGTCCACGCGGCCGGTAGCTGCTACGACTCCACCACAGCGGACTATGTGACCCTGAAATACACACCGTCCGGCACCGGGGTCGTCTCCGAGCCGGGCGAGAGGCGAGAAACCGGGTTTGGCGTCACGCCCAGCCTGTTCAGGGGCGGGACGAGCATCAGGTATCAAGCACTCCGGCCAGGCCGGGTGCGGATTGCCGTGCTGGACGTGGCCGGAAGGACGGTTACCACGCTCCTCGACGCGGACGTGCCGAAGGGAAAGGGCGAGGTGACGTGGCAGGCGCGGGACCTTGCCGGCGGGGTCTACTTCGTCAGGCTTGAGAGTTCGGACGGCAGCTTCGGCGAACGGGTCCTGCTTGTGCGCTAGGCCGTCGCCGGCGCGACGACGCGGATCCGGCCCAGCCCGCGCAGCGCGTCGTGGAGGTCGCGCAGTCCCGGCGCCTCGATGCCGTCGTCGTTCGACACGACGACCAGCGGCCGGCGCTTGGCTGAGGGCATTTCAGACTTATAACGGCGGACGGCGCGCTGTCAAACCGGCCGTACCCGTCCGCCCGTCGCGCCTTCGCGGCCAAGTCCATTTCCGCTGCCCGTCACTCCGGCCGGAACACAGCGCAGTGGAGA
>JAWOHE010000080.1:0-7530 GCA_046485285.1 bacterium
GTGGCTCCGCCGCCACGGCGCGTGCGATTGCCAGCAGGTCCTGCCTCGTGGCGTGTAGCTGGTCGATCAGGGTGACGACCACGCCGAGCGCGGCCTCGTCCAGTTCGAGGTCGTCCGCCAGATCGCACAGCAGCTGCAGGCGCGCGAGGTCGACCCGGCGGAAGACGAGCGCCGAGGCCGCCCCCGTTTCCCGGCGCAGTCCCCGGGGCGGCCCCGGGAACCGTCCCGGGGATATCCCCGGGTATACCCCCCGGAGCGCTCCTGACTGCCTCGGACTTACAGGAGAAGTCGGAAGACACCCCTATCCCCACCAGCATCCCCGGAGCGGTCCCGGGAGCGGTCCCCGGGACGGCCCCCGGAGCGGTCCCCGGAGCGGCCCCCGGAGCGGCCCCCGGAGCGGCTCCCGGGGCGGCCCCCGGAGCGGCTCCCGGGGCGGCCCCCGGGACGGTCCCCGGAGTGGCTCCCGGGACGGTCCCCGGGGCGGTCCCCGGGACCGTCCCGGGGATATCCCCGGGGATATCCCCCCTGCCGTCAACGCTCTGCCGGTGAGTGACTTACGTTTTTGATGCCCGAAAAGGGGCCGGCGAGCGGCTCCTGCCCGACTATGCCGGCGAAGGTCTGGACCCAGAGGTGCTGATTGCGGTCCGCCGGGATGGCTTCAGAGTCGACGGCCTGAAGGCGGAGAGGGGCAAACACGAAGGCACGAAGGCAGACGGCCGGGTTCGTGACTTTGAACCACGAACATTGAACTATGAACCCTGAACCACGGCCCGAGGCCCTGTTGTCCGGCCCGGTCCGCGCCGGGCTAGCGGAAGTAGCTGTCCGCCAGCTCGTCGACGTAGTCGGCGACGAGCCGGGCCAGTTCGTCCACCTGTTCGTGGCCAACGTCGATCATCTGGGCGGTGATGAAGCGCTGGCCGGGCTCGCTGATGTAGGACACCGAGACCGCCGAGCCCCAGCCCGGGTCTTCCGGGTCCTCCTCCATGCTGACGAGGTAGAGCTCGAGCGCGGCCTTGTCCGCGCCGGTGACCCTGATGCCCCGCTCGCGGAGGCGCTCGCGCACCGAGGTCGCGAAGGTGGCGCCAAGCGGGTCGTCGCCGGTGTGGCGGACGAAGACGCCGTCGCGGCGCGGCAGTCGGACGACGCTCGCCGAGCGCGGGGTGTGGTAGACTACCGGCCCGGTGTAGATGAGGAAGCTCCAGGAGCCGTGCCAGTGGTAGCGGCTCCAGCGCCAAGGCCCGCGCCGGCCGCGCGGCGGGTTGCGGGGCGGCCGCGCGCCGCCGCGCCCGCCCCGCCCGGCCGGCGGCGGCGGGGGCGGTCGGTAGGCGATTTCCCGTGGGACTTCCGGTTGAGGCTTCGGCCGGGGCACCGCGCTGAAGCTGTAGATGGTGTTGAGGACCGGCGCGTGGGTCGGCCCTGCGGCCGGCTGGGCCTGCTCCGGCGCCCGGCTGACCGCCTTCGGCGCGTCCGGCTTCTGCTCCGGGCGTCCCTCGTCCGCCTGCACGGCGGGCGGCAGTTGTTTCGCGCCGGCATCGACGGCAACGGCCTCAGCGTCCACCGCCAGGGCCGAAGCCGCCAGCAGCGCGATTACCGCAAACAAAACCTGATGGTTCTTCAAGGTTGATCCCTTCGGGCGGGCAGTGCGCCACTGCCCTGCCCTCTGGCGCTACAGACCCGCTTGAGGCCGGTATCCTGCGGCCGGCCCGGGCCTCAGTCCTCGGGCAGTTCCAGCGCCTGCCGGATGACGTCGGGCGAGAACCCGCGCCGCGCGAGCAGGGCGTAGACCCGGCGGTGCAGGACGTCGTCCTCGAGCCGGGCGTGGCGCTCGCGGTACCGGGCCGCGAGTTCCCGGGCAACCGCCAGCTCGTCCGGCGCATCGGCGAGCGCGGCCTCGATTGCCGGCCGCGCGACCCCGCGCTTGATGAGTTCGCCCCGGACGTTCCAGCGGCCCTTCCGGCCGATCGTCACCCGGTCGCGGGTGAAGTCGCGGGCGTACTGCTCGTCGTCGAGCAGCCTGAGTTCGCGCAGTCGGGCCATCGCCGCGTCGACGATGTCGGGTGCGAACTGCTTGCGCTCGAGCCGGCCGCGCATCTCCTGCTCGGTGCGGGCCCGATAGGACAGGAGCAGGGTCGCGTACTCCTTGGCCCGCCGGAGCTGTTCGTCGCGGACGATGCGCTCGACGTCGGCCTCGGCGAGCTCCGCGCCCGGCGCGAGCCCGAGCCGGCTCACCGTCTTCTCGTCGAGGGAAAACGCGTAGGCGCCGTCGAGGAAGACCGAGACCCGGCGCTTACTTCTTCTTTGTGGCTCGAGCCGCGTTATCTTCATCGGCGGCCGGCCTCTCGACCCTGCGCGGCTGCGGGATGCCGAGCTTCTCGTAGAGATCCTTCTCGGCCGCCAGCCGCTCCTTCTCGTTCTGTTCGAGGTACTCGACTGCCGCGTCCCGGCCCTGGCCGATGCGCTTGTCGCCGTACGCGTACCACGAGCCGGACTTCATGAAGATGCCGAGCTCGGCCCCGAGGTCGACGAGCTCGCCGATCCGGGACACGCCCTTGCCGTAAATGATGTCGAACTCCGCGGTCTTGAACGGCGGCGCGACCTTGTTCTTGACGACCCGGGCCCGGGTCCGGTTGCCGACGGCCTCCTCGCCCTTCTTGATCGAGGCGATGCGCCGGATGTCGATCCGCATCGTCGTGTAGAACTTGAGCGCGAGCCCGCCCGGCGTCGTCTCCGGGCTCCCGAACATCACGCCGATCTTGTGGCGGAGCTGGTTGGTGAACACCGCGCAGGTGGCGGACCGGCTGGTCACGCCCGAGAGCTTCCGGAGCGCCTGCGACATCAGCCGGGCCTGGACCCCGACGAACGCGTCGCCCATCTCGCCCTCGATTTCCGCCCGCGGCACCAGCGCCGCGACCGAGTCGATGACGAACAGGTCGAGCCCGCCCGAGCGGGTCAGGATTTCCGCGATTTCCAGCGCCTGCTCGCCCGAGTCCGGCTGGGAGACCAGCAGCTTGTCGAGGTCGACCCCGAGCGCCTGGGCGTAGCCCGGGTCGAGCGCGTGCTCGGCGTCGATGAACGCCGCCTGGCCGCCGAGCTTCTGGCACTGGGCGATTATCTGGAGCGCGATCGTCGTCTTGCCCGACGCCTCCGGCCCGAAGATCTCGATGAACCGGCCCCGGGCGACGCCGCCGATGCCGAGCGCGGCGTCGAGCCCGATCGAACCGGTCGGTATCGCGTCGAGCTTGACCGCGGCCTGGCCGTCGCCGAGGCACATCACCGAGCCCTTGCCGAACTGCTTCTCGATCTGGCCGAGCGCGTTGCTCAGGGCCTTCTGCTTCTCGTCACTGGCCATCAATGCCTCCTCCGTCGCCGGGTTGACTGCACACCGGGCAGTATAGGGCCGCGGCCCGGCCGGTCAAGGCGCGGTCGCGGCCAGCGCCCGCCGCTCGAGGTCGTAGAGCCGGAACCGGGCCGCCTTGAACCGCGCCGAGAGCTTCGGCTCGTCGATCTTCAGCACCTCCTCGAGCACCCGGCACGCCTCCTCGCAGCGCTTGAGGTTCGCCGCCAGAACGTCGTCGAGGTTCCGGCGCTTCGTCCGGTCGAACCGGTCGCCCCGGCCCGGGTCCCGCTCGCTCGCCCGGCCGGCGATGACCTTCCGCCGGAGCGCCCGGGTGTCGGCGCCGACCCGGGTCCGGAGCGCCCGCACGCTCCGGAGCAGGGTCCCGTGCTCGAGCCCGAGCCGGACGACGTCCTCGACGACCCGGAGCCCCTCGGTCAGCCGGTTGAGGTTGGCGTCAACGATGCGGGCCGCGCGCCGGTCCATCCTGCCAGCCTAGCCGCTCCCCCGCGCCGGTCAAGCCCGCGTTCCGGCGGGGCTAGCAGCAGCAGGAACAGGACCCGCCCGGCTTGGGCGGCTCGCCGGCCTTGCGCACCGGGAGCGGCGTGTCGCAGCACTTGATGACGCACTCCTTCTCGCAGGAGCAGGCCCTGGTCACGGTCAGCTCCAGCCCGCAGTCCGGGCAATAGACGGTATCGCCGACTTCGAACTTCTTCACGGTGGACTCCTTTCGCGGATTGGCCCGTATCATTGTACCGCCCGGCCGCACCGCGACAACCCGCCGGCGGCCGGCTAGCGCTGGAGCAGGACCTTGCGCGCGCGGGTGCCGTCGTCCGGCCTGACGAAGTACACGCCCGGCACGAGGTGTCCGAGCTGGTTCGCGCCCGGTCGGAGGTGCATCAGCCTTCGGCCGGCGGCGTCGAGCAGGGATGCGGGAGCCTGGCCCGGGTCGAGGTTGAGCGTCGCCCGCACGACGGTCGGGCCGCGGGCCTGGGTCGGCAGTCCCGCCTTCGTCGCGTCCGCGACCCCGAGCGGCAGGGGAATCAGCGCGTATGCCCCGACCCAGGAGCCTTCGGGAATCTCCATCGGGACGTCCCAACAGCGGGCGATGTAGTTGCCCTCCGCATCCTCGATCGAGAAGTGCTCGATCGTGCCCGAGATGCCGTCGCGCAGCCCGTCGTAGCAGTTGAAGAACAGCGAGTCCGCGCCGCTCGCAACGAGCAGCGACTCGGCCTCGGTCAAGTCGAAGATGAGGTCGTGGTCCGGGAACGGAACGTCGGCTCGCGCCCGTCGCCAGGGCCGGAGCTCCCGGCGGAACAGCGGCATCGCCCGCGGCCCGACCACGAACCGCATCCCGACCTTCTCACGCGAGCCGTGCGCGACCCGGACCCGGGCCAGGAGCGACGGCTCGTAACCGGTGCGGTCGGTCGCATAGGCGACCGAACGCGCGCTGAGCCCGGTGTCCATCACCGCCACGTAGGACATCCAGAAGTAACCCTCGTCGCCCCAGCCGGTGCCCCAGGAGTTGGCAACCCGGAACGCACCCGGCCCGTCGTTGGTCGTCAGGGTATCGCAGTATCCGACGAGCGTCACCGCGTGACCGCCGCGGTTGCTGCCGTAGCGGTCGGCCGCGCAGTAGGTGTTGTTGAAGTTGCGGATGTTGTCGAAGTTGGAGTACACCGCGATGCCGATGGTGCTGGTGAGCCCGTTGGCCAGCCGCTGGCGCACCGCGTTGACCCCGGTGGTGTCGGCGAGGCTGATCGTGTACCGGCCCTCGGCCCGGTAGGGCAGCGCGCGCGCGAACCCGGCCTCGGACGGCCAGGTCGTGCAGTCCCAGTAGCGGTAGGGGTTGTCAACCAGGTTGCCGCCGCCCTGGTCGATCATCAACTGCATCGCGTCCGAGAACGAGGAGCCCTGGTCGACGCCGCCGTTGATCTGGTTGTAGATGAACGCCGGGCTGAATTGGTTCAGAGGGTCGTTGACGTCCCAGCCGTGCTCGAGCCACTCGGTGTGGGTCTTGTGGTAGTAGCCGACCGCCCAGGCGGTGCAGGAACCCTGGGAACGCTGGTTGCCGACCGGCGGCATCTCGGGCGAGAGGTCAACCTGTACCAGGGTATCGCAGGACGGCCTGCCGGGCAGGACATCGACCTGCTGGACCTGCACCCAGCCCGGCGCCCGGGACAGGTCTTCGAACACCAGGCCGAGCCTGTATTGGCTGAAGTCCTCGGCGCGCGCGAGCAGGACCGCCAACAGCAGGGCGGCAGCCGCGGCGCGGGCGAAACGTCTGCTCATCTTGACCTCCGGAGCTCAGGACACGAGCGATGGCGCATCTGGATCCAGTCTAGCACATAGGGCCGGGCGTTCAAGCCCGGTCAGGACAGCGCCGCGCCGAGCGCGGCCGCGTAGAGCGGCTCGCGGCAGACGCTGACCTCGGCGTCGAACGCGGCCCCGAGAGCGCGCGCCATCCCGGCATCGGCCGCGACCCCGCCGGTGAAGACGACCTCGGGCCGGACCGGGATCCGGGCGGCCATGTTGGCGACCCGGCGGGCGAGCGCGTCGTGCAGGCCGGCGATGATGTCCTCGACCGGCGTGTCCGCCGCGACCAGCGAGAGGATTTCGCTCTCCGCCATCACTACGCACAGGCTCGACACCGCCACCGGCCGGCGCGAGGCAAGCCCGAGCGGCCCGAACTGCTCGAGCGGGACGTTGAGCCGGGCCGCGAGCACCGAGAGAAAGTGGCCGGTGCCGGCCGCGCAGCGGTCGTTCATCACGAAGTCGCTGACCCGGCCACCGTCGTCGATGCTCAGCACCTTCGAGTCCTGGCCGCCGATGTCGATAAGCGTCCGGCAGCCCGGGTGCCAGTGGCGCGCGCCGAGCGCCGCGGCGCGGATCTCGGTGACGGTGTCGTCGGCGAGTTCGACCGCGTGCCGGGCGTAGCCGGTCGCGACGACCCGGCCCAGCGCCCCGCGGCCGACGCCCGCCCCGGCAAGGCAGGCGTCGAGCGCCTCGACCGCGGTCGCGCGCGGCCGGTGCCCGGTCGGCCGGACGCCCCGGCCCACGATGCGGCCACGCGTCGAATCGCGGAGCACGACCTTGGTGTTGACCGACCCGACGTCGATGCCTGCCGAGAGCATCGCCTATCCTTCTACCCGACCCGCCTGCCGGTGCGCGGGCAGGCCGAAACCCGGGTTCAAGCCGGAATCGCGGGCCGCCCGGACGAACGCGTCGACGTTCCCGGCCGGGGTCTCGAGCGGCACCTCGCAGCCGGTCGCGGCGACGAAGCCGGTCGGGCAGGCGCGGCCCGCCGCGACCATCGCCACGACGCCGCTCTCGATGTCCGCCGGCCGGCCGAGCCAGATGTCGGTCGTGCCGTAGTTGCCGACGATGCGACAGCGGTCGCCGACCGCCGCGATTGCCCGGCCGAGGTCGACCCGGTCCAGGCTCAGGAGGTCCGCGCCGGTCTCGGCCATCGCGCCGAGAATCGGCTCGGTCTCGCCGCAGACGTGGAGCACGATGTCGAGGTCCCAGCGGTGAAGGTAGTCGATGACCGTGCGGGTCGCGGGCAGGGCGAACTCGCGGTAGTGCCCGGGCGAGATGACGCTGGCCGAGGCGAGCGGGTCGACCAGCACCGGCAGGCCGCCGGCCCGGATGACCGAGCGGCAGAGCGCGATGACCGACCGAGTCGCGCAGTCGAGCAGTCGGCGCACCGGCCCGGCTTCATCGAGAAGCGCGAGCAGCAGCGTCTCGGTGTCGACGAGCTGCTGGGCGGTCGTGAACGGCGCCGGGACAAACGCCAGCACCGGCACCCGGTCGCCGCGCGCCTCCCAGGCGTGGCGGACCGCGTCGAGGTAGACCGGCAGGCGGCCGTCGCGCTCCGGGACAGCAACCCGGTCGTCCGCCTCCCCCGGGTCGCGCCAGAGCGGCCGGTCGAGAAACGGCAGGTCGTCTTCCGGGAACTCGAACCGCGAGCCGAGCGCCTCGGCGACGACCCCGACCTCGGTGAACACCGAGATGAAGTCGTGGCCGTAGCGCTCCTGGGCCGCGAGCTGGGCCCGGGCGAGCGCGACGCCGTCGGTGACGTACTCGCGGACCGTGATGCCCGCGACCCGGCAGGCGTGGACCGTGACCAGCGGGTAGACCGGCACCCGGTCCTGCGGCTCGTCGATGACCAGCAGGCCGAACCGCTCGCGGGGCGT
>JAWOHE010000089.1:0-107431 GCA_046485285.1 bacterium
TTCCGGCTGATGCCGAACTCGCTGCAGACCCGCTTCATACACGCGTCGGACTCTCTCGCCACCATCACAAACTCGGCGCGAAGACGCTGGAACCGGTTCTCGATCCAGGACATGGTCATACCTCTCTTTCATCAAACAGTGTAACCCATGTCCTGATAATAAAGTGTTACCAATGTACTGAACTCGGACCCCGGTCGAGTTCAGGCGCGGGTCGCGCCGCGCCTGCGCCGGCGGGTGAGCTGGTGGATGCAGGCCGGGCGGCTGCGCTGACTGCCGACCCGGGCAAGGTCGCCCAGCAGTCCGTCGACCGCCGCGCCCAGGGCGCGGAGCTCGCCGGCCTGACGCCGCCGGTCGTACCAGCGGGTCCACTTGCCGAGGGCCCTGGTCTCGGCCGGGGTCCAGAAGCGACGCCAGCGGCGGCCCCGGGTCCTGACGTGCTTGCGCAGCCTGCCGAAGACCGAGGAGAGCGACCGCTGCGGCAGTTGCCGGCGGCGTGACCTCAGTCGTTCGAGCTCGGACAGGCAGACGCGGGCCGCGCCCTGGAGGCTTTCGAACCGGCCGGCATCGAAGTCGCGCGCGAGCCGGTCAAGCACGGCCAGCTCGACCTCGGACCACTGCCGGTGGATGGGCGTGCGGCCGAGCATCCGGGCGCGCTCGCAGATCTTGCCCTGCACCGCCCGTCGGCTCCGGCGGACGCCATCCCGGCCGGTCTCGCGCCGAAAGATGCTGGCGGCATCGACCGCGCCCGGGTACCGGCCGGCGATGATGGCGCGCGCGAGCCGGTCGGCCCGGCGCAGTTCGGCCGGCGACCAGTCGGGCTGGACGCCGACCCAGCCGAGTTCCTGCAACTGCCGCCAGATCATCCGGCTGATGCCCAGGTACCTCCGGCGCCGGGCCAGCCAGGCCGGCGGCGGCCGGCGGCGGCGCAGGCGGTCGTACTCGGCGAGGCAGGCCCGCGCGGCCGCGCTGGCGTTGGGGTACCGCCCCTTGACGACGGCGCGCGCGTAGCGCGCGGTCAGTCGCTTCTCCCGCGCGGACCAGTAGCCGTCCGGCCTGGACCAGCCGGCCGCCCGGACCAGCGCGAGAATGTGGTCGTAGATACCGAAGAAGGGACGGTTGCAGACCGGCATCCCGGGGCCCGAGGGCGAGCCGAGTTCGCGGTCGACGTCCTGCTTGCAGTCCCGGGCGGCCTGCTTGATGCTCGGGCACCGCCCGGACAGGAACCTGCGGGCGTGGCGCTCGGCGATGCGGCATTCCGGCTCGGACCAGTGGCTTTCCGGCCAGCGGCCGCCGAGCGCCCGCGCCCGCTGGATTATCCGGTTCCGCGCGGCGTTCCGCGTCCTCGGGACGACGGCCCAGGGGGCGTCGGGGCATTTCCGGCGCAGGGTCTCCAGCTCCGCCCGGCAGGCGGCGGCGGCCGGCCAGGACGAGCGGTACTCGCCCCGTATCATCGCGCGAGCGAACCGGTCGATGAGGCGGTCTTCCTGCCAGGACCAGAGCGCACCCACCGCCCGGCGCTTCCACGCGGCGTACGACTGGAGCAGGCGACTGCCGCCCCGGCTCCTCACCGCGGCCGCCTCGCGTTGCGCGCACCGGGGCGCGAGTCGGGCGCGGGAGCGCAGACCATCGTGCGCCAGCATAGCGTTCCGGCCGGGGCTGTCAAGGCGCCGCCGGCCGGGCGGGCGTTTGACAGTCCGGAGGGCCGCGCCTACAATCCCGCGACCGGTCCCGGTTCCGCCCGGCGCGGGCGGCGACCGGCGCCGCATCGAGGCGGCAGTGCCCGCGAGGACGAAGAGGAGGTGCTGATTGGACCGGATACACGTCGGCAGGGGCGAACAGCCCGTTCACCTGCTCGCCAGGTACGGCAACCGCCACGGCCTGGTCGCCGGCGCCACCGGCACCGGCAAGACCGTCTCGCTGCTGGTGCTGGCGGAGGGCTTTTCGCGGCTGGGCGTCCCGTCGTTCATCGCGGACGTCAAGGGCGACGTCGCCGGGCTGGCGATGGCGGGCGCCCTCAGCGAGAAGGTCCAGCAGCGCGTGAGCCAGATCGGCATCGAGGACTACGCCGTCGAGCCGAGCCCGGTCGTCTTCTGGGACGTGTTCGGCCGGTCCGGCCACCCGGCGCGGACGACGATCAGCGAAATCGGCCCGAGGCTGCTGGGCCGGATGCTCGAGGTCAACGACGTCCAGGCCGGGACGCTCGAGGTCGTCTTCAAGCTCGCCGACGACCAGGGCCTGCTGCTGCTCGACCTAGACGACCTGCGCGCGGTCCTCGGTTTCGCCGCCGAGAATCGCAGGGAAATCTCCGCGCAGTACGGCCTCGTCAGCACGCCGTCGATCGCCGCGATCCAGCGCAGCCTGCTGTCGCTGGAGCGGGAAGGCGGCGCGGCGCTCTTCGGCGAGCCCGCGCTCGAGCTCACCGACCTGCTGAGGACCGACCTGCGCGGCCGGGGCGTCATCAGCATCCTCGCCGCGGACCAGCTCATCCTCAAGCCGCGGCTGTACTCGAGCTTCCTGCTCTGGCTGCTGTCGGAGCTGTTCGAGAACCTGCCCGAGGTGGGCGACCTCGACAAGCCGCGGCTGGCGTTCTTCTTCGACGAGGCGCACCTGCTCTTCGACGACGCGCCGCCGGCGCTGCGCCAGCGGGTCGAGCAGGTCGTCCGGATCATCCGCTCGAAGGGGGTCGGGGTCTACTTCTGCTCGCAGTTCCCGGACGACGTGCCGAACGAGATCCTCGGCCAGCTCGGGAACCGCGTCCAGCACGCGCTCAGGGCCTACACGCCGCGCGACCAGAAGGCGGTCAGCACCGCCGCGGAGACCTTCGTCGCGAACCCGAAGCTCAACGTCGCCGAGGTGATTGCCCGGCTCGGCGTCGGCGAGGCGCTGGTTTCGACGCTCCAGGAGAAAGCGGTGCCGATGCCGGTCGAGCGCACCCTGATCTGCCCGCCGCGCTGCCGGATGGGAGCGATAACGCCCGAGGAGCGGGCGGCGGTGCGGGCGGCGAGCCCGGTCGGCGGCAAGTACGACAACCCGGTCAACCGCGAGTCGGCCTACGAGCTGCTGGGCCGGCGGGCCGCCCGGAGCGAGACCGCCGCCGCGGCGGCGAAGCCGGCCAAGCCGCAGAAGCCGGCCTCACGCGGGCCGGTCGGCGACCTGCTCTGGGGCACCGGCCGACGGCAGGGGATGGTGGAGGCGATGGCCAAGCAGGCGGCGCGGACCGCGGGGAGCCAGCTCGGCCGCCAGATCCTGCGCGGGGTGCTCGGCGGCCTGCTCGGAGGAAGGCGCTAGCGCCCGGCTCGCGGTATGATGCGAAGACCGGCTTCCCGGGCTGGCGGACCGCCCCGGGCCGTGCTATCATTATCGATGCAGCCTGAGAGCCCGGCGGTCGCCCGACTCCTGCGCAGTCGGGGACTGCGGCCGACGCAGGCCCGCCAGTTGATTCTCAGCAACCTGCTCGGCCGCACCGACCACCCGAGCGCCGAGGAAATCCGGCAGGCGCTCGCCCGGCGCGGGGTCGCGATGAGTGTCGCGACACTGTACCAGAACCTGAAGCGGCTGACCGGTTCCGGGGTCGTCGCAGGCTTCGCCGGCGAGGACGGGGTGATGCGCTACGACGCCAATGTCGAGCCCCACGCGCACGCGGTCTGCCGGGTCTGCGGCCGGGTCGCGGACGTCGAGCCGGGCGAGAGCCAGCTCAAGGGACTGCTCGCCGCGCTGGCGCGGTCGGCCCGGCACTACCGGGACTGGCAGATAAGCACCGCCCGGGTCGAACTGCACGGTCTCTGCCCGCGCTGCCGCGGCAATGCCTGACCGGTTGACAGCGCCGGCCGGCGGCGTATCCTCTCCAGACCCGGTTCATAACCATTATGAAATCCAGCCGGGCGACGAAGGGAGCATTGATGTCAGAGAAGGAACGACTGACAACCAACTTCGGCAAGCCGGTCGGCAACGACCTGCACAGCCAGACCGTCGGCAGTCCGGGCTACACCGTCCTGCCCGACGTCCATCTCAACGAGAAGCTCGCCCACTTCAACCGCGAGCGCATCCCGGAGCGGGTCGTCCACGCCAAGGGCGCGGGCGCGCACGGGTACTTCGAGGTCACCCACGACGTCCGGAAGTACACCTGCGCGAAGTTCCTTTCCGAGGTCGGGAAGAGGACCGAGGTCTTCGCGCGTTTCTCGACCGTCGGCGGCGAGAAAGGTTCGGCCGACGCCGAGCGCGACCCACGCGGGTTCGCGGTCAAGTTCTACACCGAGGAAGGCAACTACGACATGACCGGCAACAACACGCCGGTCTTCTTCATCCGCGACGCGATGAAGTTCCCGGACTTCATCCACACCCAGAAGCGCAACCCGGCGACCAACGCCAAGGACCCGGACGCGTTCTGGGACTTCCTGTCGCTGACCCCGGAATCGATTCACCAGGTGACGATTCTCTTTTCGGACCGGGGCACGCCGAAGAGCTACCGGCACATCAACGGCTACGCCGGCCACGCCTTCAAGTGGTACACCGCGAAGGGCGACTACTGGTGGGTGAAGATTCACTTCAAGACCGAGCAGGGCATCGCGAACCTCACCCGCGAGCAGGCGGCGGCGATGACCGCGCAGGACCCGGACCACGCGACCAGGGACCTGTTCGAGGCCATCAGGCGCGGCGAGTTCCCGGCCTGGCAGGTGTCTATCCAGGCGATGCCGCCTGCGGACGCGGCCGGCTACCGGTTCGACCCGTTCGACGTCACCCGGGTCCTGCCCCACGGCGACTACCCGCTCATCCCGGTCGGCCGGATGGTGCTCGACCGCAACCCGGAGAACTACTTCGCCGAGGTCGAGCAGTCGGCGTTCTGCCCGGGCAACCTCGTGCCCGGGTTCACGCTCTCGCCGGACAAGATGCTCCAGGCGCGGGCGGTGTTCTACCACGACGCCCACCGCTACCGGCTCGGCCCGAACTACCACTTGATCCCGGTCAACGCCGCGAAGGCCGCCCGGACCAGCACCTGCCAGCGCGACGGCGCGATGCGCACCGACGGCAACTTCGGCGCGGCGCCGAACTACTGGCCGAACAGCTTCGGCGGCCCGGCGCCGGATCCGGCGGCCGAGGAACCGGCGTTCGAGCATTCGGGCACGGTTGCCCGCCGGCCCTACCCGAAGACCGACACGGACTTCGTCCAGGCCGGTGACCTGTACCGCAAGGTGATGGACGACGCCGCGCGCGAGCACCTCGTCGGCAACATCGTCGCGCACCTCGTCAACGCGCTCGAGCGCATCCAGCTCCGGCAGGCCGCGCTGTTCCACAAGGCGGACAAGGACTACGGCGCGCGGGTCGCGGCCGGGCTCAAGCTCGACCTGAAGTGGGTCGAGGAACTGGCCGGGCTGACGCAGGAGGAGCGAGTCAAGAGAACCTCGTAGCGCGAGGCTAACAGACGGAGGAGACACTAATGAGCGAAAACGCAATGCCGCTTATCGGGGACAAGTTCCCGGAGATGAGCGTCCAGACCACCCACGGCAGGATGGACCTGCCCAAGGCCTACGCGGGCAAGTGGTTCGTGCTGTTCAGCCACCCGGCCGACTACACGCCGGTCTGCACGACCGAGTTCGTGGCGTTCCAGAAACGCTGGGACCAGTTCCAGGCGCTGGGCTGCGAGCTCATCGGGATGAGCATCGACCAGGTGTTCTCGCACATCAAGTGGGTCCAGTGGATCAAGGAGAAGCTGGATGTCGAAATCAAGTTCCCGGTCATCGCCGACGACACCGGCAAGGTCGCCGGGAAGCTGGGACTGATTCACCCGGGCAAGGGCACGAACACCGTCCGGGCGGTGTTCATCGTCGACCCTAACGGCACCCTGCGGGCGATGCTCTACTACCCGCAGGAGCTGGGCCGGAACATGGACGAGATCGTCCGGATGGTCAAGGCCCTGCAGGTCGGGGGAAAGCACAAGGTCGCGATGCCGGCCGGCTGGCCCGACAACGAGCTCATCAAGGACCGGGTTATTATCCCGCCCGCGACCGACGAGAAGACCGCGGCCGAGCGGCCGAAGCAGTACGACTGCTACGACTGGTGGTTCTGCCACAAGAAGCTGGACTGACCTGCCCGTCTTAACCGCCTCCTGGGGCCGCCCGCAAGGGCGGCCCTGCTGTTCGGCGGCCCTCCTCAGCCAGCCGAGGTGCGACTAAGCCGGTATGCCCGGGTGCTCGCCAACCGCCGAAATGCTAGACAGTGTCGCAGCAGCTTTCGGCGGAAATCGTCTGATAGATGGGGCGCAGATGACCACTAAGAATACCAAGACACGGTAGGGCAGGAAGTTGGCGAAATGGCCGCAACTGCCCCAAGTGGTGCAATATGTGCATCCACATAGTGACGATTCTGGATTGTGCCCGCTCCGGAAAACGCCGGCCACACGGCACATCGGTCTCACGGGTAGCTTCCCGGCCTGGCTCGCAATCACTCCGAACTTCCGTGCGCTTCCCGCCAGCCAGACCGCCGCTCGCTTTGGGAGCTCGTCCTCCTGCTTCAGCCGCAGATTCTCCCGCCGCAGCTGTCGCTTCTCCTCGTCGTCAGGCTTCAGCTTGCCCTTGCCCGGGAACGCCTGCTTCGGGTCGCCCCAGAACTGCTGCCGCCACTTGTGCAGGGTGTTCTCGTTGACCCCCAACTCCCGGGCTACCCGGGCGATCGACACGTCGCCTGCGGTCGTCAGTCGAACCGCGTTGAGCTTGAACTCGCGCGCGTAGGTCTTCCGATGCTCTCGCTCTCCTGCCACTACTCACCTCCGGTCTGATGCTACACCCGCCCTTTTCAAGCGTCCACCATGCCGGGGGCATTCCAGCAGAGATCTGCAATGGCCGGAGGCGGAATCCTTGCGCCTCCGGACTTTTCGAACAGGTTGACCGGGGCGGCGGGGGAAGCAGAATGGGACGGATGAACTGTCCGCGGTGCGGGAAGGTCGCCCTGCACGAACTCAGGGTCGGCGCGGTGGTGGTCGACGTCTGCCCGGAGTGCCGCGGGGCCTGGTTCGACCCGGGCGAGCTCGAGCCGGTGATGCGGGCCGGTGACGCGCCCGCGGAACTGCGCGGCCGCGCGCACGCGCTCGGCGCGGGCCAGCAGGAATGGGAGGGCAAGCCGTGCTTCTGTCCGCGCTGTGGTGAGGAGCTGGCCCGCTACTGGTACGCGGCCGAGCCGGGCCGGACCTTCCTCGTCGACGCCTGCCCGCAGGGCCACGGCATCTGGCTCGACGGCGGCGAGCTGGAGCAGGCCCAGGACGTCCTGCGCCGGTTCGCGGCCGAGGCGAGCGCCTGCGCCCGGACCGGCCGGGTCGACGAGGCGCTCAGCCAGCTCGAGCGCGCGGGCCTCGCCGACCGCCTGCGCCGCGAAGTCACCGACGCGATCCGCGCCTGGCTCGGCCGCTGACCCGGCCCGGGGTTGACCGGGACGACCGCGGCGGCAGAATTGGCTGGATGAGTTCGACCGCGGAGACGCCAGTGGTCGTGGTGGACAGCCTGATGGCGCGCAGTCTCGAGCTCGAGGGGCTGTTGTGCTTCCACTGCCCCCTGCTCGAGGACCCGCGCTTCGGACCGGGCGGCGCCGGCGAGTGCCGGGTCCGGTACCGCGACCTCGCGCCGGTGCTCGGCAATCCCCGCGCCGGCATCCGGGCGGTGGTCGTCAACGGCCAGATACCGGCCTACGCGGTGTTCGGGCCGCCGGCCGCGTTCCGCAACGCGCCCGACCTGCCGTTCGAGCTCGACGACGACGCCCTGCTCGTCGCCGCGCTCCACGCCATCCCGGAGGCGCGCGCCGAGAACACCGACATTGACCTGCTCATCGAGGTGGTCGAGTTCGCGCGCGCCAAGGGCTTCAGCCGGGTGCAGGCATTGTGCCGCGACACCCCGGGCGCGGGCCCGGAGGCGCGGACCGAGATAGTCACCGCGGCCGGGTTCGAGGTCACCGAGCCGGAGGCCGGGCTCAGGCTCGGGACGATCGAGGTCGCGGACTGGTTCGCGGGCCGCGGGGACGCGGCCGGGGAGCAGCGATATGAAGGTCCACACCGGGGAAATCAGGCTTGACACCGCGGGCTTCTGTGACGTCCGGGACGTCACCGCCGAGGTCGAGCGCATTGTCGCGGAGTCGTGCGTCGCGGACGGGCTGGTCTGCGTCGGCTGTCCGGGTTCGACGACCGGGGTCACCACCGTCGAGTTCGAGCCGGGCGCGGTCGCGGACCTGAAGCGGGCGCTGGAGAAGCTCGCGCCGCAGAAGGGGCAGTACGACCACAACGCGACCTGGGACGACGGCAACGGCTTCGCCCACCTGCGGAGCGCGCTGGTCGGCACGTCCCGGTGCTTCCCGGTCCGGGGCGGGAGGCCGGCGCTCGGGACCTGGCAGCAGGTCGTGTTCATCGACTTCGACAACCGGAGCCGGCGCCGGACCCTCGTCGTCACGGTCGTCGGCGAGTAGGCGGATGCCGGAAGACGGGGACACGGGCGGAGAGCGGAGAAGGATGCCTGCGATGCGTCGTTCCGCGGGGTCCGGGTGTGGGAGCGGCAGTGCAGGAATACCTGCCTGCGGCAGCACCCGGCCGCGATGTCTTGCGGCCGGAAGTGCGCCGTTACCGGGCGTCATTCCGACGGAGCCCGGAGGGCGATTGGAGGAATCCCTTTGCCCGCTTCCGACGCGGTTGCTCGACACTCAGTGTGCTTGCGGGCTGAGATGGTACTGATAAGAGTCACGGGCGGCCCAGTATCGCGGCAATGGATTGACCGAGCCGGTTCAATGAAACCAGGCCGCCGTGCTCAATAATTACGACGCGTCCCGGTGAAAAAGGGTTCAGCCCCCGGGCCGGCGCGGGACGAGCGGCCGGTCGACCTGCTCATCGTCGGCGGCGGGGCGAGCGGGCTCGCCGCGGCCGCGGCCGGGACCCGGCTCGGGCTTTCGACGCTGGTGCTCGAGAAGACCGACCGTTGCGGGCACAAGCTCGCGCTGACTGGCGGCCGGAAGTGCAACTTCACCCACGCCGAGGAGCCCCGGCAGATGGCCGGCCGGTTCGACGCCGACCCGCGCCGGCTGATCCCGCTGTTCCGGCGCTTCCCGCACCAGCGCGTCACCGCGTTCTTTGCTGCGCTCGGCATCGCGGCACGGACTGACGAGCAGGGCCGTGTCTGGCCGCACGGCACCGACGGCCCGGGCCTGCGCGACCGGCTGGCCGCGGCCGGCGGCCGGGTACTGACCAGCGTGCGGGTCTCCGGCCTGCGCGCGGAGCCGGGCGGCTGGCGCGCGCTCACCGACGCGGGCGAAATCCCCGGCCGCAACCTCCTGCTCGCGACCGGCGGGGCGAGTCATCCGCACACCGGCTCGAGCGGGGACGGGCTCGTGCTCTGCCGGGAGCTCGGGCTCGCGGTGACCGGCTGGTTCCCGGCGCTCTGCTCGCTCCGGCCGGCTCGGCCGGTCGCGCACCTCGCCGGCAACGCCCGGCGGGAGGTGGGGATGACGCTCGAGGTCGGGGGCCGGGTCGCGCGCCGTGCGCGCGGGCACTTCCTGTTCGCCCGCGAGTACGTCACCGGCTCGGCGATTCTCAACCTGTCCGGCTACGCGGCCCGGGCGCTGGCCGAGGGCCGGGAGGTCGCGCTGGTCGCGGACTGGCGGCCCGGGCTGGACCCGGAGGAACTGCGCCGGGAGTTCGAGGAAACGCGGGCGCGCCACGGCCGGCGCCAGGTCGCGAACGCGCTCGCCGCGAACCTGTCGCACCGGTTCGCGCTTGACCTCTGCGCGCGGTGCGGCGTGCCGCGCGACCGGGTGCTGGCGGACCTGACCCGGCCCGAGCGCGAGCGCGTGCTTCGCGAGCTCAAGGCGACCCGGTTCGAAATCACCGGCACCGAGCCGATCGAGCGGGCGACGGTCACCGGCGGCGGGCTCAGCCTTGACGAGGTCGACCTCCTGACCGGCCGGGTGCGGCGACTGCCCGGGCTGTACGCGGGCGGGGAGTTGCTCGACACCTGGGCCGAGACCGGCGGCTACAACCTGCACTTCGCGTGGGCGACCGGCTTCGCGGCCGCGGAGGCGGTCGCGGGAAAGGAACTCGAGTGAGGGCAGGAATGAGAAACTCTCGACGAGGCGCGAAGGACAGGACGAAGACGGGCGCGAGATTCGGGCAGTGAAGGCAGTAGTCAGTGGGGCAAAGCCGGGCGGCAAAAATCGGCGTGCGGCCTACGTGCTGGTGCTGCGCAATCCGGCCCGGCGGCGGGTGCGGGTCGGCGGGCTGGGCCTGCTCGAGTTCCCCCCCGGATTCTATCTCTACGTCGGGTCGGGCGGGCTGAACGCGGTGCGCCGGGTCCAGCGCCACCTCGCGCCGGACAAGCCGGTCCGCTGGCACGCCGACTACCTGACGACCGGGCCGCGCCGGATGTGGCCGGTGGACGCGTTCATCCTGCCGGGCCGGGCCGAGTGCGAACTCGCGCGCCGGCTCGGGGGCAGGCTCGATGCCGTGCCGGGTTTCGGCTCGTCCGACTGCCGGTGCGCCGGGCACCTGTATCACGCGCCGGACGGCCGCGGGCTGGAACGGGCGCTGGCAGGGCTGGCCACCCAGGCCGCGGATTCAGGCTAGACCTTGCCCCGGACATTTGCTAGGATGTCCCCGGCTTTCGGATGAGGCCGACGTCAACAGATGGCACGCAACAGGAAGAAGAAGAACAACCGCGCGCCTGACCCCAGCGCGCTGGTCGCCGCCGCCGACAGGTGGCGGCCGGCGCCGATCGGGCCGCGTTTCGAGTGGCTCGACCACGACCGCATCGCGATGGAAACCGGGCCGCTGGCCGGCAGGCAGTTCGAGGTGACCACCGAGATCGAGGCCGACCGCGCGGCGGTCTTCCTCGCCGAGCAGGACCAGCGGGTCGGCCAGTGCCTGATCGAGCGCAAGCCGCCGGGCCGGGGCGTCGAACTCTGGGATATCGGGGTCCGGCCGCACCTGCGGCGGGGCGGGCTGTGCGCGGTGATGACCTGGGTCGGCTTCCGCGAGCTCATCGCGATCCAGCAACAGGCCAGCTTCAGCATACGGATGGTGACCTCGGTCCGCCCGGGCGAGCAGACCCAGGTCCAGAACATCGGCATCTGCGTCGTCGGCAGCCGGCTAGGGCTGACCAGCGACTTCAACGCCGAGAAGCTGCTCGGCGACAACAACCTCGTCGGCCGCGAGATAATCCCGGCCCGGGACGGGTTCCCGCCCGGGCTCAAGGTGACGATCCGCAAGTACCCGCTCGTGCTGATCGCGGTCGCACTCGACCCGGACACGCACCGGCCGGCGACCTCGTTCCGGCTCTATCAGCAGCTCGAGCAGGACCCGGGCCTGATGCGCGAGTGGGCGCGGGACGGCCTGCTCGTCCTGAGCAACGGCAACTACTCGCTGCGCGCGGGCGGGGTGGACCGGTTCGTCAACGCGCTGGCGCTCGACCCGGAAGAGGCGGTGGACTTCCACCGGCGCATCGTGCCGCTGCCCTGACCGCGGCGCGACAGCCTGAGCCGTCCGGGGCAATTTTCCGCTTGACCCCCCCCCGGGGGTTCGGGTACTATGCAAACGGCTCCCAGTGAGGGGGAGCCGCACCTAATCGATGGCACGAACTGACAGAGAGACGCACCGGCGTGCGCCCGGCCCGGGCGTGCCGGACGTTGCCGCCGGGAGCTGGCGGCCGTCGCCGATCGGGCCGGTGTTCGACTGGCTCGACCGCAACACCATCGCGGTCGGCACCGGCGCGCTGGCCGGCCGGCACTTCGAAGTGACAACCGACGTGCGCGCCGAAGGCGCGTCGGTCAGCGTTGCCGAGGCCGAAGTCGAGACCGACAGCGGGAAGGCCTACGCCATCGAGCGGCGCAGGCTGGTCGGCCAGTCCCTCATCGAGCGCACGCAGGGCCGGCGCGTTGAGCTCTGGGACGCCTGGGTCCATCCCGGCCTGCGGCGGGGCGGGCTGTTCTCGCTGATGATGTGGGTCGTCCTCCGCGAGCTCCTGACGGTCCAGAAGAAGGCCAGCTTCCGGATGCGGATGACAACCTCGGTCCGGCCCGACGCCCAGGTCCTGCTCCAGGGCATCGGTGCCTGCATCGTCGGCCACCGGCTCGGGCTGACCTGCGACTTCGCCGCCGAGACCGTTCTCGCCGGCGACAACCTCGTCGCGAGCGAGATAGTCCCGGCCCGGGACGACGCTCCGCCCGGGCTCAGGCTGACGATCCGGAGCTACCCGCAGGTGTTGGTCGCGGTCGCGCTCGACCCGGACACCGAGCGGCCCTCGACCTCGCCCCGGTTCTACCTGCAGCTCAAGCAGGACCCGGACCTGATCCGAGACTGGGCCCAGCGCGGCCTGCTCGTCCTGAGCAACGGCAGCTACTCGCTGCGCGAGGGCGGGGTGAGCCGGTTCGTCAGCGCGCTGGCACTCGATGCCGACGAGGCCGCGGACTTCTACCGGCGCATCGTGCCGCTGACCTGACCGTGGCGCCCGGCCGGTTCAGCGGGTGACGACGAGCTTGAGCCGGTAGCGTTCGGAGCGGTCGAGTTCAAGCTCGGCGAAGAACACCCCGGCCGGGAAAGCGCCCAGGGTCCACTCGTGGCCGCCGCCGGCGAGCCGGCCCGCGGCCGGTCGCGCGACGACCCGGCCCGCGGCGTCTACCACCCGCAGGCTGACCTCGGCCGGCCGGGTCAGCCCGAAGCCGAGCCGGACCGGGCCCCGGCCCGGGTTGGACGCGGCCCGGAGCGGTGCGGCGAGCGCGAACGGCATCTCGGCGACGCCGACGCCGTTCCGAGTCCGGACCGACATCGAGTCGACGGTCGTGTTGCCGGTGTGGTCCGCCGCCCGGACGAGCACCCAGTAGGTCGTGTCGCCGACCTCGGCGGTGTTCCAGTTGCCGCTGACGTCCGAGGACTCGATGACCGAGTCGCCGTCGGTGTTGGTGACGATGAAGAAGTAGGCGCGGCGGTCGTAGTCGCCGCGCGAGCGGCAGGTGTTGTCGTACTTGTAGATGACGCCGACGTCGGAGGCGAGGAGCGAGTTCGAGAACTCGACCGAGAGGGTCCAGGGTCGGACGACCGCGCCGTCCGCGCGCCGTATGGCGTGCTCGATGCGGAAGGGCGCGAGCTTGTCCCAGGTCGTGTCGCCGGTCGTGTAGCCGCTCTTGTCGTAGACCCGGGCGATGATGTCGACCGCGCCGACGAGGCTGTCAGGCGGGAGGTAGCTGTTGTTGACGTTGTCGCGGCAGAAGGCGAAACGCTGGCCGGTGCGGGCGTTCTCGAACACCGGCGGCTCGAGGTCGCCGGACGGCTCGAGCTGGAGGAGCGGGTTCTCGATGAACCACCAGGTGTAGTCCGGGAACCGGTTCCAGTAGGCGCCGGTGTCGGAGATGCGGGCGAAGTGGATGTGGTCGAAGCCCTCGACCGGCCAGTAGACGAGGTAGCCGATGGTATCGCCCGGGAACACCTCGTCGCCGACGCTCTTGTGAGGCCGGTCCGGGTCGATGTGCGCGTAGAGCCAGCCCGGCGCGCGGCCGGCCCAGCTCACTGGCGAGTCGGAGATGGCAAGCCGCCAGTGCAGGTCCTGCTGGATCGTGCCCCAGCCCTTGACCCAGCCGTGGCCGACCGCGACGACGGTCGCGTTGCTGCGGCCCGGGGTGATGATGTCGATGCCGTTGTGGAAGTAGCCGCTGCCGGCGCTCGAGCCGTAGTTCTGGTAGTTGCCCCAGTTGTTGCCGAGCGGCTGGACCGCGGTGTTGGGGACGACCGGCCAGATTGTCGCCGCGGCCGGCGCGGCGAGCAGGAGCAGGACCGACAGGACCACGATGGAATGGGTTTTCACGGGTGCCTCCAATGGGGACAGTCCGGGCGCACACGAAACTCTAGTTTATCCTGCGGCAGGGTCAAACCGGTCGCGGCCGGCGCACCTCTCGACTCAGGTTCACCAGCCGCCCTGAGTTGTCAATGCCTCCGAGCCGCTTCGGCCCTTATCCCCAGCCCCACCCACGGAGCGGCCTCGGGGGGCGGCTCCGGGGACGGGGGAGGGGGAAATTCGGGCAGGAGACAAGCGTTACAGGACTAGCAGGTTACGGCGTCTGGCGGCCGAGACGCCGCTTTGGCTCATGCTCAACTGCCCTTACCGAAATTCGGCGCGACGAGGTCCGGCCGCGATGCGGGCAGTACCCGGGCAAAACGGCCGGGTCGGGCAGGGTGGGCTGGGCCGGACAGGGCGCGGGGGAGAAGTGCGTGTGTCAGGTTCGACTCTGCTAGCGCCGCGCCAACTCGGCCCTGAGCGCCCTGATTTCTGATTCCTGGGCTGTGAGCCGTTCATACAGCGCCTGGATGGCGGCGAGCGAGACGCCGATTGCGTCCATGTTGTTGATGCTGACGTCGTTCTCCCCGAAGCCGAACGCAGCGTGGAAGTCCTGCGCGACCGGCCCGATATGCCGCGTGCCGTCGTGCTGAGTCTTCATCCGGTAGTCGTGCATTGGCATCGCGGCCAGCTTCTCGAGCAGTTCGCGCCGGTCAACCTCGCGGAAGTCGGTCTTGTTGGCCGAGTCACAGGCCGAGGCCCAGGAGTTCGACCCGGCCGCGAGATATGTGCCGGTCGTACTCCCGGCATCTGAAAAGAACCACGTGCCGCCCTGGGCGCGCACGCGCCACTGGTTGGCCCCGGTAGTGTACACCGAGTCGTTTGCCTCGGAGATGTCGGCCCAGATGAAACTGCCGTCGTGATTCGCCCGGCCGAAACTGCCGGCCGCGAGACTGCGCTGTCCGCGTGCCGCATTGTTACTGCCGCCCGGGACCGCGGCATCGTCTCCGGCCGCCAGGTTGCCCGAACCGCCCGACACCGTTGACTTGGAGCCGCTGGCAACGTTGTCGAGGCCGCCGCCGACCGCTGAGCAGTAGCCGCTCGCGACCACGAACTTGCCGCCGGCCACCGTGGCGTTGGCCGCACTGGCGGTATTATGCCGACCGCCGCCGACCGTCGCATGCGAGTATGTCGCGGCGTTCGCGCCTCCGCCCGAAACCGTTGCATGGCTGGCCGTCGCCCGATTGCCCGCGCCGCCGGCCACCGTGGCGCCCTCGTCCGCCGCGCCATTCGCATACCCGCCGCTTACCGTGCAGAAAGGCCAGTCCCAACGCGCGGTGCCGGTGGTACACGCGACACCAAGATTGGCATGGGTGAACCGACGTTCGCCCCAGAGCTCGTTCTCGGCGCCGCCCCGCGCGATGCCCAGAAGCCTGGTCGTGAACAGTACGCTGTCCGGTCGCGCGCGCGACCAGGCCGAGTCCGCGTTCCCGGCCGCAAGTGCGTGCCCCGCCGTCTCCGCCTTGAACGCGTATGCCGCGCTACCCAGCCTCAGCCGGGGCGCAAGCTCCACCCCGCCCGCGACCGCCATCCCGAGGTACGCCGCACCCGCGTCCGGCACCGCTGCGATCGGCGTCACCGACCCGAGCAGGACCGAGAACAGCCCGTCCTTCGTCGTCACGGCTTGCGTCTCGTTCCAGAACGAACTCCCGCCCGAAGGCTTGCTGTAGAGCCGGAAGACGACCGGGTACTCGCCGTCCGGCACCGGCACGCCGAGCGTGTCGGTCAACTGGCCCTGGTAGGAGAGTAACCTCGGTATCGTGATGGCATCCGGCGACCAGTCCGCGGAAGTCTGCCCGACACTGCCCTGGGTCTGGGTGATGGCCGCGCCGGCGACCCCGGCCAGCGCGCAGAGCGCGATGATGAGCGACACTCTCACTGCTGCCTCCTGTATTCGCGAACCCGCCGCGGAGCGAACGCCGCGATGGGACATTGTAGGTCTGCCCCCGGCCGCGTGTCAATCGAAAGCCGGGCGGCCCGCCAGCCGGCGGGCCGCCCGGAGTCGTCCCTGCGCCTAGCGAGCGAGGACCAGCTTCTGCGTCGTCCGGGTCTCGCCCGCCGCGAACCGGCAGAAGTATACGCCGTTGGCCAGCTCCCGGCCCGCGTCGTCCTCGCCACGCCAGTCCACGGAGTACCGGCCCGCCGGCCGCACCCCGCTCGCCAGCACCCGCACCTGCCGGCCACTGAGGTCGTGCACCGTCACGCTCACCGGGCCGGCGGCCCCGAGCGCGTAGCGCACGACTGTCCCGGCCCGGAACGGGTTGGGCGCGATTGCCTCGAGCCGGGTCTCAAGCCCCCGGGAGAGGGCCGGGCCTTCCCGGTCGAGGATGCCGACCTCCGCGTCCGCCTGCCAGAAGCCGACGAACGCGTGGTACTGCGCGCCGGCCAGCGCGCCGGCCGCGGTCTGGCCCGCGGTCGCGCCGACCCGGTACGCCGTCCCGGTCATCGTTCCCCCGCCCGACCCGACCACCGCCCAGTCACAGCGGTAGGGCTGGGCGAAGAGGCCCGAGCCACAGAGCGCGCAGAGCGCGACAAGGATGCACTTCAGGTTCCACACGGCTACCTCCGCGACAGCTCGGCCTTGAGCGCCTCGAGCTCGGCGTGCAGGGCCCGGTTGTCCTCATACAGCGCCTGGACCGCGGCGAAGAGAACGCCGTCGGCGTCGGCCGTGTTGATGCCGAGATTGCCCTCGCCGTAGCCGAACGCGGCCGAGAAGTCCTCGGCGGCCGGGCCGATGTGGCGGGTGCCGTCGGCCTGGTCTTTCAGCTTGTAGTCCTGTACGCGCAACGCCGCAACCTTCTCCAGCAGTGCTCTGCGGTCCACCGGCCGGAAGTCTTCCGCAGCGAGTGAGCCGATTCCGGTCCAGGAGTTCGCGCCGGGCGCGAGGTACACGCCGGTCGTTTTACTGAGGTTAGTGAAGAACCACGTCCCACCCTTGGCACGGACGCGGAACTGGCTGGCGCCGGTCGTATGGAGCGAGTCGACCGCGTCGTCATTCCAGACAAACGAGTAGTCGTGGTGTGCCCGTGCCCGCGCGCCGGCCGCGAAGCTGGCTGAGCCCCCTGCTAGGTTGCCATAGCCACCGGGCACGGTCGCGACGCCGCCGATCGCGTGATTGCCGGTCCCGCCACCGACGGCCGCGCCCTCGGCTTCGGCGGAGTTGAACTGGCCGCCGGCGACACAGGCGGACCGGGCGCTGGCGGTGTTGCCGTCGCCGCCGCCGACCGTGCTATGATTGCCTGAGGCGGTGTTGCCGCCGCCGCCGCCGACCGTGGCACAGAGTCCGCCGGCAACGATGAACTCACCGCCGCCGATTGTAGCGTACGCCCCGCTCGCGTTGTTGCTGCGCCCGCCACCGACAAACGCATTCACGGCCCGGGCGGAGTTGTTGTAGCCGCCGGCGACGCACGCACCGGTGTCGGCTGCGGCACCGCCGCCGAGGTTGCTGTAGCCGGACAGCGCCGCACCGTAGACCGCCTTGGCCGTATCCGAGTGCCCGCCGCCGACCGTCGCGTAGGTCGCGCTGGCGCTGTTCTGGTAGCCGCCGGCAACGGTGGTGTAGGGCATTGTCGCGGTGTTGCCGCTGCCCCCGCCGATGAGGGCATAGGCACCGCTCGCGATGCAGTTGCCGCCGCCGCCGACCGTCGCACCGCCGGCGCCCGCGACGTTGCGGTAGCCGCCGCCGACCGTGGCGTAGAAGTAGTTCTGCCCGCTCGTCCCGGTCGTGCAGGAGACGCCGAGGTTGGTATGCGTGTAGCGGTTGGTGCCGTGGAGGATGTTTGCCGCCGCGCCGCGGGCGATACCGAGCTGGCCGGCCGTGTAGAGGACGCTGTCCGCGCGCGTCCAGGCGTTGTCGCCGGCGCCCACGCTGTCGTTCCGCGGCGCCCAGACCGAGCCGGTCCATTTCAATACCTGCCCGGTCCCCGCGCCCATCTGGTTCAGGTCGGACGCGACGATCGTGCCATTGACTATCATCGCCGAGGTCACCGAGCCCGCCTGGCCCTCGTTCACGTACCGCGCATCGAGCGCGGTCGTGTCCTTGCCCTGCAACCGGTCGGCACCGGCCGCGCGCTCGGCAAGGTAGGCGTAGGCGGCGCTGGCCATCCTCAGCCGCGGCGCGAGTTCGTCGGCCGTCCCGACCTGCAGGCCCAGGTAGAGCGCGCCGGTGTCGGGCAGTGACGGTATCGGCGTCACCGCGCCGGGCAGGGCAGCGAAGAGCCCGTTCCGCACCTGTACGGTCTGGGCTTCGGTCCAGAACGCGCTGCCGCCCGACGGCACGCCGTAGAGCCGGAAGGTCAACTGGTAGTTGCCGTCCGGCACAGGCACGCCCAGCGTGTCGGTCAGTCGGCCCTGGTAGGAGAGCATTCGCGGAATCGTGACGGCATCGAGGCCGTCGCCGGCCGCCGAGGGCCGATTGGCGACTGCCGTCGGGGCGATCACCACGTCGCCGCCGGCGAGTGCCGCCAGACACAGGACTGCGAGCAGGACGCTTGTCGTTCGCATTGCTGCCTCCTCATCCTTACACTGAAGCTCGCCCCAGGCTCGGGCAGGCGCGCCGGGCACCGAGTGCCTCCGACCGCGCCCGGGGAAGCCAAAGAATCCCCGACCTCGCGCCCCATCGACGCGTGGTCTCCGTCCGGGCAGGGACTCTGCGGCCAGAATAAGGTGAGGCGGGCGGGCTGTCAAGTCAAACCTCGGCCTGCCGCGCCGGCGCTCCGGGCGGAGACGCGGACGGCTCCCGGGGAAGCCGCCAGCCCGGCGGTCGGGCCGGGCGCGAGGACGCGAGGGCGGAAGCAGGCGTCTGCCGTCAGGAGACAGACCGGGACGGAGCGGAAGGACCGGGCTCTCGCCACTCCGGACCCGGGGGCAGTTGCCCGGGATGAACGGGCATGGTCGCGTTGACTTGACTTCCGGGGCAGTGGGGCATATCCTCCACGCCTGATGGCGAGCAAACCTGCGGCCGCGAAGAAGAGTCCGAAGGCGAAGCCGGCGGCGCGGGGCGTGAAGCCTGCGGCCCGGCGCGCGAAGCCGACCCCGGCGTCGGACCGGGGCGGCGAGCTGGTCATCGTCGAGTCGCCGGCCAAGGCGCGGACGATTGCCCGGTTCCTGGGCAGTGGGTTCAACGTGCTGTCGTCGATGGGCCACATCGCCGACCTGCCCCGGAAGGGGATGGCGGTGGACATCGAGCACGGGTTCGAGCCCGAGTACGTCGTCGGCCCGGAGAAGAAGAAGACCGTCGCCGAGCTGCGCCGGGCGGCGGCCGGGGCGAAGCGGGTCTGGCTTGCGACCGACGAGGACCGCGAGGGCGAGGCGATTGCCTGGCACCTGGCGCGGCTGCTCAGGCTGCCGGACGGGGTCGCCGGCCGAATCGTCTTCCACGAGATCACCGAGGGCGCGATCCGGGAGGCGCTGGCGAGCCCGCGGGCGGTGGACCAGCACCTGGTCGACGCCCAGCAGGCGCGGCGGGTGCTGGACCGGCTGGTCGGCTACGAGTTGTCGCCGGTGCTGTGGAAGAAGGTGCGGAGCGGGCTGTCGGCGGGCCGGGTGCAGTCGGTGGCGGTGCGGCTGGTCGTCGAGCGGGAGCGGGAGATCGACCGGTTCAGGCCCGAGGTGAGTTTCAAGACGACCGGCGAGTTCGAGGCGGAGACCGGCGCGGCGCGGGTGAGCGCGAAGCTGGACACCGATTTCGCGGACGAGGCGGCGGCGCGGGAGTTCCTGGCCCGGGCCACGGGCGCCGACTTCGCGGTCGCGGCGGTCGAGAAGAAGCCGGCGAAGCGGTCGCCGCGGCCGCCGTTCACGACCTCGACGCTCCAGCAGGAGGCGTCGCAGAAACTGGGGTTGAGCGTCCGGCAGACGATGCGGCTGGCCCAGCGGCTGTACGAGGCCGGGCACATCACCTACATGCGGACCGACTCGGTGACGCTGGCCGAGGTCGCGCTGGCCGAGGCGGCCGAGGTGGTTACCCGGCAGTTCGGCCGGGAGTACGCCCACCGGCGGCAGTTCAAGACGAAGACCCGGAGCGCGCAGGAGGCGCACGAGGCGATCCGGCCGACGAGCTTCCGGCGCGAGCAGGTCGAGGGCGAGCGGTCGGAGCAGAAGCTCTACGAGCTGATCTGGCGGCGGGCGCTGGCGTCGCAGATGGCCGACGCGCGGGTCGAGCGGACGACGGTGACGATCGTCGGGCGGCGGAAGGCGGGCGGCGAGCTGGCGGAGCGGTTCCTCGCGAAGGGCGAGGTCATCCTGTTCAAGGGCTTCCTCGCGGCGTACGACGCGGGTAGCGACGAGGACGAGGAGAGCCGGGAGCTGCCGCCGCTCGAGCAGGGTCATGTCCTCCGGCCGGTCGAGATCACGGCGCGGGAGAGCTTCGCGCGGCCGCCGGCGCGGTTCACCGAGGCGAGCCTGGTGAAGCGGCTGGAGGAGCTCGGCATCGGCCGGCCCTCGACCTACGCTCCGACGATCGCGACGGTGCAGGAGCGGGGCTATGTCGATAAGCGTAGCCAGGAGGGTCGCGAGCGGCAGTACCGGGTGCTGACGCTGGCCGGCGGCAGGGTCGCCGCCGAGACCCGGACCGAGACGATCGGGACCGAGAAGGCGAAGCTGTTCCCGACCGACGTCGCCGGGCTGGTGACCGATTTCCTCGTCGGGCAATTCCGGGAGGTTGTCGACTACGACTTCACCGCCCGGGTCGAGGAGGAGCTGGACGAGGTCGCGGCCGGGAGCAAGGACTGGCGGCAGATGGTCGGCGAGTTCTACCAGCCGTTCCATGCCGACGTCGAGAAGGCCGGGGCCCTGACGCGGGCCGAGGTCGCACGGTCGCGCGAGCTCGGAACCGACCCGGCGACCGGCCGGCCGGTGTCGGCCCGGCTCGGGCCGTATGGGCCGTTCGTCCAGCTCGGGACGAAGGACGACGAGGAGAAGCCGAGGTTTGCGAGCCTGCGGCCGGGCCAGCGGTTGGACTCGGTGACGCTCGAGGAGGCGCTCGAGCTGTTCAAGCTGCCGCGCAAGGTCGGCCGGACGCCGGAGGGCGAGGAGATAATCGCAAGCTTCGGGCGGTTCGGGCCGTACCTCCGGTACGGCAAGAGCTATGTTTCGCTCAAGGAGCACGACCCGGTGAAGATAACCGCGGCCGAGGCGGAAGCGCTCGTCACCGCGGCCCGGGAGCGGGCGGCGCGCCAGCTCGTCCGGGAGTTCCCGGAGGAGGGCATCCGGGTGCTGGTCGGCCGCTACGGGCCGTATGTCAGCGACGGGAAGAAGAACGCGAAGGTGCCGAAGAACGCCGACCCGGCGAAGCTCTCGCTCGAGGAATGCCGGGAGCTGCTGAAGTCGGCGGGGCGACGGAAGCGGACGGCCCGGCGGCCGCGCGGGAGGTAGCGATGGAGGCGAGAGACTGCGGGCGGTTCTGGCTGCTCCGGCTGGCGATCGGTGAGGACGTCGTCGAGGTCCTGCCGCGCTTCGTCCGCGAGCAGGGCATCGGCTCCGGGCTCATCCAGGGGCTCGGGGCGGCGGACGAGGTCGAACTCGGGCTCTACGACCTCGCGACGCGCAGCTACCACCGCCGGACGTTCACCGGCGACTGCGAGATTGTCGCGCTGACCGGCAACATCGCCTGGGACGGCGATAACCCGGTCTGTCACCTGCACTGCGTCATCAGCGACGAGACGCTGGCGGCGCACGGCGGGCACCTGTACCGGGCCCGGGTGTCGGTGACCTGCGAGGTCGCGGTCATCCCGGGCGAGGGGCGGCTCGATCGGGTGCCGGACGAGCGGACCGGGCTCAAGCTGCTCGACCTCGGACCGGGCGCCTGACCGCCACCCGCCTTGACTTGGCGGGGCGCCCGGATACACTTAGCGACGGCCTCGCGGGGTCACGGGTCCGTGCGCGCCCGGGCGGGCGGCCCGCGACCCCGAGAGTGACCGGCCCTTAAAAATGTTCGGCCGGCTTCCGGCCGGAGGAGGACAGATGGCCCTGATAGACGATGTCAAGAACATCATCGTCGAGCAGCTCCACGTGACGCCCGAGAAGGTGACCGAAAGCGCCAACTTCGTCGACGACCTCGGCGCGGACTCGCTCGACATCGTCGAGCTGGTGATGGCGTTCGAGGAGAAGTTCGCTGTCGAGATACCGGACGAGGACTCGCAGCAGCTCGTCACCGTCGGCAAGGCGGTGGAGTACCTCGGCAAGAAGCTGGCAGAGAAGGGCAGCAGCTGACGTGCGGCGCAGGGCAGTCGTAACCGGCCTCGGGCTCGTATCCGCGGTCGGCAACGACGTCCCGACGACCTGGCAGAGCCTGCTCGCGGGCCGGACCGGCGTGGCGCGCATCACCGGCTTCGACCTCACCGACATGGCGGTGACGATCGGGGCCGAGGTCAAGGACTTCGACCCCGGCCGGCGGGTCGACCCGAAGGTCGCCCGGCGCTCGGACCGGTTCACCCAGTTCGCGCTCTACGCGGCGGCCGAGGCGATCGAGGACTCCGGGCTCGACCTCGGCCGGGAGGACCGCAGCCGGGTCGGCGCGATCGTCGGGTCGGGGATGGGCGGGGTCCAGACCTGGGAGAGCCAGTTCGCCCAGTTCGTCGCGAAGGGGCCGAAGCGGGTTTCGCCGCTGCTCATCCCGATGATGATCCCGGACATGGCCGCGGGCCAGATTTCGATCAGCTACGGCCTGCGGGGCGTGAATTTCTGCACGACCTCGGCCTGTGCCTCGGGCGCGCACGCGGTCGGCGAGGCGTTCCGGCACATCGTCCACGATGACGTCGACGTCGTAATCGCGGGCGGCAGCGAGGCGGCGGTGACCCGGTTCACGGTCTCGGCGTTCGCGAACATGGGCGCGCTGTCGAAGCGCAACGACGAGCCGGAGAAGGCGTCGCGGCCGTTCGACCGGGACCGGGACGGCTTCGTCATCGCCGAGGGCTGCGGCATCTGCGTCATCGAGGAGCTCGAGCACGCCCGGGCCCGCGGGGCCCGGATCTACGGTGAGGTCGCGGGTTACGGCGCGACCGGCGACGGGCACCACATCACCGCGCCGGACCCGGACGGGCTGGGCGCGATCGACGTGATGCGGCGCGCGCTGGCCGAGGCCGGGCTCGCGCCGGCCGACGTCCAGTACGTCAACGCCCACGGCACCTCGACCCCGCTCAACGACGCGACCGAGGTGAAGGCAATCGCGGCGGTGTTCGGCGGCCACGCGAAGAAGCTGGCGGTGAACTCTTCGAAGTCGATGCTCGGGCACGGGCTCGGCTCGGCGGGCGCGATGGAGCTGATGATAACGCTCAAGTCGCTGGCCGAGGGCCGGGTGCACCGGACGGTGAACTGCGATAACCCAGACGAGGGCGTCGAGCTCGACTTCGTCACCGACGGGCCGCGGGAGCTCGACATCCGGGCGGCGATTTCGAACTCGTTCGGGTTCGGCGGCCACAACAGCTGCATCGCGGTGCGCCGCCTCGACTAGCCGGGAGGCAGGGTGAAGCTCGCGGTATGCCTGAAACAGGTCCCCTCGACCGAGACCAAGGTCCGGGTTAACACCCGGATCGGACGGGTCGACCTGTCCGAGGTCGAGTGGGTCATCAACCCCTACGACGAGTATGCCATCGAGACCGCGTTGCGGCTCAAGGAGCAGCTCGGCGACTCGACGGTGACGGCGGTGACGCTCGGACCGGAGCGGGCCCGGACCGCGCTCAAGACGGCGCTGGCGATGGGCGCGGACGAAGCGGTCCACGTCCTCGACGACGCGGCCGAGGAGTACGACTTTCTGGCCCGGGGCCGGTTGCTGGCCGCGGCGCTTGAGTCCGTCGGGCAGTTCGACGTCGTGCTCTGCGGCAAGCAGGCGGTCGACGACGACCTGGCGGCGGTGCCGCAGGCGGTCGCGCACTTCCTCGACTATCCGCACGTCGCGGTCGTCCCGCATGTCGAGCTCGAGGCGGGCGCGACCGAGGCGACCTGCCACCGCGAGGTCGAGGGCGCGACCGAGATAGTCAAGGTCCGGCTGCCGTGCCTGGTGACGATCCAGAAGGGGAGCTATGAGCCGCGCTACCCGACGCTCAAGGGGATGATGGCGGCGAAGAAGAAAGACATCCCGGTCCGAACTGTCGCCGACCTCGGGCTCGACCCGCAGGCGCTCGGCCGCGGGCCGGAGGTCGCCGGCGATGGGCTGCCGCCGGGCCGGAAGCCGGGGATGAAGCTCGAGAGCGAGCCGGCCGATGCGGCCCGCGAGCTGGTCCGGCTGCTGACCGAGGAAGCCAAGGTGCTGTAGCGATGTTTGACCGCAAGCTGAACCAGGAACGGCTCGTTGTCGGAATCGGCGGGCAGAGCGGCGCGGGCAAGACGACGATCGTCAGCGAGCTGCGCCGGTTCGGGTCGAAGGTCATCGACGCGGACACGATCGGCCAGTCGCTGTTGAAGAAGGACGCCCCGGAGTACCGGAAGCTGGTTAAGGCCTTTGGCGCGGGTATCGTCAGCCGGGGCGGGCAGATCGACCGGCGGCTGCTGGCCGAGAAGGCGTTCGCGTCCCAGACCGCGCTCAGGAAGCTCAACGCGATAACCCACCCGGCGATAATGGCGCGGATCTGCGCCGAGCTCGCGCGCACGCGGAAGGGGCTGGTCATCGTCGACGCCGCGCTCCTGTTCACGGTCGGGCTGGACAAGGATATGGACGTCGCGATTCTCGTCACCGCCCCCGAGCGGCTGAAGGTCAAGCGGCTGGTGAGCGCCGGGCTGTCGCGCGAGGAGGCGGCGCGCCGGCTGAAGATGCAGGAGCCGGACGCGAAGGTGTGGCGGCGGGCCGACTTCGTGCTTGAAAACAAGGGCTCGCTGGCCGAGCTCAAGCGCAAGGCCCGCGCGCTCTGGAACTTCTTCTACAGCGCCCGGTTCCAGAACATCCTGCCCGAGAACGGGCACTGCCGGAAGACCGCCGGCCGGAAGTGAAGCTCGTCCAGGTCCCGCTCCGGGACATCGAGCTCAAGGACGGCCTGGTCGAGGCGGTCACCCCCTACATCCTCGAGTACCGCGAGGCGGAGGACCTCGCCCGGGACGCGTTCGCGACCTGTCGGGCGGTGGTCAACGCGGCGGCGGACGGGCTCGGCGAGCGGGTCCGCGAGGCGAACGCGGACTCCTGGGACATCCTTGCCGGGGGCGCGCGGATCGGCCGGTTCCACGCGGTCTACGATGTCGACGAGACCCGGCTCGGGTTCGAGTTCGCGGCGGCGGACGCGACCCGGTTCTACCGCCTGCTCCGGCAGCAGCGGATCGTCAGGCCCGACCTGCTGGCGGTGCGGCGGACGATGGCCGGCAACCTTGCCGAGACGGTGGCGGCGGTGCTGTGGCAGATCGGCGCGATCAAGGTCAGCCTCGGCGACATCTCGCCGCTCTTCCACGTCGATATGCGGCGCAACCGCAGCCCGATTTACGTCGACGTCAAGGGCCTGGCCAGCTACCCGGAGGTCAACGACTTCGTGCTCGGCTCGGCGGCCCTGCTGTTGCGCAACATCCGGTTCGACGCGATCTGCGGCATCGAGGCGGGCTCGATCGGCCTCGCGGCCAATCTCGCCCAGCGACTGTGCAAGCCGATGTTCTTCGCCCGGCGCGAGCAGCGCTACCCGGAGGCGAGTCCGTTCGAGGGAGTCAAGAGCCACGAGCTCTTCCGCAAGAAGGTCCTGCTGGTCGACGACACGCTCGTCCACGGCTGGACCAAGGCGCGGGTCGTCCGGGAAATCCGGACCTGGGGCGGGGAAATCGACGCCTGCTTCGTCGTCTTCGACCGGCGGCAGGGCGGGGAGAAGGACCTCGCCGCGCTCGGGGTCCAGCTCTGGTTCCTGACCGACCGGGCGGCGGCGCTGTCGCCGAAGGTGCCGCGCGAGATCAGCCTTCTGACCGACACCGAGGCGCGCGAGGTGGACGAGTACTTCGCCGACCCGGCGGCGTGGCACGCGCGCCACGGGCTCGAGTACCACCGGATCGAGCCGCCCGATGCCCTGCTCCGGCCGCCGCGCGGCTGACGCCGGGCCGGCGATGGGCGCGGCGCTGGCGCGATGACCGAATCCCACGGCGTCTGGGCCGACCGCGACTCCCTGCTCGTCCGCACGCCCGGGTTCGGGCTCATCTTCGAGCGGGTCGCGGGCCTGCTCTCGGCCGCGCTGGTCCGGATCGAGTCGGGCGAGACGGCGCTTGTCTTCGAGACCCGAGCGCTAGCGCTGTTCGACCCGGCCGCGAGCCGGGCGGTGCTCAGGGCGAAGGACCCGGAGGCGGGGAACGATCTCGTCTTCGACAACGACATCGAGGGCGAGCTCGAGCTGGGCCGGGTCGAGCTCGACGTCGCGGTGACGGCCGAGGGTATCGCGCTCGGGCGGGGCGGCCGAACCGTCGAGCGGCTGGCCTGCGACCGGCTCGAACTCATCCTGCCCTCGGGCCGGGCGGCGGCGCTGGTTCGGCTCGAGCAGGTCGAGGCCGGGCCGAAGCGCCCGGCGGCGGAGCTGGCGGACGGAGTCGACCGGTGCCTGCAGGCGTGGGCTCTCGGGACCGGGATCTACCGGAGCCCGGACGGCATCTTCCGGAGCCTGACGATCGGCACCAACCGGTTCAGCTTCGGCTTCAGCTACGGCGCGGTCGAGGACACCGACATCCTCCACGTCCGCGCGGCGCGGGTGCGGGCGACCGAGGCAGGCACCGCGTTCGCGCCGGTGGCGCGGCTGTTTGCGCGCGGGGACCGGGTGGCGGTCGCCGCGGCCGAGGACTTCACGGCCTCGGCCGTCCCGGACTTCGAGCCGGACCCGGCCGGCTTCGACTCCGGCGCCGGGGCGCCACCGGCCGGCGAGCTCGCACCCGAGTGGTGGCGGGTCACCGCGGTGGAGCCGGATGGCATCACCCTCGAGTCGCGGTCCGGCGGCCGGTACCGGCTGGCACGGCCGGCGCCGGGCAACCCGGCGCTGGTCGAGTGGTTCAGGTTCGGCGACTACCGGGCGGCGGGCCGCCGGCCCCAGTAGCGCCGGACCCGGGCCCGGTAGCGGCGGTAGGAACCCCCGAAGCGTTCCTCGAGGAAGCGTTCCTCGCGCAGCGCCTCGAAGTGGAGGAGCAGGTTGACCGCGAGCCAGAACCCGAGGAGCAGCGGCCGGCCCTCGACGAGGAACGTCCCGAGCAGGTAGAGGCAGAGGAACAGGTAGATGGGATGGCGCGAGCGGGCGTAGATGCCGGCGGTGACCAGCGCGCCGGGGTGGCGCTCGTCGATGCCGAGCCGCCAGTTGTCGCCGAGCGCGCGGTGGGCGAGGACGTTGAGCGCGAAGCCGGCCGCGATGAGGACGAGACCGGCAACGCGGACCGGCAGCGGGCTCCAGAGCCGGGCGTCGAGCGGGGGCAGGAGCGCCCGGCCGCCGGCGGGCAGAGCGTACCAGAGGACGAGCAGCGCCCAGCACCAAGTCACGATGAAGCTGACCAGCGCAAGCCGGCTCGCCCGGCCGGGCGCGATGGCGTTAACGCGGGCACGCCGGCGCAGGCGGACCGAGCGGTACGAGGCCAGGCCGATGAAGAGACCGAGGCCGGCGAGCTGGGTGGCGGCGAAGAGGCTCACGAACGCTGATTGTAGGGTCCGCCGGCAGAACCGCAAACCCGGTGATTTTGACTTGCCGCGGGGCGGCCGCTAGACTAGACCGGCAATGTTGCTGCAGACTCCCGCCACCCGGATGGCGATGATGAAGCTCAAGCGCCGGCTGGCGATGGCGCGGCGCGGGCACAAGCTGCTCAAGGACAAGCAGGAGGAACTGCTGCGCCAGATTCTCCTGCTTGTCGACGGCATCCGCGCCCACCGGGAGAAAGTCGAGCGCGAGACCGGCCGGCTGCTGGCCCGGTTCGCGGTGGCGCGCAACACCTTCGAGCCGGAGGACCTGGACGTGGCGGTGATGTTGCCGACGAAGCGGGTCACGGTCGAGGTGACGACCCGCAACATCCTGAACATCAAGGTGCCGGTGTTCCGGAAGGAGATTTCCGGCCGGACCCGGTGCTACGGGTTCGCGACGACCTCGGCCGAGCTCGACCTCGCGCTGCTGTCGCTCGACGACCTGCTCGACTCGCTGCTCGAGCTGGCCGAGAAGGAGAAGACGCTGGAACTGCTCGCCGAGGAGCTCGAGAAAACCCGGCGCCGGGTGAACGCGCTCGAGTTCGTGCTGATCCCCGACATCGAGGCGACGGTGAAGCACATCACGCTGAAGCTGGCCGAGGACGAGCGGGGGGCGCTGACGCGGTTGATGCGGGTGAAGGAGATCATCCGGCAGTGAGGCGCGGGCGGCGTGCGGCCTGGGCGCTGTTCATCGCCTGGACGGTGCTGACCTGCGTGGCCCTGCTCCTGCCGTTCGACCTGTCCCGGCCGATCGTCGGCCGCGGATTCGACAAGGTCGCCCACACCGCGATGTTCACCGCGCTCGGTGCGCTGGCCCAGACCGCCCTGCCCTGGGCCTCGCTGCTTTTCACCCTGCCGCTGGCGGCCGGCCTCGAGCACGCCCAGCGGTTCGTGCCCCGCCGCGAGTTCAACCGCGTCGACCTTTACGCCAACCTCATCGGGGCCGCGCTCGGCGCGCTGCTGGCCGAGGGCGCGTGGCGGTTGCGGCGATGAGCGCGCCGAAGCACGCCCGGCCGAAGGGCACCCAGGACTTCCTGCCCGGCGCGGCGGCGCGGCGGCGCCGGGTCGAGCACGCCTTCCGGCACGCGGCTGCGGCGTTCGGATTCGAGGAGATCATCACCCCGATGTTTGAGCACACCGAGGTGTTCGTGAAGTCGGCGGGCGAGGCATCCGATGTCGTGACCAAGGAGATGTACACCTTCCCGGACCGGGGCGGCCGGAGCCTGACGCTGCGGCCGGAGGGGACGCCGGGCGTCGTCCGGGCGGTGCTCGAGGAGCGGCTCAGGTTGCCGGCCCGGCTGCACTACTGCGGCCCGTTCTTCCGCTACGGCCGGCCCCAGAAGGGCCGCCTGCGCGAGTTCCACCAGCTCGGCGTCGAGGCGCTGGGCGAGGTGAACCCGGAGGCGGACGCCGAAGTAATCCTGCTCGGCCGCTGGTTCTTCGAGGACCTCGGCATCGCCGACTGCGGGGTTCAGCTCAACTCGATCGGCTGTCGCGAGTGCCGGCCCGCCTACCGGGCCGAGCTGGTCGGGTACCTCTCCGGCCGCGCCGGGGCGCTCTGCGAGGACTGCCGGGTCCGGCTCGAGCGCAACCCGATGCGGGTGCTCGACTGCAAGAACGAGTCCTGCCGGCGTGAGGCTGAGGGTGCGCCGGCGGCGCGCAACCACCTGTGCCCGGCCTGCCGCGAGCACTTCGACAGGCTCCGGGCCGAGCTCGACCGGCGCGGCCTGCGCTACGAACTCGCCGACCGGCTCGTGCGCGGGCTGGATTACTACAACCGGACGACGTTCGAGTACGTCTCGGCCCGGCTCGGGGCGCAGGACAGCCTCGGCGGCGGCGGGCGCTACGACTACCTGTTCGAGGAGTTCGGCGGCCCGGCGACGCCGGCGGTCGGGCTGGCAATCGGGCTCGAGCGGACGATGATGGTGATGCCGGAGGCGCCGGAGCCGGCGCGGCGCCGGCTGGCGTTCGTGGTCTGGATGACCGAGGCCGAGCGGGGCGCGGCGGTCGAGCTGCTCGACCGGCTCCGGGTCGACGGCGTCCCGGCCCAGATGAGCTACGACCCGAGGCCGGCGCGGCAGTTCAAGGCCGCGGACGCGGCGCGGGCGGCCTGCTGCGTAATCATCGGCCCGGACGAGGCGGGCCGGGGCACGGTGTCGCTCAAGGACCTCGCGACCGGGACGCAGGAGGAGATTCCCCGCAACATCGTCGCGCCCGAGGCACGGGCGCTGTTCCGCGACTGAGCCGGCAGACGACCGCCGACCATTACCCCGACGCCCGCCGCCCGACAGCGGCACGGGCGCGCCCCTGCACCGTCCGGGCGGCCGGCTATTCCCGGCCGGCGAGCAGGTAGTCGGCCAGCTCCGGGTGGCCGCCCGAGTTCGCGAGGAAGACCGCGACCACCCAGAGGCCATTGCCGGTCGCGGGCGGCAGGTCGAGCTCGAGCAGGCCGTCGAGGCAGCTCTCGCGGTCGCCCTCGTGTCGATTGGATGCGGACACGGCGCCGGAGTTCTCGAGACCCTTGGACCAGTCCGGCGGCGCGGCGGCAGGCCAAGCCGCGAGCGCGACCCGGCAAGCGCCGTGACTGCCGAGCCGGCAGGAGTAGTGGAGCGTCAGCCGGCGCAGGAGCCCGGCCGGCACCGGGCGGGCGACAACGAGGCGCAGGCTGTCGGTCCGCGGCTCATCGCTGACCTGCGACTTGCCGGCGATGAAGTGGAGCGTGCCGGCCGGCCTGGGCTTCGGGGCGGGCGGCGCGGGCTTCGGTTCCGGCTCGTCGCTGGTGAAGACGATTTCGATCGCCGACTTGGCGCCCGCGCGCTCCTCGGGTGTCAGGTTCCGGACCCAGCGGTCGTAGTCCTGGTCGCCCTTGAGCCGGGCGTGGTGGTGGCACATCGGGACGAGGTTCTCGACCGACAGCCGACCGCCCTGCGAGGCCGGTCTGCGTAGCGCGAGGGTCTCGAACTGGTGGTAACAGCCGGGGATGTCGCAGGTCGTGCCACGCAGGCCGATGACCGCCGACTCGAGTTCGGACGGCCAGTGGTCGCCGCCAATGTAGGCGGCGTGGTCTTCGCTCGGGGTTGGCGGGTAATCGGAGCGGTGGCAGTGGGGACAGACGTTCTCGATGCCGTGTGCCTCCCAGTCAACCGCGAGCGGGTGGCCGCACTTCGGGCAGTCGTAATGCCACATCATATCCACGCCTCCGGTCTCGCGCCTGCGGGCGTTCGCCGGCGATCGCGGGCGTCCGCAGGATCGGCCGGGCGCGCCGCCCCGTCGACTCTCAACTCCTGCCCGAGGTCCGGGCAGCGATCATAGCGAAACATGGCCCCTCCTTTGCGGTTAGCGCATCTCAGCGCGGGACGCATCGCCCGCGCGGAACAGTATATACAAAAGCTCGACCCGATGTCAAGTGACGCGTTTGACTGCCGCTCTTGACCGAGGATAATGGGCCTTGAAAGGAGCGCCCCTTGAAGAGAGCTGTCCTGCTGATACTCCCCGCCCTGCTGTGCTGGGCGACCGGCTGCGTGATGACCCCGGCCCAGGTGGCCCGGTTCGGCCCGCCGCCCAACCACGCGAAATCCCCGAACTTCGACGCCCGGACGACCTGGCGGACCGCAGTCCTGCCGCCGGCCGCGGTCCAGGACGCCGATGCCGCGCCGACCGACGGGCTGTACGACTACGCGGCGATGGCGCTGATGCGGACCGGCCGGTTCACGGTCGTCGACCGCTCGGCGGTCGACAGGCTGCTGGCCGAGCAGGAGTTCTCCTACTCCGGGGCCGCCGACCCGGCGAGCGCGGCCCGGCTCGGCAAGATGCTCGGCGCCGAGGCGGTGATGCTTGTGAGTGTCAACTCGGTGAGACACGACGAATTCTTTTCCAACTCGCCCGAGTACCGGGAGGCCCGGCTCCACATCAAGGTGATTTCGGTCGAGACGACCGAGGTGCTGTACTCGGCCCAGGGCGAGGCCAGCAGTTTCGAGGGCGCGGCGGGCGCGCTCGAGGGCGCGCTCGAGGCGGCGCTGGCCGGCGTCAACCGTTCCTGAGAGGAGAACAATGAGCGTTCAACACCGGCCGTTCTTCTTCGTACTGCTCGGCCTGGCGGCCGTCCTCGGCGCCGGGTGCGCGACCGGCACCACCGGCGCGCGCGGGAGCGCGATGACCGCGCCCGAGCCGCCGCCGACCGTCGCACCGGTCCGGCCGCCGGCGCAGTTCGAGATGCCCAGGGCCCTGCCGGTGCTGGCCGAGCCGGGCGAGGTCGTCGAACCGGTGCCCGGCGGCGGGGTCGACTGGTCGGGCCGGACGGTCCGGGCCCGGGGCTCGGGCGTCGTCGACCCGGGCGCGACCAACGTCGCCCAGGCGCGGCTGATGGCCGAGCGGGCGGCGGTCGTCGTCGCCCAGCGCAACCTGCTCGAAATCATCAAGGGCGTCCGGGTCGATTCCGAGACCAGGGTCGAGAACTTCATGACCAGCTACGACGTCGTCTACACCCGGGTCGAGGGCTTCGTCAAGGGCGCGCGCCAGCGCGGGCCGGCGAGCTACGACTCGCTCGGGGGCATCGTCGAGGTCGAAATCGAGCTTGACCTCTACGGCCCGAACGGCATCAGCGACGCGCTCGAGCCGGCAATCGGCTCGGCCGGCGCCGGGCTCGACCTGAGCTCGGTGCCGCCCGGGGTCCGCGACTTCTTCCAGCAGTACTCCGGGCTGGTCTTCGACGGCGCGGCGGCCGGGCTCAAGCCGGCGCTCTACCCGAGGATCTACGACGCGAACGGCAACCTCCTGCTCGACACGAAGGAGTACGCGGGGTTCCTCGGCCAGGGCGGCCCGGCGGCGTTCCAGTTCGTCCAGGACCTCGACCGGGTGCTGGCGCGGCCCGAGTTCGCGCGGAGCCCGCTCGTGCTCAAGGTCCGGCAGGTGACCGGCCGGCTCGGCACCGACATCGTCCTCGGCGCGGCGGACGCGGACAAGCTCAGGTGGCTCAAGGACGGCTTCAAGTACGTCGCCGGCGTCGGCCGCCTGCTGCTCAAGGTCCTGCTCTAGGGGCGGCGATGCGCTGGTTGCTGCTGTCAGCCGTCCTGCTCGCGGCCGGGTGCTACTACCCGGCCTACTACCCGCCGGCCGGCGCGAGCTCGGCCCCGGCCGCGGACCGGCCCGAGGTCGTGCTGGCGGGCGGGGAGGGCACCGAGGTGCTGGCCGAGGGCGCGGGGGCAATCACCGTCCCGGGCGGGATCGACATCGCCCGCGACGCCGCGGTCTCCGACGCCCTGCGCAAGGCCGTCGAGCAGGGCGTCGGCACGTTCATCGACTCCGAGACGCGGGTCGAGAACTGCCAACTGCTGTCCGACCGCATCTACTCGAAGTCGCGCGGCTACGTGTCATCCTACCGGGTCGTCACCGAGAGCCGGGACGATGGGCTCTACCGCGTCGTGGTCCGGGCGAAGGTGCGGACGAGCGACATCGAGAACGACCTCGCGGCAATCGGCATCCTGCTCCGCGAGCAGGGCCGGCCGCGACTGATGGTCGTCGTCCGCGAAGTGCCGTCGGGCCCGGACCGGGGCGGCGGCGACCCGGCGATGCTCGAGACGATGCTCATCGACGCGTTCCAGGGCCGGGGCTACCCGGTCGTCGACGCGGCGACGGTCGCCCGGAACATCGAGAAGGAACAGCTCCGGCTGATCCTCGAGGGCGACGACCGGACCGCGATGCTGGTCGGAATGAAGACCGGCGCGGAAATCGTCGTCGCGGTCACGGCCGAGCGCTCGGTCGCGAGCCGGGTCATCGCCGGCACGGCGCGCGAGGTCTACCGGTTCCGGGTCAGTGCCCGGGCGGTCAACGTCGAGAGCGGCGAGGTGCTGGGCGCGACGGCGCCGACGGTCGAACTGCCCTTCAGCGAGGACGAGGCCCGGCGCCGGGCCGCGGACACGACGAGCGCGGCGCTCATCAGCCGGATTCTCGGCGGCTGGACCCGGCGCGAGAACGTCACCATCATCCAGGCGTCGAACGCGACCTTCGAGCGGGTCCAGCAGCTCCGGGACGAGGTCCGCGCGAAGCTCCGCGGCGTGACCCAGGTCATCAGCCGCGACCTGACCGGCAGCGCGGCGACGCTCGAGGTCGTCTCGGAGGCCTCGTCGCAGGAGGTCCTCGACGGACTCAGGACGCGAGGCATCGCGGTGCCGTTCGAGGTGCTGGGCCTGGCCGGCAACCGCATCGAAATCAGGTTCACCGGGGGGGCGGAGTGAGACGCGCGGCCGCGCTCGGGCTCGTCCTGCTCGCCGGGCTCGCCTGCGAGGACGGCTGGGAGACCCTGCTCGTCACCGCCCAGGTCACCCGGACGTTGGGGGTGCCGAGCAACACCGCCTCGGTGCTCATCGGCAAGGTCAGCCTCGTCAACGTCTTCTCGGACGACTGGCTCGAGACGCCGGACCCGGGCGACTCGACCTTCTGGCACCACGACCCGCTGCCGGCGCGGGTGACGCCGGTCGGCGAGGCGACGGTCCGGGTCGGCGACCGGTCGGTCGGCCAGCGCCTGCCCGGGGTCTACTTCCAGGCCGCGCTCGACCTCCGGTTCAAGGAGCGTTACGACCTTACGATCGAAACCGATGAGGGCAAGAGCGTTTCGGGTCGCGCCTGGCTGCCGGACAGCTTCGCGGTGACCGCGCCGGGCCAGGGCGCGACGCTCGACCCGGACTCGGTCCGGGTGACCTGGACCCGGTCGGACAGCGCGCACAGCTACATCGTCGCGGTCAACCCGGTCGACACGCTCAACCCGGCGCAGGGCTGGGCCGACGGGCTCACCGACACGACCTGCCTCGTGCCGCGGGCGGCGTTCGAGGACACGCTCGGCGGGCTCGCGCCGGGCGTCTTCTACGTCACGGTCAGCGCCATCAACGGCGGCTGGAAGAAGAGCACGCTCGACCTCCTGCTCGCGGGCGGCAACCTCACCGGCGCGGCCGGGACCTTCGGCTGCGCGACGATGCCGCCGCCGGTGCTCTTCACGGTCCGGGAACTCTGAGCCGGGCGACCGCCGGCGCGGCGGTCAGCGGACGATGCGGCCGATGCGGCCGGGGCGGATGAGCCAGGGCGACAGCACGATGCGGGCGATGTTGGGCGGGTTCGACACCGCCGCGGACGAGAAGTACAGCACCAGCGGCTTGCCCCGGACGTAGGCGAGCGGCAGCGGCCCCCAGAACCGGCTGTCCTCGGAGTCGTCGCGGTTGTCGCCCATCATGAACAGGTGGCCGGGCGGGACGACGACCGGGCCGAAATCGTCGCGGACGTAGGGCGAGAGCCGGGTCCGGAAGAACCGGTCGTCCTCCCACGAGCGCTGGAAGCCGGCCGGCCGCGGTTCGAGGCCGGGCAGGCGGCGGTAGTCGCCGTGGCTGACGTAGCGCTCGGACTGGAGCCGGCCGTTGATGAAGAGCTGCTTGTTGCGATAGGCGACGGTGTCGCCGGCGACCGCCACGCAGCGCTTGACGAAGTTGTTCGGGATGTACCACTTGAGGGTCTGGGCCTCGCGGTCCCACCAGACCGGCAGGAGCGGGAGCCGCTCAGGGAAGATGCGGACGAACCGGCCGGCGGGCTCGGGTACGTCCGGCTCCTGGGGGAAGCGGAAGACGACGATGTCGCCGCGCTTCGGGTTCGTGACCGGGATTATCGTCCGGTGGGTGAAGGGCAGCTTGACACCGTAGATGAACTTGTTGACGATCATGAAGTCGCCGACCTGGATGGTCTCGAGCATCGAGCCGGTCGGGACCATGAAGCTCTCGACGAGGAAGCTCCGGATGATAAGGACGGCGACAATGACCGGCCCCCACTCGCGGGCCAGCCGGACGAAGAACGAGCCGATGCGCTTCATCAGAAAAACGGGCGGCTATCCGCCTCCCTGAGGATAGACCAGCCGCGGCCGCAGTCAAGCCGGGCCGGCGGGGTTGACCCGCGAGCCGGGGCGGCTAGCCTGTTGCGCCGGGCACAACCGCAATGACGACGTATCGCAGGCTCGAGCTCACCTGCCCCTGCTGCGGGGCGAAGTTCGAATCGACGACCTTCAACACGACCAACACCTTCGGGCCGATCTCGACCGAGTTCCAGCAGTTCGCGGTCGGCGCCTCGCCCCTGCCGCTGGTGATGCACGCCTGCGACGCGTGCGGCTACGCGGGCTACGAGACCGCGTTCGAGGCCGGGATGGTCGACGACGAGCTCCGGACGTGGGTCGGGCGCGAACTCACCCCGCGCCTCGCGCCGGGCGGGCGGCTCGGGGCCGGGGAGAGATACGCCCACGCCGCGATGATCGCCGGCCAGCGCGGCGAGGGCCCGGAGGCGGTTGCCGGCCTCTACCTCGCCGCGGCCTGGTGCGGCGGGCCCGGGGCGACCGACCACCGGCGCGAGGCGGCACGATGGTACGAGCGGGCCTTCGCCGAAGAATCCCTCCCGGCGGACCGGCAGGCGATCACCGCCTACCTCATCGGCGAAATCCACCGCCGCATCGGCAACCGGGCCGAGTCCGCGGCCTGGCTCGGCCGCGTGCCCGCCATCGCCGGCAACCGGCCCGAGCTCGCCGGGCTCGTCCGGCTCGCCCGCCGCCAGCTCGACGAACCGGGCGACTACATCACCCCGCCGGCTGACCGCTAGCACGCGCCCCTTCCCCTTGACTGCCCGGGCCTGACCGCTATGCTGGCGCACGATGATCAGGGCTCTCGCGCCCGACTCGCTCATGCGGCTGGTCGAGACCTTCGACCGCAACCTCGCCACGACGGACAAGCAGATTGACGCGCTGGTGAATGAGGTGTATGGGCTGACGGAGGGGGAGATGAGGATTGTAGAATGTGCTGACCGCTGGGCGCGGCGGGCAGGTGCGTGTCGCGCGACTATGGCGACCGTGGCCGGGTCCAATTGGGGGGACTGCGGCAAGGCAACGCCCGGACCGTCGGCCCCGGGTCGCCGGGTAGTTGCGTGACAGACCCAGACCTTTAGCAGACTGTAATCACGGCGTCTGAGGTCAACCGGTACTTCTACTGCCCGTACGCGTGGTGGTACGGGGACCGTGAGGTGGGGGCGGAGCGGAGGAAGCAGTTGAGGCGCGGACTGGACTATCACGCCCGGGTGGCCGGGTCCGCCGCCGCGCCGGCTCGCTGGGGCAGGCTGTTGCCCATCGCGGCCGTCGCGCTCGCGGCCGTCGCAATGGTCCTGCGCTTCTTCGGGGTCTGGTGATGGCCGGCTACATCCTGCTCATCCTGGCCGGGCTCTGCCTGCTGTTGTGGCTTGCCCTGCCGCTCGTGTTCCCGCGTCGGGTCGCGGGCCTTCCACACGGCGAGGTTGTCTATTCCGGCCACGACAGCCGCGCAGAGTCCCTGCACGCGCCCGGCTTCGGCCTCTCCGGCAAGCCGGATTACGTCGTCAGGCAAGGCGAGGAGCTGGTCCCGGTGGAGCCCAAATCGGGCCGGGCTTCGAAGAAGCTGTACGACTCCGTCAGGATGCAGGTCATCGCGCAGGCGCTGCTGGTCGAGGCCGAGTTCGGGAAGCGCCCGACCCACGGCCTCGTCAAGTACCCGACGCGGACCTATAGGGTCGACGTGACGCCGCAGGACGTTGCCCGGCTCGAGGAAGCGCTCCAGGTGATGCGCCACGCCCGCGAGACGGGCATGGCACCAGACGCGCCGACGCCCCGGCACCTCTGCCCGACCTGCACGCGCGAGGCGTGTCCGAAGCGGGCCGGAGACAGGCAAGCAGCTCGCTCAACCCGCCCGACATCCTGACCCGCCAAACGGCGTCCAAGACCCGGCGCTTCTTGGCCTGAATCCTGACCGAGACCCCTAACCCCTATCCCCACCCGCATCCCCGGAGCGGTCCCCGGGGCGGTCCCCGGGGCCGTCCCCGGGGCGGCCCCCGGAACCGTCCCGGGGATATCCCCGGGGATATCCCCCCCTGCCGTCAAAGCCCAGCCGGTGTGCGACTTACGTTTCGGTGCCCAAAAAGGGTCCTGCGAGCGTCTCCTGCCCGACTACCCAGGGAGGGACTTGGCCCGAAGGTGCTGGCTGGGTCCGCCGCGACGTCTTCAGAGTCGCGGCCCGGAGGCGGAGGAGGGGAGAAACGACCTCTGACGTCAGATTGCCGAGGCGCATTGCAGAAGGAGAGGGATTTCAGGGGGTGTGTGCGAGGACAATGGCGCGGACTGGAGGCAAAGATACAGAGGAAGACGAGCGCGGAACGATGAGCGATGAATTCTGGACCATGGACCATGAACGACTGCCTGCACGGGTCGGAAAGGGATTTCTCCACATCGAACCGGAGAAACACCAAGACACAAAAACCCGGCGCGGCGCGCCGGGAGTCCTCAGGACGAATAAGGCCTCTTCCTCTTACCCACGCCGAAGGCGCGGTTTCACGGCGGCCCAGGCCACCGGGCTCCTGGTGCCTTGGCGGTTGGTCCTGCCCGGCCGCGGCGTGGAGGCGGCCGGGGCTTGACAGACGAGGCCGGGGCAGGAAGATGGTAGGATGAGCACGGCGCGCGCACTCCTGCTGGCGCTGGTCCTCGAGGCGGCCGAGACGCCGGGACGGACCACTTTCCGCAAGCGGAAGTCGGACTATTTCGCGACACTCTTCCTCCTGCCGCAGGACTACGAGCTGTTCGGGCTGGTCGAGGCCGAGGACGGGCTCGACCTCCTGTGGCGGCCGACCGGCGCGCAGAGGCCGGCAGGGGCGGCCGGGCGATGAGCGCGCCGCAGAAGTGCTGGCCCAAGCGGATCTTCTGCATCGAGGGCAACTGGGACGATAACCTCGCGACGACGAACTCGGTCCGGCCGGTGCTCGACCTGCTCGAAATCAACGCCGGGGTGAAGTACATCTACCGCGACTGCTCGACGCTCGAGGAGATCGAGTTCCTCGTCGACAAGTGGCGGCAGAAGGGCTACGGCGAGTACCGGATTCTCTACCTGGCGTTCCACGGCCGGGCGGGCGAGATCCGCATCAGCGGCCGCGCCTGCCTGACGCTCGAGGCGCTGGGCGAGCGGCTGGACGGCCGGTGCCGCAACCGGCTGGTCTACTTCGGCGCGTGCTCGGTGCTGAGCGTGCCGGTGAAGCGGTTGCGGCGATTCCTCGACGCCTCGGGGGCGAAGGCGGTGTGCGGCTACAAGACCGAGGTCGACTGGATGAAGTCGACGGCGCTCGACCTCGTCGCGATGAGCGAGCTGCAGCGGCACGCGATGACCCGGGCCGGGCTGGCCGCGGCCGAAGCGGCAATCCGCCGGAGCACGCGGGCGCTGTCGGGCGAGCTCGGGTTCCGGATGCTCTACCACTGAGCGATGGCGCGGCCGGTTAGGGACCCGGAGCAGGAGCGGGGCGAGCGCATCCTGCGCGAGATGGCGCGGCTCGAGCGGCGCCTGCCCGAGACCCGGTACTGGCGGTGGCTGCCCTGGCTCTTGACCGCGCTGGTGCTGTTCGCGATCCTGTTCGTGCTCATGTCCAACACCGAGACGTTCCGGCTGGCCTGGACCCGGCTGGCCCGGCCCGACTCCCTGCCCGGGCGCTGAACCCAGGCCCGGCCCGGGCGGGTTCCCTGCCGCCGGTTCATTTGACTTGACTCGGCCGCAGGATATCCTGAAGGCGTTCAGGGGGCCTGAAAGACGGCCCTGCGGCTTGTCCGTCAAGCCGTCGTTTTCAGAGTCGTTTACCCGGCAACGGCGGTCGCTCTGAATCGCCGGAGTTCCCGGCGCAAGCGAAGCGCGCCCGAACGGGCCGCGCCGCGGCCGCGCGAGCTGTCCCCGGACAGCAGCCCGGAGTCAATAATAGCCGTTGCGATAAGTTGAAGCCGTAAGCCTAACCTTATTGCAGGAGGCGCAATGCTGCCAGTGTTCAGGAACGAGGAGTACCTCGACTTCACGAAGCCCGAGAACATCAAGGGCATGGCCGATGCCATCGCGACCCTGAAGGGGCAGTCGGACCGGGTCTGGGACCTGGTCATCGGCGGGAAGCGACTGAAGGCGAAGGACCGGTTCCGGTCGATCAACCCGTCCGACAAGTCGGTGCTCGGGACGTTCCAGAAGGCGACCGTGAAGGAGGCCGAGCTGGCGATGAAGGCCGCGCTCAAGGCGTTCGAGAGCTGGAAGCAGGTCCCGGCGATCGAGCGGGCGAGCGTGTTCTTCCGCGCGGCGCGGATGATGCGCGACCGGCGGTTCCTGTTCGACGCGGCGATGGTGCTCGAGGAGGGCAAGAACTGGCTCGAGGCCGACGCCGACTTCGCCGAGGCGGTGGACTTCCTCGAGTTCTACGGCCGCGAGGCCATCCGCTACGACGCGCCCTGCGGCGTGACCCCGTTCCCGGGCGAGAGCCAGGAGGTGCGCTACATCCCGCTCGGGGTCGGGGTGGTCATCCCGCCCTGGAACTTCCCGTGCGCGATAATGGCCGGGATGACGACCGCGGCCGCGGTCTGCGGCAACACCGTCGTGCTCAAGCCGTCGTCGGACGCGCCGCTGCTGGCCGCGCTGTTCGTCGAGGTGCTTGCGGAGGCCGGCCTGCCGGCCGGGGTGGTGAACCTGCTGACCGGGCCGGGCGGCGCGGTCGGCGACTACCTGGTCGAGCACCCGAAGACCCGGTTCATCAGCTTCACCGGGTCGAAGGCGGTCGGGCTGGGCATCATCGAGAAGGCGGCGCGGGTCACCAAGGGCCAGGTCTGGGTGAAGCGGGTCGTCGCCGAGATGGGCGGCAAGGACTGCATCATCGTCGACTCGGAGGCGGACGTCGACGCGGCCGCGCTCGGCACGGCAATCGCGGCGTTCGGGTTCCAGGGCCAGAAGTGCTCGGCCTGCTCGCGGGCGATCGTCGACGCGAAGGTCTACGACGAGTTCCTCGAGAAGGTCGTCGCCCAGTCGAAGAAGTACCACGTCGGGCCGGTCGAGGACCAGAAGAACTGGCTCGGGCCGGTCATCAACGAGAAGGCGTTCAACTCGATAGTGGGCTACATCGAGGTCGGGAAGAAGGAGGGCCGGCTGGTGCTGGGCGGGAAGCCCGGGCCGAAGGACGGCTTCTTCATCCAGCCGACGATAATTGCCGACGTCAAGCGCAACGCCCGCATCGCCCAGGAGGAGATCTTCGGGCCGGTGCTGGCGGTCATCAAGGCGCGGAATTACTCCGACGCGCTGGCGATCGCCAACGGCACCGAGTACGGGCTGACCGGCGCGGTCTACACCCGGAACCGGGAGAAGATTCTCCGGGCCAAGCGCGAGTTCCACGTCGGCAACATGTACATCAACCGCAAGTGCACCGGCGCGCTGGTTGACGTCCAGCCGTTCGGCGGGTTCAACATGTCGGGGACAGACTCGAAGGCCGGCGGCCGCGATTACCTGCTGCTCTTCCTCCAGGCGAAGTCGATGACCGAGCGCTTCTAGGCGCGCACCCGGAGAGGAGCAAGCCAATGCCGAAGCGCAAGCGCGTCATCATCGTCGGCGCGGTCGGGATGGACTACCACGTCTTCAACACCTGCTTCCGGGACCGCGAGGACCACGAGGTCGTCGCGTTCACGATGGCGGCCGAGCAGAACCTCGGGACGACCGGCGGGCTCCGGCCTTACCCACCGAGCCTGGCCGGCCGGCTCTACCCGAAGGGCATCCCGACGGTGTACGAGCACGAGCTCGGGCGGAAGGTCGCGGAGCTCGGGGCGGACGAGGTGGTCTTCGCCTACTCCGACGTGAACTACGTCTCGCTGATGAACTTGGCGGCCGAGGCGCTGGCGGCCGGGGCGGACTGGCGGCTGATCGCGCCGCGGTTCACCCAGCTCAGGGCCGGGAAGCCGGTCATCGCGGTCTGCGCGGTCCGGACCGGCTGCGGCAAGAGCCAGACGTCGCGGCGGGTCTACGAGGTCGTCCAGGGGCTCGGGCGCAAGCCGGTCGCGGTGCGCGAGCCGATGCCCTACGGCGACCTCGAGAAGATGGTCTGGCAGCGGTTCGCGAGCTACGAGGACCTCGACCGGGCCGGCGCGACGATCGAGGAGCGCGAGGAGTACGAGCCCTACGTCGAGAACGGGATGGTCATCTACGCCGGCGTCGACTACGCGGAAATCCTCCGGCGGGCCGAGGCCGAGGCCGACGTCATCGTCTTCGACGGCGGCAACAACGAGGTGTCCTTCTTCCGGCCCGACCTGCTCATCGTCGTCACCGACCCCCTGCGCGCCGACCACGGCACCCAGTACCACCCGGGCGAGGTCAACCTCCGGATGGCCGACGTCGTGGTCATAAACAAGGAGGACTCGGCGACCAAGGCGCAGGTCGCCGAGGTCGAGCTGAATGCGCTCCACGTCAACCCGGGTGCGGTCATCGTCCACGCCGACTCGCCGCTCGAGGTCGCCGACCCGGCGGCGATCAGGGGCAGGCGGGTGCTGGTCGTCGAGGACGGGCCGACCGTCACCCACGGCGGGATGGCGTTCGGCGCGGGCCGGATCGCGGCCGAGCGGTTCGGCGCGGCGGCGATCATCGACCCGCGGCCGTACGCGACCGGCTCGCTTCGCCGGGAGCTCGACCACTCGACGCACCTGACCGACGTCCTGCCGGCGATGGGCTACTCGAAGGAGCAGCTCACCGAGCTCGAGCAGGCGATCAACGCGGCGGACTGTCACGTTGTCGTGTCGGGCACGCCGATTGACCTCGGCCGCATCATCAAGGCCAACAAGCCGATCATCCGGGTCCGCTATTCGCTCGCCGAGAAGAGCAGTCCCGACCTCGCGGCGCTGGTCGAGCGGAAGCTCAGGGAGCTCGGCGCGCTGAAGTAACGCCGAGGCGGGGACAGCTGGGAAGCGAGCCCGGTCCGGCCCGGCCGGCGGCCGGTTCCCGCTGGCGCGCGGCGGTGACGGTCGTCGCGTGGCTGTTGATTCTCCAGGCCGGGTTCGGTGCGGCCGGCAGCGGCATCGAGTTCGCGCTCAGGCCCCTGCTCGTGCCGCCGGAGGCGCGGGCGCTCGACGTGCCGGGCGCGGAGGAGCTCGTCCCCGGCTACCGCGTCCTTTCGCCACTGGTCCGGCTGCTCGAGGCGTTGATCTGGGCCGGGCTGGCGTTCAATGCCGCGCTCCTCGCCGGCGCGGTCGGGCTGCTCCGGCGCCGGAAGTGGGGTTGGTACGCGGTCGTCGTGCTCCACATCCTCGCCGCGGGCGGGCTGTTCACGGTCCTGCCGACCGCGTTCGGCGGCGTCCTCGGGGTGGCCGCGCCTGGCGCCTCGCCGTTCCTGCCCTGGCTCCTGTCCGGCCTCGCGGTCCTGCCCGCGCTGGTGCTGATCGGTTTCCTCCTGCTCGACCCGGTCGTCGGCCAGTTCGAGGCGGGCGGCGAGCCCGCGCCGCCGGCTTGACTTGGCTGATGGTTCGGGCATAGTGACGTGCGATGACACGGCTACCCGAGCACGAGTACTGCGTCGTCCGGGCGCTGGAGCCGGGCGAAAGCGTGGCCCTTGACGAACTGCTTCGGCGGATCGCCGGACTGGCGTCCGCCGACGCGGCGCTGGTCGTCCAGTCGCTCTACCGGGACGACAGGAAGCTCAAGGACGCGGCGCTCGCGGACCAGGCGTACGTGATGGCGGGCGCGAAGGCCCTGGCCGACCGCGGGCTGCTGACCATCGCCGAGACGCCCGACGAGGAGTTGAGCCTGGTCGAGGACGGCGGGCTCGAGGTGGAGGAGTTCGGCCTGCCCGAGCGCCGGGCGCTGAAGAGGATTGTCGAGCACGGCGGCAAGGTGTCTTTCCAGGAACTGCCGCAACTGCTGGGCAAGGACGACGTCCGGTCCGAGGTGAAGTGGCTGACGAAGAAGGGCTGGTGTCGCCGGGACGCCGGCACGCTCGAGGCAACCGAGGCCGGACGGCAGACGCTGGGCTCGGTCGCGCAGGACGCTGATGAGCTCCTGCTGTGGGAGCTCCGTGACCACAACGCAAGGATGCTCACCTCTGAGGTCACGCGGGCGGACGTCAAGAGGGCGCTCGAGCTCCTGCGCGGCCGCGACGACATCCTGAAGAGAAGGAAGCGCACGAGGCGGACGCTGGCACTGACCGGGCTGGGAGCCGAGCTCAAGCGCGGTGGCATCGAGCCGGCGCAGGAGGTCAGCCAGCTGACCCCGGAGCTGCTGGTTTCCGGCAAGTGGCGGGAGGTCGTGTTCAAGCCCTACGACCCGAAGCTCGAGACCGCGCCGGCCTGGCCGGGCAAGGAGCACCCGCTCCAGCGGGTCATCCAGGAGACGCGACGGGCGTTCCTCGAGATGGGTTTCGAGGAGGTCGCGTCGCCGGCGATCGAGACCGAGTTCTGGGACTTCGACGCGCTGTTCCAGCCCCAGGACCACCCGGCGCGGGAGCTGCAGGACACCTTCTACATCGCCGAGCCGGCGCAGGGCCGCCTGCCGGCCGCCGCGATCGTCGAGCCGGTGCGGCGGACGCACGAGGACGGCGGTGACACCGGTTCGACCGGCTGGCGCTACCGCTGGAGCGCGGAGAAGGCGCGCAAGCTGGTGATGCGGACGCACACGACCGCGGCGACGATCCGCGCGCTTGCCGCGAACCCGCGGCCGCCGCGCAAGGTCTTCAGCATCGGCAAGTGCTTCCGGCGCGACGACCTCGACCAGACCCACCTGCCCGAGTTCATCCAGATTGACGGCATTATCATCGACGAGGACGCCAACCTGGCGACGCTGTTCGGCACCCTCGGCGAGTTCTACCGCAAGATGGGCGCGAGGGAAGTGCGGTTCCGGCCGTCGTTCTTCCCCTACACCGAGCCGAGCGCGGAGGTCTACGCCAACCTGCCGGGGCTGGGCTGGGTCGAGATGTGCGGCTCGGGTGTGTTCCGGCCCGAGGTGACCCGGCCGCTGGGTTGCGAGGTGCCGGTGATCGCGTGGGGCGGCGGGCTCGAGCGGGTGGCGATGATGCGCTACGGCCTCGACGACATCCGCCGGCTCTACTGGTCGGACGTCGACTGGCTGAAACGGAGCGAGCTGTGCCGGTAGTCGGGATACCGGTTGAGCGGCTGGCGCGGCTCGTCGGCCGCGCCGTGCCGCGGGAGGAGCTCCAGCACGCGCTCGAGCAGCTCGGCAACGACGTCGAGGGCTACGCCCGGGTGACGCGTCACGCCTGCGGCCGGTGCGGCGGGGTGGTCGAGCTGATGGAGCACGAGGAACTGCCGGCCGCCTGCCCTTCGTGCGGCGCCGCGGCGAGCCTCGGCGCGGTCGGCACCGACGAGGTCATCCGCATCGCGCTCCTGCCGGTGCGGCCCGACCTCTACGACGTCGCCGGGCTGGCGCGCGCACTGCGCGGCTGGTTCGGAGTCGAGACCGGCCTGCCGGCGTGGCCGGTGACCCAGTCCGGCTTCCGGGTCGACGTCGCGGCGGGAATGGCGGAGGTCCGGCCGTACATCGTCGCGGCGGTCGTGCGCCGGCTTGCGTTCGACGACGAGACGGTGCGGATGGTGATGAAGATGCAGGAGAACCTGCACTGGGCGCTCGGCCGGGACCGGCGCCGGGCGTCGATCGGCGTCTACGATCTCGCGACGGTCCGGCCACCGTTCCGGTTCCGGCCGGTCGGGCCGGACGAGCTCCGGTTTGCGCCGCTGTTCGGCCTGCCCGACGACCCGCGCGCCCGGCTGACCCCGCGCGAGGTGCTCGAAAAACACCCGAAGGGGCAGGCCTACGCGCACCTGCTCGCCGGGCTCGCGCGCTACCCGCTGCTCGAGGACGCCGACGGCCGGGTGCTGTCGATGCCGCCGATAATCAACAGCGACGAGACGCGAGTGACCCGGGCGACGAAGGACTGCCTGATCGACGTGACCGGCCCGGACCAGCCCGCGCTCGATGCGTGTCTTGCGGTGCTGGTGACCGCGCTCGCCGAGCTCGGCGGGCGGATCGAGTCGGTCGCGGTGCGCTACCCGGGCGGCGAGGATGTCGCGACGCCCGACCTCTCGCCCCGGCCGCGGACGCTCGACCCGGCGGCCTGCGCGCGGGTCACCGGGCTCGCGCTCTCGGCCGAGGAGACCGCCCGGGCGCTCGAGCGGATGCGCTACGGCGCGCGCGCCGAGGACGGAACGGTGCGGCTCGATGTGCCGGCCCACCGCTCGGACGTGATGCACGACTGCGACGTGTTCGAGGACGTCGCGATCGGCCGCGGCTACGAGCGGATCCGGCCGCGGCTCGTGCCGACGATGACCGCCAGCCGGCCGCTCGCGCGCGAGGAGCTCGCGGCGCGGGCGCGGCGGGTGCTGACCGGGCTCGGGCTGTTCGAGGTGATGACGCTGGTGCTGACCAACGCCTGCGAGCAGTTCGAACTGCTCGGGGTGCCGGAGCCGGCGCACCCGGCCGTCGCGAACCCGCTAAACGTCGAGCAGGCGATGCCACGCGCGCACCTGCTGACCGGCCTGCTGGCGACTTTCCGCGGCAATGTCACCCGCGAGATGCCCCAGCGCGTGTTCGAGGTCGGCGAGTGCTTCGAGCTCGACCCGCGGGCCGAGACCGGGTGCCGGACGATGCTCAGGGTCGCGGCCGGGGTCGCCGGCCCGCGGGCGGGGTTTGCCGAGGTGCGGGCGCTGGCCGCGGCGCTGGCGCGGGAGCTGTGCGCGGAGCCGGAGTTCGAGGCGGCCGAGCACCCGGCATACATCCCCGGCCGCTGCGCCCGCATCCTCCTGCCGCGGGCCGGCCAGCGCGGGCCGGCCGGGACGGTCGGGGAAATCCACCCGCAGGTGCTCGAGAACTTCGGGCTCGGCCAGCCGGTGGCGGTCTTCGAGCTTGACCTGTCTTTGCTGGAGGTGAACGATGCCTAAGTGCCCGCATTGTGGAGAACCTTACCGCTACGGCCAGGAGAAATGCTACGCCTGCGGCGAGCCGGTCAAAGGCCGGGGTGGACGAGGCGCAGGCGCCGTCAACCCGCTGGTCTTCGTGGTCGCGGGCGGGCTGGTCCTGATCGCCGTGGTCGGCATCGTGCTGGTCTGGAACAACCGCCGGGAGGCGGCGCGGGAGCGGGCCGCCGAGATCGAGCAGCAGCGCGTGCGCGACTCGGTGCGCCAGGCTGATCTTGACCGGCGGTTTGCCCTGCGCCAGAGCCGGAAGGAGGAGGGTGTCGGGGCGGTGATCGCCGACCTCGAATACCGCCTGAGCCGGCTGACGAGCAAGGCCGACCGGGGCCAGGTATCGGCCGAGAAGGCCGAGCTTGTCAGCGAGGCCGAGCGCCGCATCAACGAGCTCAAGGTCCGGCTCGCGTCGATGGCGGGCAAGTTGGAGGTGGAGCAGGAGGCGGCCGCGGATACGGTCCGGGCCCAGGCGGTCGAGATCCGTGACCTGCTCTCGAAGATCAGCCGGACGCGCTAGCGCCCGGGGCTAGAACGGCGCGAAGCCGGCCGCGTTCCAGTAATCGTCACGCAGGAGCCGGGACTGGCGCTCGAGCGCCGCGGCGTGACCTTCCTCCCAGCGGACCAGCCTCTCGAAGAACTGCCTGAGCTCGGGGGAGGCGGCCCGGGCAGCGAGGTCGCGGTAGCGGGCGATGCTGGCCTCCTCGAGCTGGAGCCCGACCGAGAGCGCGGTCATCTCCCAGTGCGCCTCGCCGATGCGCGACCGGAGCTCGTCGGAGAAGATCGGGCTCGGGCCACCGAGTTCGGCGCCGGTATCGGATATGAGCGGCTCGGGCGGGCGCCCGGCGGCGAGCAGCCGGTACTGCTCACGGAGAAAGTCGAGGTGCCGGGCCTCCTCGACGGCGAGCATCAGGAAGACCTCGCTGCCCCTCGGGTCGGTGGTCCTGCCGGCGGCGGCCGAGTAGAACTGGTTGCCGGCCTGCTCGGCGAGCATCGCTTCCCGGATGCCGGCGATGATACCAAGATCGGTTTTCACGGCAGTCTCCTTCGGTTCGTCGTCACGCTGAGTCCGACCTGAGGATAGGCGAATCGCGGCCGCGGTCAACGTCACCGCGCTTGACAGCGGCAGGCGGGGAGGGTAGCCTGTTCGAGCCGGGGGGCATGAGTCCCGCCCGGCGGGAGGCAACAATGAGATGCTCTGTCCTCGCCGCACCGCTCGCGTTGGCGTTCGTGGTCGGCTGCGGGACGATGACCGCGGTCCGGCCACTGCGCGCGGGCGAGTCGGCGGCCGCATTGTCGCTGGGCGGGCCGGTCGCGCGGGTCGCCGGTTTCGACATCCCGCTACCCTACGTCACCGCCCGCTACCGGTACGGCGCCAGCGACCGGCTCGGGCTCAGCGCCGGCTGGCACGTCACGCCGGCGGTTCTCGGAGTCGCGTCGTTCGACGCCGCGATGAGCTACGTCCTGCTCGACCAGCGCGGGTTCCTGCCCGCGGCCGGCGTCGCCGTCGGCGTCACCGCCCACATCGAGCCGGCCGGGCCGTCGCGGCTGTTTCCGAATCTCGACCTCGCGGCAGCCTGGCGCTACGGGGGCAGGTTCACGAGCTACCTCGGGATCCAGAGCATGTACCAGCTCAGCCGCGAACCCTATGCCGCCTTCGCGCCGCTGGTCGGCCAGGCGGTTGAATTCGGGCGGTTCGGGCTCGGCGTCGAGGCCAAGTGGTACGCGCCGACGGAGAACACCGAGCCGCGCCAGGTCGAGTACCGGATACCGATCGCCGGCAAGGGCGCGGTCGGCTTCGTGCTCGGCGCGGACTGGCGCTGGGGAGGTGCGAGGTGACGCGGCGGCTCGCGGTGCTCGCGCTGGCCGGGCTCGTCGTCGTCGCCTGCTTCAGGCTCGACAGCTTCCTGTTCCACCCGGACCGGCTCGAGCGCTACCTCGTGCCCGAGGACGTCGACGCGAACTGGCGCGTGCGGTTCGTCATCCCGGACTCGCTCTACGAGGAGGTCGAGCTCTCGAGCACGGGCGGCAACCGGATCTACGGGTTCTTCATCCGGCCGGCCGAGAGCGAGAGGGGGCCGTCGCTCGCGAACCGGACGACGGTCATCTACGCCCACGGCAACTGGCACTCGATCAACCGTTACTGGGGCCGGGCCGAACTGCTCTGGGAAGCGGGCTGCCGGGTGTTCATCTACGACTACCAGGGCTACGGCCGGAGCGAGGGCAGCCCGTCGGGCGCGGGCTGCTACGACGACGCCCGGGCCGCGCTCGACTACTGCCGGTCGCGGGACGACGTCGAGGACAGCATGATTGTCTTCTACGGCTGGTCGCTCGGAACCTTCATGACTTGCCACTCGGCCGCCGACCTCTGCCGCGATAGCGTCCCTTACCTCGGCGTCGTGCTCGAAACGCCGCTCGCCTCGATGTCGTCGATCGCCCGCGAGGGCGCGGTGCTCGACATCCCGGGCAGCTACCTGGCCGACGCCGACTTCGACAACGAGTCGCGCATTGGCCGTATCGGAAGGCCGGTGCTGCTGCTGCGGGCCGAGTTCGACTCGTCGTCGGTCTACGAGCGCAACTCGAAGCCGCTGGTCGAGACCGCCCGGCGACGGGGCGTAGACCTCGAGGACCGGATGGTACCCGGCGCGGTCCACGACGACGTCCCGGAGGCGATGGGATACGAGGCGTACCGGCAACTGGTGCGGGAGTTCGTCAGCTACTGCGCAGCGCGCTAGCGCTGAGCCGGCGGGCGGGACGGGCTAGAATGGCTGGCCGGTGCGCCGGTCGCGCAGCCACTTGAGCGCGGCGGCGTAGCGCGGGCTCTGGGCGGCCCAGTCGCGCAACTGGCGGCAGGGGAGCTCCGGGCAGTCAGAGCAGTGGTTGCGGCCGTGCTCGCTGGCACAGCACGCGAGAATCCAGCAGTCCGGGTTCCAGTGCTCATCGCGCGGGCCGTGACAGCCGGAACAGCGCACCTGCCCGGGCTCGACCTCGAGTTTGAGGTTGTCGCGGAACCATGCGGCGAGCCCTTTCTGCAGTTCGCGGTTGCCGGCCGCGGTCCGGAGCCGGCACTCACTGCAGTTGAGCCCGCAGCAGGCGATGGAATCGACCTTCTTCCGGGTCCTCAAGACTTCTCAGTCGCGACCCGGTACGGGGGGTTGCAGACGCACGATATATGATAGCCCGGGCCGGGGCAATGTCCAATCGCCCTCCCCCTCGGCCGCCCCTGCGCCCGGCCGGGTTGACAGATCGGGTCGGACCGCAATGCTGGCGCACGATGATCAGGGCTCCCGCGTCGGACTCGCTCGAGCGGCTGGTCAGACCTTCGACCGCACCGTCGCGACGGGCAAGGCGATTGACGCGCTGGTGTATGAGTTGTATGGGCTGACGGAGGAGGATGGCAGGATCGCGGAGGGGTTGGCGGAGAAGTAATCGCCGGGACCGGGGGACTGGCCCCGGGTAACCAAAGGAGGAATCGTGTTGGTAATACATCTGACGATACCGTCCGGCCTGCTGGTGCTGGCCACGGTCGGCGCGCTGGCGCATTGCGACACGATGGGCGGACCTGTGGTCGGGGAGGCCCGGGATGCCCTGGCCAGGGGCAACGCGACCCAGGTGCTGAAGAGGGTGAAGCCTGAAGCCGAACCATAGGTGACGGCCGCATTCGAGAAGGCCCGGGCCGTGCGCACGAAGGGCAAGGACGCGCAGGAGCTTGCGGACAGGCACTTCCTCGAGACGCTCGTCCGCGTCCACCGCGCGGGCGAGGGCGCTCCATACACCGGGCTCAAGGATGAGCCGGTGGAGCCGATTGTCGCCAGGACCGACGAGGCCCTGACCGCAGGATCCGTTGGCGAGGTAATCGGCCTGCTTACCGCCGCCCTTGAATAGGGCGGCCGCGCGGCAGAACGAGAGCGTGGCGTTGGGCCGGGGGTACGTCGAGGCGTATGTCGAGTTCGCGCACTACGTCGAGCGCCTGCACCGTGACATCAAGTCCGGGGCCGCACACACCCACGAGCACTAGGATGGGAAGGCAACGCGGGTCAGCGGCGCGCTGACCCGCTGAGCCCGGCGGGCGGGTGGCCGCCAGGCCCACTGAACCGGGCCCGCACCGTACCCCCACCCGCACTCCCAGTGCTACTCCCCCAGTAACTCCCAGGGTTACTGGGGGAGCAATACCGGGTATGGGGGGAGGGTAGGGGGGTCCGAAATCGGCTAACCGGCCATATTACCAGGATTTAGGTTGCATGCCCGAGAACGCCCGAATTGCGTCCGGACGCAATTCGCCGACCGAAAATCCGGGGCAGGCGCCGGGCGCGGGTTGGAGGCGGGCCGGAGGCTAGTTGCCGGTGTCGGCGCAGTCCTGGCCGGAGAAGCGGGCCTGGTAGGCTTCCCAGGCCTCGCGGCGGATGCGCTCCATCTCGCAGATGGCGTGCCAGGACTCGTCCTGGCGGCCGAGGAAGAGCAGGGCGTCGGCGAGGGTGACGTAGGCCTGCTGGGCGTTGGGGTCGAGCCGGATTGCCCGTCGGCTGGAGCTGATTGCGAGGCGGAGGTGGCCGCGGCGGAGGTGGAGGTCGCCGAGCATCGCGATTGCCCCGGCATCCTCGGGCACGAGCCGGGTGAGCCGGCGCGCGGTGCGGGCGGCGTCGTCGAGCCGGCCGGCCTCGCAGTAGGCCCGGCTGAGCCGGGCGAGGACGTCGGGGTCGTCCGGTTCCTCGCGAGCGAGCCGCTCGAGGGCGGCGATGGCCTCCGGTCGCATGTTGAAGTGTTCGTAGAAGCCGCTGGTCAGCTCCGGGGAGTCGCCGAAGCGCTGGGCGATTTCGCCGTAGAGGTCGATGGCGTCGTCGGAGCGGTTGAGGCGGCGCAGGCAGTCGAGGAGGTAGAAGTGACCGGCCGGTTCGTCGGGCTCGTCGTTGACCGCGCGGGCGAACTCGCCGGCGGCCTGCTCGATCATTCCCTCGTGGTAGTAGTCGCGGCCGAGTTTCTGGTGGGGGTTCTCGATGTCCGGCGCGACCTCGCGGGCGCGGGAGTACAGGGCGAGCGCGGAGTCGTACTCGCCGTCCATCGCGTAGAAGCCGCCGAGCGAGACGAGCGCGCGGACATTGTCGGGCTCGCGCTCGAGCGCGCGCCGGCACGCGGCGACGCCCTTGTCGCGCTCGCCGGAGTATTCGTGGACGACGCCGAGGCCGAGGATGAGCTCGAGCCGGTCGGGCAGCTCGGCGAGCGCGCCCTCGATGAGGTCCTCGGCGCGCGAGAAGTTGGCGAGGAAGAGGTAGCGGATGCCCTCGCAAGCCCGGGTCCAGGGGTTGCGGCGGTCGAGCTCGCGGGCGTGGGAGCAGAGCTGTTCGAGGGTGTCTTCCCGAGTGACGATCTGCGCGCAGAGGGCGGCGAGGTAGTGGGCGCGGAGGTCGTCGGGCGAGTACTCGAGCGCCTCGAGAAACAGCCCGAGCGCCTCGTCCTCGCGCTCGCGGTAGAACTCGGCGAGGCCGCGCTCGATGAGGCCGCTCGCGGTCGCGATCGACGGCCGGAGCCGGGACCGGGTGCCGCGCCGGGCAGGGGCAGGAGAGTCCATCACCGCCAATATTGTAGCCGGGCCGGGGCGGTCTGGCAACTGCCGGCGCGGGATTGACAGATTTCCGGCCGGTGTTAGACTTGGTCGTTTGCCGACAACCAGAAGGGAGAGCCGATGCCGACAATGCGCAAGGCCGCCGTCGCGGCGCTGCTGCTGCCGCTCGTCGCGGGCGCGGCGAGCATCTGTGTCTGGAACTACGACCCGCTGGACCGGTTCTTCGACCCGGCGGTCGGGGATTCGATTGACTGCAGTTACTGGGTCGAGCGGGTGCTGTCCGAGCAGGGCCACTCGGTCGAGGTACACGACAGCTACCTGCCCGGGGACATCACGGGCTACGACCTGGTGTTCTGCCTGATGGGCTGGTACCGGTGCTGAGGGGACAACTGCACCGTCGGTTCGACGGAGCGTACCAGCCTGATAGCATTCCTTCATTCCGGCAAGGCGGTCTACGCCGAGGGTGGGGACTTCGGCTATTCGAACCGCAGCAATGAGTTCTGGCCCTACTTCGGCTGCAGTTACCTCGGCGACGGCAACGCCTCGGCCAACGTCCAGAGCCTGACCGGCGTGGCCGGGACGTTCGCCGCGGGACTCGCCTTCGGGCATGCCTACGGCGAACCGCCCGACGCCTGGGTCGACGAGATCGGGGAGGACGGCGGCACGCTGTTCCTGCGCGACCAGTCCGGCGTCGGCCGGGCGATTCATTACTCGAACTCGAACTGGCGAACCGCGTTCTCGGCGCCGGTCTTCGGGGCGATCCGGCCGACCGACCGAACCGACCTGATGCGTGGGATCACGAACTTCCTTCTCGACGGAACCGCGGTTGGTGAGCGGCCGGGCGCGGCCGGGCCAGCCGGATTCACGGTCGCGCCGAACCCGGCGCGGCCGGGCCAGCCGGTCCGAGTGCGGGTGCCGGCCGGGACGGGCAGGGTGACGGTCCACGATGCCTCGGGCCGGACCGTTGCGACGCTCGAACCGGACCACGCCGGCGTGGCGAGTTGGAGCTGCCTCAGGCCGGACGGCCGGGCGGTGCCGGCAGGCGCGTACTTCGTGCGCGCGGCGACGGGCGGCCAGACCCTGGGCCGCACGCTGGTGCTGGCTCGGTAGCGGGGATTGTCGAACGAGCGGCCGGGAGGAGACTCCCGGCCGCCTTCGTTCAGGCGGATGAAATGAGGAACCGCGATGCGTCAGGAGGCCCAACGCACCGCGGTTCCGGTCCCCATTCAGAGTGCAGGTCGTCGGGCGGTGAGGAGCGCGACACCACCCGGTGAGAGAACCTCACTCTAGCTCGGTCAGACTCTCCTAAGCCCTATGTATGCGCTACTGATATGCACAGAGCGTACCAAAGTCTGGCGATGGTGTCGCTGCGTCTAAGTCATTGATAACAATGCACAACTTCAGAACTGGTAGATGTGACAGTAGACATCAGCTCGCCTGCGCCGCCGAAATCTGCTGTTCGACTGCCGAAATCTGCACGGCAGCTGGTGACGAAGGTGGCGAGCTAGATGCCGTACTCGGCGATTCTCCGCCGCAGTGTGTCGCGGTGGAGGCTCATCATCTCGGCGGCCCTGGTGATGTTGTTTCCGGAGCGCTCGAGAGCCTCGATAATCGCGTGCTTCTCGATGGCCTTAATACTAAGGCTCCCGACGAGTCCCTCGAGGGTCTGCCGTCGCTCGGGCCGGGGTGCCCGCTGGCCGAGAAACCGCATCACACCGATGGTTGAGATGACGTGGCCGACCGAGACCGCCGCGCTGCCGTCGTACTGGGCGCGCTCCCAGGCCTGCTCGAGCAGCGCCCGGAGGGTGCGGAAATTGCCCCTGAAGACGTCATTGTCACCGCTGATGTACTCGCCGACGAGCTGGTGGACGAAGCGGGCCGCGCCCTCGTCGACCTCGATCGGCCGGGGCCGGCGGGGGCTGGCGTTGCGCTCCGCGGCGACGAAGCTGAAGAACTCGCGGACGTCGGACTCGACGACCGCGGGGGTCTCATCCTGCCAGCGGTCGATGAGCGACGGGACCGGCAGGCACTGCTGGACGACCCGGCTGTAGAAGTCGGGCCGGAAGCTGACTACGAGTTCGTCGATCGTGCGGTTGGTCGCGGCAATCACGCGCATATCGACCGGGATCTCGCTCGAACTGCCGACGCGCCGGATGCGGCGGTTCTCGATGGTCCTGAGGAGCTTGAGCTGGACCTCGGGGCTGATGTCGCCGATTTCATCGATGAACACGGTCGAGCCGTTGCCGTACTCGAAGACGCCCTCGCGGTCGCCGGTCGAGCCGGTGAACGCGCCCCGGACGTGGCCGAAAAGCTCGGACTCGATGAGGTTGCGGTCGAGCGCGGCGATGTTGACGGCACAGGGCAGGCCGCGGACCGGGTCATCGGGAACGCAGCGCAGACTGCAGCGGTGAAGCGCGTTGGCGACGAGTTCCTTGCCGACACCCGGTTGGCCGAGTATCAGGACGACCGAGTCGGCAGGCCCGAGCCGTTCGATTTCGTGGGCGAGGAAGACCATCCGGCGCGAGCGGCCGACGACCATCCGGTGCTTCGCGCGCCACTCGGCCCTGCGCTTCTCGTCGAGCAGCCGCATCGCGAAGGCGTCGACCCGCTCGGCGAGCGGCTCGAGGTCGGCCCGGTCGGGCGGGACGCTGACCAGATGGCAGAGGCCCTGGGCCGGGTAGAGCATGAAGTGGTGGAAGCGACGCATGCGCTCGTCGTCGGCATCGCGGGACAGGAGCAGGACCGGCACGATCGGGTCAATCCCGGTCTCCCGCATCAGCGCGTAGATGATCAGGCCCTGGAACTCGCGGGCATTGAAGTCTCTCGGAACAGGGTAATTCAGCTCGGGGTAGCCGACGAGCTTCCGCTCATCTTCGACCCCGGTGAAGTCAACGCCGATGACGACCGCGGACACGAACCGGTCCAGGTTGCGGACGTGCCAGTCGCGCAGGGACTCGAAGCAGTCGAGGCCGATCAGCTCGAACTCGCGGCCGAGCCGTCCGTAGTCGAACGAGGTGATGGCGCTCGAGATGGCCTCGAGCCGACTGCTAACCCCCTCGACGACGATGACGACCGGCAGTTTGGCGTCCATTATCGGCGCAGGTCGCGATCAGTCCCGGCAATCATCGCGAGGGAATTATATGCCGAAACGCCTATCTGGCAAGCGCCGGGCGCCGCCGCAGAGTTGTGCGCCGGGGCGACGGACCGCCGAAACCAGCGCATCGCCGGCCGCCGCTTTCTGCTGCCAACGGCAGGTGGGCCTGTTAAGGGATTCTCCTGACGCGGGGCGATGTCCGGCTTGACTCCCGGCACAGGTCCGGCAGACTGTCTTGTGATGAGGAAAGGAGCATCCACCATGTGTCGCATTCTCATTCTTGTTCTCGTGGCCCTGGCGGCGACCGGCTCCCTGTGCGAGCGTGCGCCAGAGCGGAACTGGGAACGCGGGGATTTTCGCCCCGACCCGGGCCGGGTCTGGGACCTGCCCGGTGACGTGCGGGTCAACAGCATCATCGGCTGGGAGGACGAGATCGTCAACTCCGAGCTGCCGCTGGCGCTGGCATTCCGCAACGACGGCAATGCCCCGAGGTCGGTGACGATGCCGGCCGGGCTGTGCTTCAGGCCGCGCGACCCGGAGTATGCCTGGATGATACTGCTCCAGGATTTCACCTTCACGGTCCCGCTCGACGACACGACGGTCTTGGTCCCGACCTGGTCGGCCAATGAGGAGCGGGACGAGCCTGACGACGAGTCGCCCTACGACATCGACCTGGTGGCCCGGGACCGGGAGATGAAGGAGCTGTTCGACCTGCTCGCCGGCAAGACACTCATTGACACGATTGTCGAACTCGACGTGGTCCAGGACGCGCTCTGGGAAGTCACCGACGGCGACGGGCTGACCGACTCGACCCGCGCCTGGCTCGAGGAACTGCCCTAGCGGCAGGCGATGGCGGCCTGGTTCCTTCTCGCAACGCTGGCCGCGGCGCTGTCCGGCTCGGGCGACGCGCGGGGCGCGGCCGGCCCTGCGCCGGTGAAGGAGCTTGACCGCGCCGAGGCGGTCACCCGGCCGGCGGCCGGCCGGCGGGCGGACGTCGAGCCGGGGAGCGGCAGGGTGGAGTTCGCCGCCGGGACGGTCGACACCACGGCGGTGAGCGCGTTCGGGGCCGCGGCGGACGAGCGCGGGAGGATATGGCTAGCGATCGCCGGCCGGGACGCGTGGCTCCGGGTCCTGCGGTCGGAGGACCTCGGGTCGAGCTGGGAGCAGCTCTTCACCTTCCCGACCGGCACCGATGTGCCGAGGGTGGAGGTCGTGACCGGCCCGGGCGACTCCGGGTGCGTGTTCGTCTTCTACCTGACCGTTGCCCGGGCCGGCGACCTGCGGGCGCTGCGGATCGGGCCGGGCGAGAGCCTCGAGGTGCTGGACTTCGAGGTCGCGGTCGGGCCGGACACGATAACCGCCTTCTCGGTCGCGGCCGACCGCGACCGCCACTACTACCTCTACCTGCTCTATGCGAACGAGACTCGCGCCGGCAACAACGCCAGCTTCACCCGGTCGCTTGACTATGGCAAGAGCTGGGAGATTCCCCAGAGCTGGTGGAACTGCCTCGACCCGTGCGTTGTCTACGGCTCGGGCTCGACGGTGCACTGCGCCTGGCGCTACGCGGCCAACGGCCGGGAGATCCACGTCGAGACGAACCGCTGGCACGGCCGGCCTCGGAACTGGTGGGGGCACGCGCGGGTGAGCCGTGCGGCGCAGAGCGTCGGCGAGCCGACGGTGGCCCAGCTCGACACCTGCAACGATGCCCGCGGCGCGACCTGGGTGGCGTGGACAGTCGCGGACCGGTCCGGTCGCCGGCGCAACATCGAGTACGCCCGGAGCGACGACGGCGGCGGGGGCTGGACCTACGTCGGGCCGCCCGCCGATGAGCCGTTTCTCGACCGCTGGGCGCCGGTACTGGCCGCCGCGCCGGGCCGGCCGTACGGCCCGGTCCAGCTCGGCTACGTCGCGGGCCGGATCGGAGCGGACACGACCGATACGATGCCGGGCAGGACCGGGCTCCGGTGGCGGACGACGACCCACGCCGACCGCGCGAGCTGGTCGGCCGCGAGCGGCGTCGGCACCGGGCCGTTCGCATCGGGCCCGGGCGTCAAGCCCCGGCTGGTCATCCCGCCCGGCGCGCCCAAGGGCTGGCCGCTCGCAGTCTACAGCCGCCGCTCGCCGACCGGGGCGCGCGGGGTGTACGCGAGCGCGCCGTGGCCGGGCGGGTCCGAGGACGGACCGGTCGCCGACCGGGGCCGCGGGAGCGCGCGGGCGGTCCTGGCCGGCCGGACGCTACGGCTCGAGCCGGTGCCGGACGGGCCGGTGCGGATCGAGCTGTTCGACGCGTCGGGCCGGCGCGCCGGCCGCACGGCCGTCGTCGCGGGCGGCGCGGCCGAGCTCGAGTCAGACCCGCCGGCCGGGACGCTGTTCGCCCGGGTGACCGGCTGGCCAGCGACCGTGACGTTGCGGGTGTTCGTCGCCCGCTGAGGACGGGCTTGACGAGGCGGCCGGGCGGCCCGATACTCTGACCGCGCAACGAGCGCAGACGAGGAGCCAATGATGAGCCGCAACTACCGACGGTCGGCCCGACTCGCCGCCGTCGCCCTCCTGGCGGCGGGCGCGTTGCTGATGGGTGGTGCCGAATGCGACCCGTTCCTGGACGGGGATTTCGAGCCGACCGGGACGCCGTTCAGCCTGAACTCGAACCTGGAGCTGACGAGCATCACCGGCGGACCGCAGCCGGTGCCGACCGGCACCTACACGATCGACATGACCTGCCGGGCGACCGGCGGCGCGCCGGCGAACCAGGCCTTCCCGGCCGGGCTGTTGTTCAGTTCGACGAAGAACCGGGTCCAGCACGTGGTCGTGCTCAAGTCGCAGAGCGCGAACTTCGACGTCGCCGGGAGCCGGCGGTCGGTCGGGGTATTCTGCTGCAACCGGTTTCGGCGGACGCCGGACCAGCTCGACACCTTCGACCTCGGGCCGGTGACCGACAACGGCCAGCTCCAGGAGATTGCCGCGCTGGTCGGCGCCAAGGACATCTCGGGCAACGCGAACCTGTGGCTGGTCCAGCGGGCGGTCTGGATGGTGACCGACTCGACCGGGCTGACCCAGGCCTACCGCGACTCGCTGGCCGCCCTGCCGGCGGCGATGCCGCGAGGGCCGGGTCGGGAGTGGATCGCGCGGCAATGAGCGAGGCGGTCGGTATGCGCGCGGTCCTCGAGCAGGCGCTCGCCGGGCTCGCGGTCGACTACGCCGACCTCCGGGTCGAGGAGACCGAGCGCTCGACGGTGCAGTACCGCGGCGAGGAGCTCGAGAGCGTCGGCCGCAACTTCGAGCGCGGCGGCTGCCTGCGGGTGTTCCACCGCGGCAACTGGGCGGTCGCGTCGTTCAACGGGATCGACGAGGGACTGGCCGGGCTCGCCCGGGAGCTCGCGCGGCAGGTCGAGGAGCTGCCGGCACAGGAGGGGATGGTCGCGCCGTTGCCGCCGCACGTCGAGACGGTGCGGCTCGACCCGGCGCACGACCCGCGCAAGCACGGCCTCGCCGAGAAGCGCGCGCTCCTCCATCACTACAACAGCATCCTGACCTCGACGCCGGGCATCGTCTCGACGGTCGCCCGCTACCTGGACGAGCACCGGTTCGTCTCCTTCCTTTCGACGGAAGGGCGGTACCTCGACCAGGAGTCGGCCGACTGCGGGTTCCACGTCCGGGCGGTGGCGCGCGACGGCGCCGACATCCAGGACTACGGCGACGGGTTCGGCAAGCCCCAGGGGTTCGAGGCGCTCCGCCACAAGGAGGCGCTGGTCGAGCGGGTGGCGAAGGTGGCGCGGGACCTGCTCAAGGCGGAGCCGGTCGCGGCCGGCCGCTACGCGGTGATCGTCGACCCGCTGCTGGCCGGGGTGTTCTGCCACGAGGCGTTCGGGCACCTGGCCGAGGCGGACCACGTCGCCGACAACCCGCAGCTCCGGGAGATGATGAAGCCGGGGATGAGGCTCGGCGTCGACGAGCTGACGATTGTCGATGACGCGACGGCGCCGGGCGAGCGGGGGAGCTTCCGGTTCGACGACGAAGGCGCCGCCGCGGCGCGGACCGAGCTCATCCGCCACGGCGTGCTCGTCGGCCGCCTGCACGACCGGCAGACCGCCCAGGCGATGAACGAGCCGCCGACCGGCAACGGCCGGGCGCTGTCGTACCGGCACCCGCCGCTGGTCCGGATGTCGAACACCTACATCGAGCCGCGCGAGGCCGAGCTCGACGACATGCTCGACCGGACCGAGCGCGGGCTCTACGTCTGTGGCAGTCGGGGCGGGATGACCGAGCTCGAGAGCTTCACCTTCTCGGCCCAGTACGCGTGGCTGGTCGAGGATGGCCGGAAGACGCGGATGGTGCGCGACGTGACGCTGGCCGGCAACGTCTTCGAGACGATGAAGAACATCACCGACATCGGCGACGACCTGGTGCTGTTCGGCGGGCTGGGCGGGTGCGGCAAGGCCGGGCAGGGGCCGCTCCCGGTCGGGCTGGGCGGTCCACACCTCAGGATCCGCGACGTGACGGTGGGCGGGAGGTGACGGTGCGGGCGGACGCGATACTGGCGATGGCCCGGCACCGGGCGGATGCCGCCGAGGTCTACGACGAGGAGTCGGACCGCACCGTCGTCGAGTTCCGGGGCGGCCGGTTCCAGTCGCAGGTGACGCGACTCACCCGCGGCTGCGGGCTCCGGGTCATCAAGGACGGCCGGCTAGGGTTCTCGTCCTCGACCAACGACGAGCGCTACGACGAGCTGGTCGACGCGGCGCTCGAGACCGCGGTGCTGGGCCGGCCGGCGGCGTTCGGGTTCGCCGGGCCGGCGGCGATGCCGACGGTCGCCGCCTGCGAAAGCCGGGTGATGCTCCACCCGCTGGCGCGGATGATCGAGTGGGGCCGCGAGCTGTGCGCGGCGATGCGGGCGCGGGTGCCGGAGCTCGCGCTCGACCTGGCCTTCGACCGGACCTGGCACGAGACCCGGGTCCGGACGACCGCCGGGCTCGAGGCGGAGTCCGCCCGGGCGACGTTCGAGCTGGCCGCGAGCGGGGTCATCGCCGGCGACGGCATCTTCTGGCTACCGGAGTACGTCAACCTCTCCGACGGCCGGCACTTCGACCCGGGGCCGCTCTGCGACCGGCTCGAGGCGGCGGCACGTCGGGGCCGACGCCGGGCCCGGCTGGCGAGCGGGACGCACCCGGTCATCGTCCTGCCACTGGCGCTGCCGGCCCTGCTCGCGCCGCTGCGGGCCGGGGTCGACGGCCGCCAGGCCGCCCGGCGTACCTCGCCGCTTGCGGGCCGGGAGGGCGAGCGGATCCTCGCCGGCGTGCTGACCATCAGCGACGACCCGCTCCGGAGCCACGGGCTCGAGAGCACACCGTTCGACGGCGAAGGACTGCCGGCCCGGCGCAACCCGCTGTTCGAGCGCGGGGTCTTCCGGGGCTTCCTGCACGACCTCGCCTCGGCCGCGGCCGTGGGCGCGGAGAGCACCGGCTCGGCGCGGCGCGACTACGCGAGCCCGCCCGGGCCGGGGGTGAGCAACCTCGAAATCGAGCCGGGGACAACGCCGCTCGAGCAGGCGATCGCGGCGACCAGCGACGGCCTGCTGGTCGCCGGCTTCGTCGGCGACGGGCAGTCGAACGTCCTCGCCGGCGAGGTCGCACTCAACGCGACCTCGGCGTTCCGCATCGAAGGCGGCGAACTCGCGGGCCGGGTTAAGGACGCGATGGTCGCCGGCAACGTCTATGAAATGCTCGCGTCGGTGGACCTGGTCGGCGCGGAGGTCCGCGACCTCGGCCGCCAGTTCCTGCCCTGGCTGCGGTTCCCGGCGCTGAGAGTGGCGACCCGGGACTAGCCGGGCAAGGACCTGGAGAACAGGAGGCGACATTGACGAAGGCAAAGCTGACCGCACTCGAGAAGAAACTCGCGCTCGGGCCGGGCGCGCTGGCGTGGACCTGCCCGCCCGGGTGTCTCAAGTTCACGACCACCGACGACATCAAGCCACCCGCGGCCGACCCCGGCGACGACCACTGCGGCATCGTCGGCCAGCGCCGGGCGGTTGACGCGCTTGCGCTCGGGCTCGAGATAAAGGCCTCGGGCTACAACGTCTTCGTCACCGGGCCGGTCGGCACGGGCCGGACGACGACGGTCCGCCAGCTCCTCACGCGCTACGAGCGGGCGCCGCGCCGGCTCGACGACAAGTGCTACGTCAACAACTTCAAGGACCCGGACCAGCCGATCCTGCTTCGGCTGGCGGCCGGGGCGGGCCGGCGGTTCGCGCGGGAGCTGGACGAGTTCGTCGAATACCTCGCCGCCAACCTGCCCAACCAGTTCGAGAGCGAGGCCTACCAGCACAGCCGGGCCGCGATCGTCGAGTCGTTCAAGGAACGGGGCGGGGGCAAGGTCCGCGAGTTCGAGAAGAAGGTCGCCGCGGCCGGGTTCGCGCTCGTCCAGGTCGCGCCGTTCGTCAAGCCGGAGCTGGCGCCGATCGTCGAGAAACAGCCGGCGAAGATGGACGCCCTGCCGGCGCTGGTTGATGAGGGGCGGCTGACCATGGCGCGGGCGGACGAGATCCGCAAGAGCCACCGGGAACTGACGGGCGAACTCGCGGCGATCTTCAAGGAGATCCGCGGCGACGAGCGCGAGGCCCGCGAGGCGCTCGAGGCGCTTGACCGGGGCGTGGTCGAGCCGGTGCTCGGCGAGCGGCTCGGCGACATTGCCGACCACCACCCGGGCGAGAAGGTCAAGGCCTGGCTCGACGACGTCAAGGAGTCGATCCTCGGCAACATCGACCTGTTCCGGAGCCAGCCCCAGGCCGAGAAACCGGCGCCGGGCGCGGTTGACCCGTACCTCGAGTACCGGGTCAACGTGCTGGTCGACAACCGCCGGACGAAGGGCGCGCCGATCGTCTTCGAGACCAACCCGAACTACAAGAACCTGTTCGGGACGATCGAGCGGGTGGTTGACCGGTCCGGCCAGTGGCGGACCGACTTCACGAAGGTCAAGGCCGGGTCGGTCCTGCGCGCGGACGGCGGCTTCCTCGTGCTGAACGCGCTCGACGTGCTGGTCGAGCCCGGGGTCTGGCCGGCGCTGAAGCGGACGCTGCGCAACCGGCGGCTGGAGATATCGGCCTACGAGCCGTTCCTGTCGATGCTGTCGCTGACGGCGATGAAGCCGGAGCAGGTCGCGATCGACATCAAGGTCGTGATGGTCGGCGACCCATACGTCTACTCGGTGCTGGCGGCCTACGACGAGGACTTCCGGAAGATCTTCAAGGTCCGGGCCGACTTCGACTGGGTGATGGACCTCGACGACCACGCCATCGGCCAGTACAGCCGGGTCATCAAGCTGCTCTGCGACAACGAGAAGCTGCTCCCCTTTGACCGGAGCGGCGTCAAGCGGGTCGTCGAGCACGGCGTCCGGCTGGCCGGGCGGCAGGACAAGCTCTCGACCCGGTTCAACATCGTCGGCGACGTGCTCAAGGAGGCGAGCTACTGGGCGGCCCGGACCGGGGCGAAGCGCGTCAGGGCCGCGCACGTCCAGCAGGCAATCGACGGCCGGCGCGAGCGGGTCAGGCTCTACGAGGATAAGCTCCAGGAGCTGATCGACCGGGGCACGGTGTTCATCGCCACCGCGGGCCGGGCGCAGGGCCAGGTCAACGGGCTGGCGGTCTACGACACCGGCGAGCACGCCTTCGGCAAGCCGGCGCGAATCACCGCGAAGACCGGGGTCGGCGCGGCCGGCATCATCAACATCGAGCGCGAGTCGGCGCTGTCCGGCCCGACCCACGACAAGGGCGTCTACATCCTCACCGGGTACCTGCGCAACAAGTACGCCCGGCGCCGGCCGCTGGTGATGTCGGCATCGATAACCTTCGAGCAGAGCTACGGCGGGGTGGACGGCGACTCGGCCTCGTCGACCGAAGTCTACGCCCTGCTCTCCGACCTCGCCGGGCTCGGCATCCGGCAGGACCTCGCGGTCACCGGCTCGGTGGACCAGCACGGCCGGGTCCAGCCGATCGGCGGCGTCAACGAGAAGGTCGAGGGGTTCTACGAGGTCTGCGTCCGGCGCGGTCTCACCGGCCGGCAGGGCGTCATCATCCCGAAGGCCAACGCCGGCGACCTGATGCTCCGGCCGGACGTGGTCGAGGCGGTCGGGAAGGGGAAGTTCCACGTCTACGCGGTCGAGACGATCGACGACGGCATCGAGCTGCTCACCGGGGTCCCGGCGGGCAAGGCGAGCCGCGGTGGTGCCTACCCGCCGGGCTCGGTCCACGACCGGGTCGCGAAGCGGCTCGAGGAGCTCGCCGAACTCCAACGGCGCTACGAGGGCGACGGCGCGAAGCCGGCCGCGAAGAAGCGCGGGGCCGGGCTCAGGAAGCGCGGCGAGGCGGGGCCGGCGCGGCGGTCACCCGCGCCGCGCGGACGAGGTCGGCGAAGCCCGCGGGCTTGACGACGCCGCCGGAGACGACGAGCTTGAGACCCTCGTCGGTCGTCAGCGCGGTCTCGGTGAGGTCCTCCTCCGGGATGAGCGCGAGCCAGCCCGAGGTCGGGTTGGGCGTGGTCGGGAAGTAGACGAACACCGCCCGGCGGCCGTCGGCCAGCGTCACCCGCTCGTCCGAGGTCTGGAAGCCGATCGCGAGGAGGCCCGGCCGCGGGTACTCGGCGATGACCGTCTTGCGCAGGGAGCTGCGCTTGACGAAGACCGCGTCGGCGAGCTCGCGGGTCGAGGTATAGATGCCGCGGATGAAGGGCAGGCGACGCATCAGCCGGTCGAGCCGGCCGACGAACCAGCGGCCGGCGAGGCTGGTCGCGAGCGCGCCGACCGCGAGAATCAGCAGGACGACGATGACAAACCCGATGACGGTCGTGACCCAGCCGGGCAGGCGGGTGAGCCAGGACTGGCGGGCGAGCAGGGGCGAGAGCAGGTCGCCGAGCCGGGTGACGAGGAACCAGACCACGAACGCGCTCAGCCCGAGCGGCAGGACCGTCGCGATGCCGGCGACGAGGTACTTGCGAAGCTGGCCCACGAATCAAGTGTAGCGCGAAAACCGCCGCCCGGCAACGCCGGTCAGGGGACGCGGTGCGGGCCTACCGGGCGCGCCAGTCGGCGAGCGGGCGTTCGAGGGTCGTACTGCCGCGCACGACCGTGAAGCCGAGCCTTTCGTAGAGCCGACGGGCGTGGGTGACGTTGGTGTCATCGACGCCGAGCTCGGACTCGGCGAGGCCCTGGCCGGCCAGCCACGCCATCCCGTCGAGCATCAGCCGCTTGGCGATGCCCTTGTCGCGGTGTTCCTTGAGCACGCCGAGGTCCCAGAGCCCGCCGCGGCTCGTGCCCAGCTCCCGGTTCTCGCGCGGGTCAAGGCCGTGGACGAGATAGCCGACCGGCTCGCCGGCGACCCGGGCGACCGTCCGCCGCACCACGTAGCCCAGGGTCGGGGCGCTGCGCATCCAGTAGGCGCGCTCCTCCTCGGTGCCGTCGCGGTGGCCGAAGTGCTCCTTGAAGGCGGCGTTCGAGAGCCGGACGAGGAGCGCGACGTCGGCGTCGGAGGTGCCGAGCGTCTCGATTGCCACGTCCGGGTTCTCGCCGACGCCCGAGGGCAGGCCGGCGAGCGGCCGGCGCATCAGGCTGAACCGGCGGACCGGGGTGAAACCGAGCTTCGCGAGGAACGCGGCCGCGGCGCGGTTCCAGTCGCCGACACCGGTCCGCGCCCGTTCCATCCCGCGCGAGCGGAGGTGAGCGAGCGCCTTCCGGGCGAGCGCGGTGCCGATGCCGCGGCGGCGGTACTCGGCTAGGACCTTCGGGCCATCGAGGTAGCCGAGCGGCTCGGGCCGGTGTGGGTCAACGTAGCCGCCGCTGGTGCCGACCGGCGTGCCGTCGAGCTCGGCGAGGTAGATGCCGTCGGCGGTCCAGTCGGGCGAGTTGCGTTCGGCCCGGAACTCCGCGAGGGTGCGGGGCACGAAGTCCGGCGCCTCGGCCGAGGCGGCGTTGCCGAGGGCGAGCAGGGTTTCGTCGTCCTGGTCCGGGACGTACGGCCGGATGCGCAGTCCTTCCACGGGGCAGGATAGTCTGCCGCCGGGCGGATGTCAAGCGCGGCAAGGAGCGGGTTCCCGGTGACGCAGCCCGCTGTCATCTCGACCGATGGCCGCCGCGGCCCCGCCGTCATTGCGACCAACGTGGAGAAATCCCTCTCCGGGCTTGGTCGCGCCCTCCGCAGGAGCGACATCCCCTTCCACTTCGCTCAGAGCTTGCCCTGAGGGACTCGAAGGGGCAAGCTCTGTCGCAATTCGGTCCGGCCATCGCGGCTTGGAAGCCGCTCCTACGTCCCGACGGTTCCTGGTTCGCAGTTCAAGGTCCACAGTTCAGAACTCAGCGTTCAGCGCTTTCCCTTCGCCCACTCCTTCCCCTTTCGCTCCTCACCCTTCCCCATTTGCCTTCGTGTCGAAATCCCTCTCCGGCCTTTGCCCCCTCTCCGCTTCAGGGGAGAGGGTTGGGGTGAGGGGGCGCTCAAGCCATCGCGGCTTGGAAGCCGCTCCTACATCCTGAACCGCACGGAGCGCACACCCTCCCTCATCTCGAACGACGCGCCGCAGGCCCGCCTGCGCGCAACGCGCGGGCAGGCCCGCAGGTAATCGGCAATCAGCCCCAGCGTCGGGCGCCGCAACCGGCCGTGCTCCAACTGGCTGAGGCGCGAGTAGAAGCCAGACTCGCGGCCCATAAGGTGCGCCAACGCGACCAGGCTCAGCCCGGCCCGAAACTGCAAACCGTGTAGCGCCGCACCCAACGCAACCGTCTCTCCCGGTCCAAAGCCAGCCACCTTCGCATCACTATCCGTAGCCTATGTTAGTAGAAACTAACGACCTGGCCAATCGGGAAATCGTCACAATCGATTGAAAAATCAGCACTTCATTCACCTCCGAATTTACCCCCTCCCCCATACCCCCTACCGTACCCCCTACCGTAGGGGGTACCGTAGGGGGAACCGTAGGGGGTACCGTAGGGGGAACCGTAGGGGGTACGGTAGGGGGAACGGTTAGCCCTACCGTTGGGGTAACCGTTAGCCCTACGGTAGGGGCAGCGGTAGGGGTAGCCGTAGGGCCTACGGTAGGGGTAACGGTTGGGGGAACGGTAGGGCATACGGCTGGGGGAACGGTAGGGGTAGCGGTTGGGGGAGTGCGGGTGGGGATGGGGGGTAGCGGGCGGGCAGCCACGCCGGATGGCCGGCAGGAAGTGCCCTTGTACTTGGAGTCCGGATAGCTCGCGCCCCCGGCGCAACCGGGCTCACTGGGACGGGGGGGACCGGCGGAGTCGGGTCCGCCGGGCTAAGTCACCGTGGGGACTGCGGGTTGCGCGTGGGCAGGAGCGCTCCGGGGGGTATACCCGGGGATATCCCCGGGACGGTTCCGGGGGCCGCCCCGGGGACCGTCCCGGAGGCCGCTCCCGGGGCCGTCCGGGGAACCGCTCCTGGGGATATCGGGGGGACGGTTCCGGGGGCCGTCCCGGGAGCCGCTCCGGGAGCCGTCCCGGAGGCCGCCCCGGGGGCCGCTAGGGGGGCCGTCCCGGGAGCCGCTGGGGGAGCCCGTCCCGGGAGCCGCTAGGGGAGCCGTCCCCGGGGCCGCCCCGGGGGCCGCCCCCGGGACGGCTCCGGGGATGCGGGGGGGGATAGGGGTCGGGCCGGGTTCAGTCGCCGGGGGTGCCTGTCTGTTCCTCCCGCGCGCGGATTCTACTGGCGCGCGGAATGAGCCTCCGCGCCTCGGGGGCTGTTAGGCGATGTCCCCGAAACCTCCCTGTCCGATGAACTGATCCGCCAGCCAAGTTCCCCGCCGACCTTCCGCAGTTCAAGCGCGACTGACGCGCCGTCGCTGGCCGCTCATCGCGGCCAACTCGGCGTCCGAGTCAGCGAGGCTTCTGAGGGCTGTTCACCTCAGGGGACAGGTACTCGATGAGCGCGATCTCCAGCAAAGCTATCATGGTCTCCTCGCTCAACCACGCCGGCGGATTGGGGAAATGCGCGCATACATCGGGCCGGGACACCAGACAGACCGGGATCAACCGCTTCCCGTGCTCTGAGTACTCCCAGAGCTTCCGGAAGACCGGGCTGTCGTTCGACGCCTTGCGCGTCGAGTGTCGGTACAGCCGAGTAGCGAAGTCCATCACGCCCCGCCGCGTCTTGGTCGTCCGGCCCACGTACAGGATCCCGGCCCGACCGGCCAGCAGGATGTAGATGCCATCGGCCCGGTGCAGACCGGCCGGGTTGTCCAGCTTCTCTGCGAACCCAACCCCACCGCCGACCAACAGATGCCCGCACACGCGCCGATACCACCGCCTCGGCCGCAACTCAATCGACGCCACGTTGTCCACGTGAGTGATGTAGTGCAGCTCCCTGACATCGGCTCTGGTCATTCGGCTGGCTCACTTCGCCCGGTCTTCGACAATCGCAATCTCAGCCATCGGCGGGATTCTAGGACTCGCGGTCAGGCGTGTCAATTGGGCCGGGCGGAATCGAGTCGTGGCCCGACAGCCGAGCCTCAAGTCTCACCCGCCGCCATCCCGGCGGCCGGCCGTGCCGCCAGCCGGGGCGAGGGTATGGCCGCCGCCGGGCGGGTGTCAAGCCCTGCGGGGGGAGCGGACGGGGCCGGGGGATGCGGGCGGGGGCAGAGACCGGGCCGGGTTCAGTCGCCGGGGGTGCCTGTCTGTTCCTCCCGCGCGCGGATTCTATCGGCGCGCGCGGAACGAGCCTCCGCGCCTCGGAGGCTGTTAGGCGATGTCCCCGAAATCTCCTGGCGAGCCCTACTGGCGAGACGGCTCCTCGGGGTGATGGAGGATCAGGTCAAGCGCCCCGACAAACTTGTGGCTGGATTCCGCCATCTGCTGCGCATCGGCGCGCCCCGAAAGGAATCCATCTGCGACAGCTCGGAACTCAGCGAGGTGGCGTTTATACATCTGCTGGGCACCTTCTGCCACCTGCATTCCGCGTGCCGTCATCTCAAGCCACAGGACTTTCCAAGTCAAGTAGTCCGTCGGTTCGGGCACAACCCTGTCGTCGCCTCGATTCATGAGTATGGCGGCGCTGCAGATCATCACAAAGCGGTTCAGGTAGCGTTCACCCTCCGGGCCAGCGAATCTCGTGACGGCGGCCATAGAAGCTGCTTGCCTCAGCAGCTCTTGAGCTTCCTTGTTCAAGATGTCCTCCTTGGCGTCATAGCAGATCTAGTTGTTGATCTACTAAGTCCGGCCTTCGACAATCGCAGTCTCGGCCTCCATCAAAACGGCGTCGAGTCGTGCACATCCTGCGGAAGCTTCCCCTGGTTCGGGTTCAGGATGCGCTTGGCCCTTTCCAGCACATGATCGTATGTGAGTATGGTGAGGTTGTGATAGCAGGAATTGAGGAGGCGGTATGTCTCTTGCTTGGGAGTATCCCACCCGGTCGAGCGGCCGTAGATGAGGACACATCGTGGCTTGATGGCCTTAACGCCTTGCATCCTCTCGGTGAATTCCAAATCGTTCATCCTCCGTTCCACCTCGTGGATGTAGCGAGCGGACTGCGTGATTGCCTCGACTAGCTTCCCGGATGGTACGGGGTGCCCGCCGTTCGCTAGCTTCCGCCAGAAGCGTAGGTCCGGCGCTGGTTTCTTTATCTCGATTATGTCCACGAATCCATCGTACGCCTGCATGATGAAATCCGCCACATTCCCCACGTCGATTCTCCGCTCGTCCAGTACACGCACGAACTCACTCCCAAGGACCCAAGGGTTCGACTTGAACCAGTTCTCCCAGTCTGATTCATCAAGGTCTCGGCAGAGCATTTCCTCAAACTGCCTGACCGCCTTCTTATGTGACTGCAGTTGGATGCCTGCAGCTATCTCGTCGGGCAGAATCTCATTCTCGGCAATGAAACGCAGCAGGTCAGTCCTGTTGGGATTCGCGAATATTGCCCGCAGGTGCGCTAGGTTCTCGGCGTCGAATCGCTCATCTATGGCGATGTACTTGCGCTGGCCGCGTCGAAACGGTTCGTAGCTCTCCTGAAGGAAGCTGATCAGGGCGTCAAACTCGTCGTGGTCTAGAGTAAGCTCGCTCCGGGGTTTGGCGGTTTCGCATTTACCAGACGGTCGGTCGTATCGACCTATCTTCAGCCGAATATCCTCCCGCGGAGTCTTGTGGCTGATCTTCCAGAAGACCACCTTTGTGAACGTCTTCTTGGTTGTACGCAGAACCTTAGATAGGTAGTCTTCCAGTCCCGGTCTAGGGGCCTGCTTTGTCAGTGTCATCGAACCCCCAATCCAGACGTTACGTCCGGACCACTTCTGTGACGCGAGCGTGACGTCTTCACTGCAGCACCCTTTTGAGGTCCGCCCGCCAGTCCTTGTCCGCGTATTCGCCTTCATCGAGAATCTGGAAGCGGAACTGCTCGTCTGCAAAGCCCTTGCCAAGCTCCTGCCAGGTTACCTTCTTGCCGACCTCCTCAAACACCCGCGCCACGGTGGCTATCAAGTAAGATGTCCCCGAGACCCTTTCACTGCTTCTTTGCCTGGGCAAACCGGACGTCGAGCTTTTCCTCGAGGTAACACTTCAGCCGAATCACTTGGATCTTGGTCCTGGTGTTGCCGGCATCGAGGTAGTACTTACTGGCGTCGGCATCTCCAGTCGGGTAGACGATGCGCCGTTTGGTTTTGTCGACGCTGGACTCGAGCTCAAACCCATCTTCGCAGTCATCCGTGAAGTCCCAGCAGACGACCCACCTGAGGTTGGTGAAGCCGTGGTTGAAGTTACGATGTCCCAATCTGTGCTTGAACTCGACGTACCCGTGGGGCAGTTCGGAGACTCCCGGGTTGCCTATGCTACGAGCGATCATGTCGATTCCCCGTGCTGTATTGTAGTCGCAGGGCAGAAACTCAAATAAGTCAGGGTGTTTGGCGTAGACTCTCATGAACAGCCCGAACAGCTCGGCCTCATTCTGCGGCTCCAGCACCTCCTGGTCGTCTATCGAGGCGCGGGCACGATACTTGATGCTCTTGACCCGGCTCTTGTAGTCGGTCTCCTCCTGCTTCTGTGTCCGAGCCTCCTCCTGCATGTTCATCAGCGCGTACAGCTGGTTCTTCAGGATGTCCCGATCCACGGCTTCGACCACCTCAGCTATGGCTATCTTGAGCCCAGCAGTGACTTGGGGGTCGGTATTCGCGAATGTGCCACGGTTAGCTGTGAGATTGAGTTCCTGGCAGTTCACGAAGCCATGCAGGAGTACCCAGGCGTTGCCGCCAGTTCCAAAGCTAGATATCCACTCATTGACTCGGCAGACCGGGATGTAGTCCTTGCAGAGCCAGATGCCGTATCTGTCGCCTACTTTGTATCCATCCGAGCCCTTGCGAAGCCGCTGCTTGATCATCGGATTGTATGCCCTCTTCGCCAAATCCCCTTCGACGTAGATGACGGCCTCGTAGCGCACGTCGGGAAGGTCTTGCAGTACGTCAGTCTTGTGGTACCGCTTCACGAAGTAGTCGGCGGCGTCGTAGGAGTACCGGTCGAATAGCTTATTGAGGTCGGCGGCCTCCGGTGGGAACGGGTGGCCATGGGGTAGGGCCTCATGCTCCGCAACATCCAATCCCTTGAGATGCACAGTTAGCTCTCGCTTCACCTGGCCTGTCAGTTCCTTCTCCACCGAGCCGGCTTTCGTGCACCACAGCACGTAGTCCTTCACGACACGCTGTGTAAACGTGCCGCTTGCGTTGTTATTGTAGCCTTGGAGCTCTATCTCAGTGAACGTCTTGCCATCGTTGGGCGGGGAGACTTCCCACCACTCAGGCGCATGGAGTTCGTGGTTACAGAGCTTCCTGAAGGGGCGCTCACATTCCGCAGCGAAGGCCCCATCAGGACCAAGTGTGCTCACCCTGACCTTCTCTGAGTTGAGGAAGATCTTGGTGCCATGGCCCTTCTCGCCGATCTTCTGCGAGTCGCCACGGGACTCCGAATGGCCCAGTCCCCAGAACGTCGCCGAGACCGCCTGCTTGGACATTCCGGTGCCGTCGTCCCGGAAGCGGACTATCAGCGTTCTTGCGCCTTCCAGCCGTTGCGTCTCAAAGGTGATCCAGATATTCGAGGCTTCCCAATCATGCGCGTTGGATATTGCCTCGCGAACGGCCTCCAGCGGTTCCGCGAAGTCGTTCGCAATCTCGAAGAACTCCCGAGCTTCATCTACTGACGGCACCACTGTGTGTCTAGTTGTGTCCATGTTCCTGTCTGCTCCCTAGGGTTGGCATTGCCCGCATCGTAGCGAGCGGGGAGGAGGTTGTCAAGCGAGTTGGTGCATCGTTGATGGCTCGCGGTTCAGCGTTCACCGTACCGGGCCGTCCGTGTTCATCGGTGTCCACCCAGGGCTGACGCTCGGGGCCGGTATGGAGGGTCTGGCGCGGTATCGCGCCGCGCACGGCTGGGGGAGGGCCCACAGCCGAATCGGCAGGCCGGGCGGAAGTAGCGCACAACCTGTCCACGACGCAGGTCGTGATTGACAACTGGCGAACAGCGGGTAGAACTGAAGCGCTGTACCAGGTGCAGGCTCAGGGCAGCGTGCTCTGGTCCACTTGCTAGAGCGTGCGTTCTATGGATTCCGGCGGAGCCGGGAGGTAGAATCTGGGTCCGTCCGGAGGTGCTGAGGGAGGTTTGCTTGCTAGGTGAAAGATGCTGCTACGAGACCATATCGGTCCTCGCGCTGGCACTGTTGCTCGCTCATGGATGCGTTAGCGCCCCTGCAGTTCGCCGCTACCCACCGGACGATGTCATATGGTCCCCGCGGACTGAGTACGGAAGGGCGTACAAGAACCACAACGTTACACTCCTGACATCTCTCGTTCAGAGCATCCAGACTTCGCCTCAGCTCGGGTCTGCTACTCTGGAGCGGGAAGGACTGCTCGTGACCTACCGCGCCGAGGAAGGAGACACCGGCTACTACCTGTCTGTACACCTCACCTGCAATGTGGTGTTCAACACGCTGCAGACCAACTACCTTCAGAGGGCCGCCAGCGCCTACTCGCGGATTCTCTTTCCATTTGCCTGCATTCTGGCTGAACACCCAGAGTTACTCGACTACGAGCGTATCAGCGGGGTTCTGGTGTGGCTCGATTGGCGGGCGACCAACTTCCTTGAGGACCGGTACAGAGTGTTTGCGCGAACCGAGGGGATGAATGCCTTTGTGTCAACGCCGGTCTTGAGGGAGTTCGCCGGCGAGAAGATATCTATTCAAGAACTCGGGCGCCGCTCCGTATTCACGTCTACCGGTGGGAGAACAGAACTTGACTTCAGCAACATCCCCTGACATCGTGTCGGTGCTTGGCTGGTTATTTCCCGGTTCTCGGTCCCTCGGACCCGAGTCAGCCCTGGCCCACAGTCCGATAGCGGGTAGACGCGCTCGTGCGCCCTGCAGGGGGCAGGGGCTTGGCTTGACTCGACTAGTGCGATGTCCGGACGCGGCCTCCTGCCGAAGAGGAAGCAGTCCGTTGGCGAGGCCGAAGTACGCTTCGTCTGCAACGTCATACACCCGCGTCCGGCCGTAGTAGCACGCGGTCGGCCAAGCCCGGGCGACAGGGTGGGCTTGACCGGCGGGCGCACGATGGGCGGTAGCGTGCCGGGCTTCGGACGGACGCGGCCCGGAGCGGCGCGCTGACCAGAGGCCCGGACAGACCATCGTGATCGAGTGCCAAACGAGGAACTCAGTCGCCGGGCCAGGGTGAGCCGGGTGTCTGCCAGCCCGGCATCCTGTCTGGGGCCGGAGACGGCACATGCGATGGAGCAGGCGACCGAATGGGCGACCCGGCCCCAGTGCCGGCGGCGGGCTGGTCGCCGGGTCCGGGCTTCGGCGGTCTCAGCGGTAGGCCGGCGCGGGCGCGCGGACCCGGAGGGCGCGGGGGAGGATTTCGAGCCGGAACCGGCGGGCGTCCGGCCAGTCGAGGAGGTCGCCATCGAGCTGGACGGGGACCGGGCCGTCGAATTCGAGGGCGAGTTCGGCGGCGCGCAGGAACCTGACTTCGGGCAGGGAGCCGTGGGTGCCGCGGACGAGTTCGGGCAGGCAGCGGAGTATCCGGAGCCGGCCGACGGCGGCGATGACGCAGAGGTCGAAGAGGCCGTCGTCGAGCGCGGCGTCGGGCGCGACTTTCATCCCGCCGCCGTAGCAGGGGCCGTTGGCCGCGGCGACGAGGAGCACGGGCTGTTCGATTGTCTGCGCGCCGGCGGCGAGGCGGCAGCGCGGGCAGTCGAAGTCGCGGACCGCGAGCAGGACCGCGGCGAGGTAGAGCGGCATTCCCCGCAGGTGCCGGAGCCGGCGGGCCTCGACGATGACCCGGGCGTCGAAGCCAAAGCCGGCGGCGTTGGCGAAGGCCGCGACGCGGCCGCCGGATTCGAGCCGGCCGAGGTCAATCGGCCGGGCCGGGCATTCGGCGGCGAGGCGGCAGGCGGCGGCGACGTCGGGCGGGATGCCGAGGTTGCGGCAGAAGTCGTTGCCCGAGCCAACCGGGACCGCGGCAAGTTCGGTGTCGCTGCCGGCGAGGCCGGCGGCGACCTCGCGGGCGGTGCCGTCGCCGCCGACCGCGACGACGAGCCCGCGGCCGCGGGCGGCGCGGGCGAGGTCGGTGGCGTGGCCGGGGCGCTCGCTCTCGACGAACTCGATGCCCGGGATGAGCCGGGCGAGCTCGGCGCGGGCCCGGGCGCGGAGTTTCGCGCCGCGCGCCCGGCCGGCGACCGGGTTGATGACGGCAAGGGCGCCTGGCAAGGTCCTGATGATGCCGCCGGGGCAGGGGCTGTCAAGCCGGGCCGGGCTTGCGGCCGGGCCCGGCGTCCGGTATAACCTTGCCATGAGAGCAATCACGGTTTCGCTCGCCATCCTGCTCGCGGCGCCGGCCGCGGCGCAGGACTGGGAGACGGTCGGCGGCAACTCGGCACGCTCGGGGCTGAGCCCGTGGTCCGGGCCGAGGTACGGCGAGGTCAGGTGGAGCATGCCGACCCTGCCCTCGACGATCGGGATGCAGGTATATACCTGGGACACGCTCTGCGCGGTCGGCCGCTACACCTTCAGCCCGAACCTGATAACCGTCGCCTGCCACAACCTGCTGACCGGCGACACGGCCTGGACGCGGAACTGGTCGGGCGCGGGTAAGTACCTGCCGTTCGGCGCCCGCGACGGCCGGCTCTACGTCCGCAACTTCAAGGAGTCCAGGTTCGACAGCCTGTACTGCGTGAGCATGAGCACCGGCGACATCCTCTGGCAGGTCGATTCCGCGTGCGGGCTCGGCATCGTCTGGAGCGCGGCGTTCACCGACGAGGGCGACCCGGTCGTTGCCGGGGGCAGGTACCCGCTGGCGCGCTACGACCGTCTGACCGGCGACACGGTCTGGACCTGCGCGCGGCCGATACCCAACTCCGGGGCGGAGTGCGTCGGCGTTTCCGACGGGTTCGTCTACGCCTGGATGGGCGCGGGCATCAACCGGCCGAAGTACCTGATCGCGATTGACGCGGCGACCGGCGTCATCACGGACACGACACCGGAACTGCCCGGCGACGGCGACCAGGAGATGCCATTCTCGGTCGGGCCGGGCCGGGTCGTCTACTGCCAGCGCGACGGCGGCCGATTCCACGCGTTCCGGCACACCGACACCGGCTTCGTCGAGCTGTGGAACGCGGACCCGTTCGGCGCGAGCCCGTGGATGAATTATGGCATCGCGCCCGACAGCACCCTGCTCGTGCCGCGCGGCCGGCGGCTGTTGCGGCTCGACCAGCACACCGGCGCGGTGCTCGATTCCTCGCCCGAGCTGACCGCAGGCGACGCGCTGGCGCCCCGGGTCGCGGTCGACCGGCACGGCTGGGTTTACCTCGCGACCGGGGTCAACGCCGGTGGGGGAACGTGGTGCCTGTCGCCGGAGCTCGACAGTGCGTGGTTCGAGCCGATGACCAGCAGTTACTACACCGGCCCGGCGATCGGGATGCACGGCATCACGGTCGTCTCCGGCCCGGGCACGACAATCAGGGCCTGGCAGCCGGCGCTGGGCATTGCCGGCGGCGAGCCGGGACCGGCACGGCGTCTCGCGCCGGGCTGCAGCCCGAACCCGTTTCGGTCCGGGACGCTGGTCCGCGCGGCCCGGCCCGGGGTGGTGACGGTGTACGACGCGCTCGGCCGCGAGGTGCGGCGCCTCGAGGCCGGGCCGGCCGGCGCGTGGTGGGACGGCCGGGACGCGGCCGGCGTGGCGCTGGCCGCCGGGGCCTACATCCTGCGCGCGGGCGGCGAGCAGGTCCGGGTCGTGATTGCCGGGGTGGCGCGGTGAGGGTGGGACGCGGGCTGGCCGGGGCGCTGGTCGTCGCGGCGGTGTTCGCGGCCGGCTACCTGGTCGGGCGCGGACAGCGGCCGGCCGGAGCGCCGGTGCTCATGAACCCGGACAGCGTGCCGGGCTTCCCGAGGGGCGGCCTCGAGGCACACGGGCAGGAGGGCGAGCCGGCGTTTGCCGACTCGGTCGAGCTGTTGCTGGCCGACCTCGACCGGCGCATCGCGGCCCTGCACGGTGACGCCGGGACGGCCGATGCCGGGTTCGAGCACATCTACGTCTACTACGGGAGGTGCCGCGACGGGCTGAGGCGGCTGAGGCTGGTCTCCGAACCGGACACGGTCGAGGCTATCCGCCGGCAGGTTGTGGCGCACTACCGCGCGGCGGAGCGGGCCTTGCGGCTGGCCGAAGCGCGGCCCGGCCGCTGAGCGGCAGTCAGACCTCGTCGTCCTCGTCGGGCGGAATCTCGGTACCGTCGAGCGGCCGGCCGCAGGCCGGGCAGGTGCTATCGTCGCCCGGGCAGGCCGCCCCGCATTCCGGGCAGCGGGCGAGGCCGTCCGCGGCGTCCGTCTCGCCGGCCCCCTCGAGGTCGGCGTAGCACTCCGGGCAGTAGCGCTCGTCGCTCGTGAGCTGGGCTCCACATTGCCAGCAACGCATTCAGAACCTCCTGTCAGTATCACGGCACGACCCAGATTAGCGCCGGCGGGGCGGGCGGTCAACTGCCGGCGCGCCGGCGCAGGCGGCCGATGAGCTTGCGGGCCTCGTCGGCGAGCAGGATCGAACTCGCGAGCGCGACGATGCGAAGCCAGTCGCCGAGCGAGAGCGGCACGGTGCCGAAGACGAGCGGGCCGACCGGCGTGTGGATGACCAGCACCTGGAGGACGACCGCGACCGCGATGCCGAGGAGCAGCCAGCGGTTTGGCGCGAAGCCGCGGGCGAAGACGGACCGGCGGTCCGAGCGCATCGCGAGCGCCTGGAACCACTGGAAGGCGGCGAGGGTGGTGAAGGCGATGGTGCGGGCGTGGGCGAGCGGGCGGGCCCGGCGGTCGAGCCAGAACTGGAGCACGGTCCCGGCCGCCATCACCAGGGCGAGGAGCGCGATGCGGCGCGCCATCGCGCCGCTGACGAGCCGCTCGCGGGGCGGGCGGGGCGGTTCGCCGAGGACGTCGCCGTGGCCGGGCTCGACGCCGAGCGGGATCGTGCAGGCACCGTCGGTGACGAGGTTGACCCAGAGCACCATCACCGGGGTCAGCGGCTTGTCGAGCCCGGCGATGATGCAGGCGGTGAAGGCGAGCATCTCGCCGAAGTTGGTCGCCATCAGGTAGCTGACGACCCGGCGGATGTTGTGGTAGATGACCCGGCCCTGTTCGACCGCCCGGACGATGGTGGCGAAGTTGTTGTCGGTGAGGACCATGTCGGCGGCCTCGCGGGCGACCTCGGTACCGGAGCCCATCGCGATGCCGATGTCGGCGGCCTTGAGCGCGGGCGCGTCGTTGACTCCGTCGCCGGTCATCGCGACGACCTCGCCCCGGCCGGAGAGGGCGTTGAGGATGGTGAGCTTGTGGGCGGGCGTGACCCGGGCGCAGACCCGGGCCCGGGCTACCCGGCCGGCGAGCTCGGGTCCGGGCAGGTCGTCGATGTCCTGCCCGGTCAGGGGCGGGCCGGCGTCCCGGCCCGTGATGCCGACCTCGCGGGCGACCGCGGCCGCGGTCGCGGCGTGGTCGCCGGTGACCATCACGACGCTGATGCCCGCGCCCTGCGCGGACCTGACCGCGCCGGCGGCCTCGGGCCGGGGCGGATCGACCATTCCCCAGAGGCCGAGGAAGGTGAACCCGCTTTCGAGCTCGTCCTCGGCGAGCGCGTCCGGCCCGGCGGCCGGAAGGTCGCGGTAGGCCGCGGCGACGACCCGGAGCGCGTCGGCGGCGAAGTGCTCGGCGGCGTCCCGGACCGCCCAGTTGAACTCGTCGTCGACCCGGGCGGGCCGGCCGTCGGCGCCGGCGTGGTGACTGCACCGGGCGAGGACCCGCTCGGGCGCGCCCTTGAGGTAGACGCGGTGGCCGCGCTCGCCGTCCCGGACCAGCACCGCCATCCACTTGCGGGCGCTGGAGAATGGCAGCTCGGCAAGGCGCGGCTTGTCGCGCGCGAGCGTCTCGGGGGCGATGCCGCCGTCGAGCGAGAACCGGAGGATAGCGGCCTCGGTCGCCGAGCCTTCGATCGTCGAGCCGGAGCGGCGGGCGTTGTTGGCGAGCGCGCCGGCCTCGAGCAGGAGCGCGGCCGCGGGGCCGGGCGCGCGGACCGGCGCCGCGAGGTCGTCTCCGCCGGCCCAGGCCCGGGTCACCGCCATTTCGTTGCGGGTGAGGGTGCCGGTCTTGTCGGTGCAGATGACCGTGGTCGAGCCGAGGGTCTCGACCGCGGGCAGGCGGCGGACGATGGCGTTGCGGCCGGCCATCCGGCGGACGCCGAGGGCGAGGGTGACGCTGACCGCGGCGGGCAGGCCGGCCGGCACCGACGACACCGCGGCCGCGACCGCGAAGAGTAGCATCTCCATCGGCACGTAGCCGCGCAGGAGCCCGATTCCGAAGAGCGCCGCGCCGAGACCGACCGCGATCGTGCCGAGTATCGTCCCGAGGCGGTTGATGCGGCGCTGGAGCGGGGTCTCGGGCCGACGGGTCGAGCGCATCTGCTCGGCGATCGCGCCAACAGCGGTGTTCATACCGGTCGCCGTGACCAGCGCCCGGGCCCGGCCGCCGGTCACGGCCGTCGACAGCCAGACCATGTTCGTGCGGTCGGCGAGCCCGGTTGCCGCCGGCAGCTCCCCGGTGTGCTTGGCGGCCGGCTCGGACTCGCCGGTCAGCGCCGACTCGTCCGCGAGCAGCTCGTCGGCCTCGATCAGACGGCCGTCGGCCGCGACGCGGTCGCCGGCCTCGAGCTCGAGCAGGTCGCCGGGCACGACCGCGGTCGCCGGCACGGTCACCGTCGCGCCGCCGCGCCGGACCCGGGCGCGCGGTGCGACGAGCTCGGCAAGCGCGGCCAGCGCCTGCTCGGCCCGCCACTCCTGGGCGACGCCGAGCGCAGTGTTGAGCAGGATGACGACCGCGATGGCGACAGCGTCGACGTAGTTGCGGGTGAGGAGCGAGACCGCGACCGCGGCGAAGAGGACGTAGATTACCGGGTTGGCGAGGTGGCGGAGCGCGAGCGAGAGGACGCTCTCGCGCCGCTCGGCGGCAAGGGCGTTGGGACCGAAGCGCTCAGCCCGGGCCCGCGCCTCGTCCGGGGAGAGCCCGCCAGTCCCGGACTCGAGCCGGGCGAGCGCCGCGTCGGCCGCCAGCGCGTGCCAGTCGGCTTCGACCGGGCGGGCGGCGGTCTGCTTCATGGTCCAGCATACCGGCCGCCGCCCGCCGGTCAACGGTACGGGCTAGCGAATGTAGAAGCCGAGGGCGAGCGAGAACGCGCCGAGCCAGTTCGAGGTGTAGCCGTCGGCGAGCGGGTTCTCCGGGTTGACCTGCTGGCCCTCGGCACCGCCGCCGAGGTAGCGCAGGTTGAGGAACCCCTCGAGGGCGTCGTTGAGGCGGTAGCCGGAACGGAGCGACGCGTCGAGGATGGCGCCCTTGAAGCTCGATTCGACGTTGGTCGAGCCGGTGATGAACTTGCCCTGGGCGTAGAAGCCGTCGACCTCGGCGCCGAGCCAGAGCCGCCGGCCGAGCGGGGCCTTGAGCCGGGCCTTGAGGACCGGCACCGGGCCGAGGTCCTGGTAGACGCGCTGGCGGTGGCCGTCCTGGGACGCGAAGGCGATCGACGCGTCGCGGATCTGGCCGGAGAGACCGAACGCCAGCTCGCGGTCGGGCGCGGGCCAGAGGTCGTAGAGCCAGCTCAGCCGGTAGAAGTCGAACCCGTAGCGGAGGTTCATCGGCGTGCCGGGCGGGAAGGTGTCGGTGTCGACGATGAGCGGGTTCTCGAGCGTCGCGGCGGTGCGGATGTCGAGCGGCTGGTACAGGAAGACGATGGTGTGGCGGGGCTTGAGGTGGAGCTCGGCGGTCAGTCGCTCGAATGGGAAGAGGATGTTCTGCCGGCCCTCGCGGACGTAGTCGAACTCGGTGCCGTTCACGCCGAAACGGATGGTGTGGTCGAGGACGCCGAAGAAGCCGATTTCGGTGCCGGCGCGGAACTCGACCGGGCTCGAGGGGTCGTTGAGCCAGCCGGCGGCGGCGGGCAGGGCCAAGGCGAGGATAAGGGCGGTTGCCATTACGCGTTTCACTGCTTACCTCCGAGGTGGTATAGCGGACGCCTGCTGATTACCGGTATTTGACCCGCTCGGCGAGCCGGGCGATGCGCCACTCAGTGCAGTACCGTCACCCGCCGGACCGGGTCGCCCGGCCGGCACAGGTAGTAGACCCCGGGCGCGAGGCCGGCAAGCCGGTTGTCGCCCGGTGCCAGGAGGCGCGCGCCGCGGCCGTCGACGGTGACGAGCCGCGCGGGCTCCGCACCGGGCAGGAAGAGCTCTCCACGGCAGATGAGCGGCGCGACCGCGGCCGTGGGACCAGACCAGCGGCCTTGCCCCATACCCACGACGCATTCGCAGGCGTAAGCGAAGAAGCAGTACTCACCGGAAGTGCACTGCGTCCAGGCACCGGGACTGCCGTGGAAGCTGCCGACCGGGGTTCCGTTGTCGTCGGTGTTGATGTAGGGGTGGGCCCACGGATTCACGCTGCGGGCGGTCGCGACAATCCAGAACGTGCCCGACTCGATGAGGACCGGTTCGGGCAGGCCGTAGTGGACCCAGTAGCCCGACGGGCAGGTCAGGCTGTCGGACTCGAAGAGCAAGGTCCGGCCGTCGTCAGCGTAGATGCGAAAGGTGAAGACCGAGTCAGTGAGCGAGCCCATGCCCCAGTAGAACCAGATCTTCAGCGACTCGATCTCGACCGGCAGGTCGAGGCCAAATTCAGTCGGGTCGAGACGCATGGCGCGCTCCGGCCCCTGAAATTCGAACCAGCCTTCGTTGCCGTTGTAGTGGCTGATCCAGGACGAGTCGAGCTGGGCCTGGCCGGACGCAGCAAGCACCAGCAGCAGCAAAGTCACGCAGCGCATCGCGCACTCCTTTCGCGCCCGGCCGCCCCCGCGGACCGGCGCACCCGCCAGACTAGCCCTGCAGCCGGACCTGTCAACAGATAGGGCCAGAGCCGCTAGCGGTTGGTCTTCCCGCTCCACGACGACACCTTGACGCGGACGACGCCGACCGACTCGACGCCGGCGGCCCGGAGCAGGCGCGTCTTTACCGGGCCGGGGTCGGGCTCGCAGTGGTCGATGAGCAGGGCGAGCGCGCGGCGTTTCTCCTCGATGTCCTCGACGAACTCCGCCCGGCCCTCGAACTGGACGGTAGTGAAGGAGTGGTCGCACTCGCCGGGCAGGTAGCCCCGGTCATCGAGGACCTGCCCGTAGACCTCGGGGTTTTCCCGGATGGCGTCGGCCTTGCGTCCCTGCCGCGAGCAGTGGAAGTAGAAGGTGTCGGCGGCCTCGCCGAACCCGAAGTTGACGGTCGCCAGGTAGGGCCGGCCCGCGGATACGACGGCGAGGGTCAGGTGTTTCTGCGCGCGAACCATTGCCAGCAGTCGGTCGCGGTCGGTGATTGCCTTGTCAGGGTGACGGGTATGCCAGCGCTTGTCGGGTGCTTCCATGCCCAGAGGCTAGGCGGTCGGGCGGCGCGGTCAAGCCCGGGGCGCAGCCGGCAGACCGGGCCATCGCGGGCCGCCGCCCTTCATACTGCCTCGGGGTGCGACCGCGCTGACCCTACCGCTTGTCCCGGAACAGCGCCGAGAGTATCACCGTCGCTATCGAGACAATCAGCGCGCCCCAGAACGCGGCCCAGAACCCGTGGACGTGGAACCCGACGTGGAGCCAGTTGACCGCGATCCAGGACGAGAACCACAGCATCAGCGCGTTGATGACCAGCGAGAACAGGCCCAGCGTCAGGATTATCAGGCCGCAGGACAGGAGCTTCAGCACCGGCCGGATGAGCGCGTTGACCAACCCGAACACGACGGCCATCACGGCAACCACCCACCAGGCCTTGTCCGCGACCTCGATGCCCGGCACTACCCACGCCGCGAGAACCAGCGCCAGCGCGGCAATCAACCAGCGTATCAGCAGATGCACTACAGTCCTCCTCTCGGGCGGCGCGACACGCCCCCGTGTCAACATGATGGCCCGGCAATCCCCTCCCGTCAACCCCAAATCCTGATCAGCTCGGGTCGAGGGAGGATACGGGCAGCCCTGCGGTGTTGAGCCCGCGCACTGTCGCGGGTCCGCGCCCCGCCGGCCGGGACGCGGCGCGGTCGCAGACTCTCTGGCCGGCCGCGTTGTCGTCAACCCACATCCGGCTGTCGTCCGGTGCGGCAAGGGCTGGCCCGGTCGGGACAGAATTGGACCAGGATGCGCGCCGGCGTCCGCCTGCCGAGCAATACCATGTTGGCAAATCAGAACTTAGCGACGGCACGGCCAATGCATAGGAGAATGTCGATGGGCTGTGTGAATACGACCGCAATCGAAAGGAACAGCCGATGAGAACGATGCTCAGTCTCGTGACGCTGGCGGCGCTGGCGGGCCCGGTTTTGGCCGGCGGTGGCGGCCTCGCCGGCCGGGTGACCGACGCCGTGACCGGCGCGCCCCTGGCCGGGGTCGTGGTGACCGCCCGGTCCGAGGGCGGCCGCGCGAGCCAGGCCCGAACGAACGAGCGGGGCGCGTACCTGTTTGACGAGTTGAGGCCGGGCGACTACCGGGTGCGGGCCGCGGGCGCGCGCGGCTACGAGCCGGCCGTATACCCGAGGAGGGTGACGGTGCGCGCGGGCGAGGTGACCCGCGGGATCGACTTCGCGCTGTTCCGGGTCGCGAACCCGGACCCGGGCGCAATTTCCGGCCAGGTGACCGACGAGAACGGCAGGCCGCTCGCCCACGCGCTGGTGATGGCGCACGGGCGGTACGGCCGCCGGGCGGCCCGGGCCGACGCCGGCGGGGAATATGTCATCCGCGGGCTCAGGCCGGGGACCTACCGGGTCGTCGCGGCCGCGCGCGGGTACCTCCGGGCGGCCTACCCGGAGCCGGTTGATGTCCGGCCCGGGCAGACGGTCGAGGGGATCAACTTCGCGCTGGTCCCGCGACGGCGCACGGGCGGCATTGCCGGTCGGGTGACCGATGCCCGGACCGGCGAGCCGATTGCCCGAGCGGCGGTCGTCGCCCGGGGCCGGGCCGACGCGGCCCGCGCGACCACGGACCGGCGCGGGCACTACCGGATGAGGCTCGAGCCGGGTGACTACCGGGTCCGGGCGATGGCCCGGGGCTACGAGTCCACCGAGCACCAGGGGCCGGTGACGGTCAGGCCGCAGGAACTCACCCGGGACGTGGATTTCGCCCTCAGACGCACAACGCTCAGTTACGACTGAGCGGGCACCAGCCGGGTTGCTCCCGTCAGGGGTGGCGGGGGCGACCCGGAAGACCGGGGCCGTCCCTCTGCCGGGAGCGCAAATGGCAGGGACGGCCCCGGTTGTCGAAAGATGTTGACAAGGGCCGTCCGGTTGAGGTATGCTATCGCCGGCAGAGAGCGGGCGCGCCGGACCGGTTGCCCGATGCCCAGTCCGGCGGCCCAAAGGAGGTAGAATGATCCGACTCATCGCCATCGTTGCCGGGGCGGCACTGGCCGCGGCTGCCGGCAACCTCATTCCCCTGACCGCGCTCGCGCCGGAGACTTCGGCGTTGCCGGACGAGGCCGTCACACGGGTGAGCGGCGACCCGCCCGTACCGGCGGGCCGGCCGGTCGTCGGCACCGTCGACACGGTCGGCGGCACGACCGTCGACTGGCAGGCCAACGGCCCCCAACTCCGGCAGATAGTAGTCGACCCGGAACGCGGCATCCACGTGCTCTGGATGTACTCGGCCTCGAACCAGACGACGTTCCCGGACCGGAACATGCGCTACAACTTCTATGACTTCGCGCTCGGCGAGTGGAACTGGATTGACCCGGATTACATGCAGTCCGGGGTCAACGTGTTCACCGCGCGCGCGGGGTACGGGAACCTGGCGCTGGACTGGACGACCGGGTGCGCGCTGGTGTCGACGCACATGGGCACGACGCCCTTGTACCCGTCGCTGGGGCGGGATATGGCGCCGGGCGGCGGCCTCTTCGAGTACTGCGACGGGCCGAGCGCCTACCTCTGGCCGGTGCTCGCCTCCAGCCCGGGCCTGCCCTACCACGTCTCGGTGATAGACGACGGGAGCCGCGACCAGCTCTACTACAGCCGCGTCAACCCGTGGTGCACGTGGTCTGGCCCGGTTGGTGTGAGCTCGCCCCAGCCCGACCCGATGTTCCCGACCCAGAACATCGCCGCGAGCCGGGTGAGCCAGAAGGTCTGTATCACTTGGGAGTACTCCGAGGGGGCACCCGACCCGGGCTTCTACCGGCAGTCCACCGACGGCGGAACCACCTGGCAGAACCCGGAGGAACTGCCGTGGCCGCCGGCCTACGGCGGCGACACGCTGACGTCTTTCCACATCAGCGCGTTCACGCCGTTCTACGACCAGGAGGACGATCTCCACATCGTCGCGGCGACGATGCCCTACGTCGCCGGGCAGGGCTACATCATCCCGGCCCAGATCTGGCACTGGTCGCCCGCAAACTCACCGAATTGGTCGCGGGTGACGATCGCCCGGTGCAACCCGCTGAACCTCGGGGCGCCGATCGGCTACAACGCGATCTACGCCTGCCGGCCGAGCATCGGCGAGGCGGGCGGGTACCTCGTCGCTGCGTGGGAGCAGTTCGACTCCTCGAACGTCGAACCCGGGCCGCCCGAGCGCCTGCGGGCGGACATCTTCATCGCGTTCGACAACGGCGACAACGGCGCGACCTGGCAGGCGCCGCTCAAGATAACCGACCGGACAACCGCCTCGCACCGGTTTCCATCGGTCGCCGAGGTCAACACCGGCGACGTCGTCCGGGTGACCTACGAGATCGACCAGAAGGCCGGGTTCTTCGTCCAAGGCGAGAACATCGTGACCAACAACCCGATTGTCGTCCACACGGTCGACTTCACCGGCATCGCCGAGGAGCGGACCGCGCCAGCCGGGCCACTGCTTGCGGTCGGCGCGAACCCGGTCCGGGGCCGGGCGCGGTTCGAATACCGGCTGCCCGCCGCCGGGCCGGCCGAGCTCGTCCTCCTCGACGCGGCCGGCCGGCGGGTCGCGACGCTCGTCTCCGGGCGGCAGGCCGCGGGCCGGCACGCGGTGAGCTGGGACGCGACCGGGCTCCGGCCCGGCGTCTACCTTGCTCGGCTGCGCGCCGGCGGCGCCAGCATCACGCGCAAGCTGGTGCTGGCGGAGTGACCCGGCGATGACGGCAGGATACTGCCCCGGACAGGCTTGCATTCCCGGCCCGGGGCGGTATCCTGTCTCGCTGAGATGAGGCGATGAGAAACCCGACATTCCTGCTCGCGACACTGGCCGCGCTGGCCGTTGCCCAGTCCGACTACTCCGCGCCGGGCCGGTTCGCTGCCGCGTTCCGGACCGAGGATATCCCGGGCTCGACCGAGCTGATGCAGGGCTCGCGCATCTACTACCCGGAGTCGGCCGGGGTCATCCCGCGCCGGGCCGCGCCCGCACCGGTCGTCGTCTTCGGCCACGGCTGGCAGATGGGCATCGACCGCTACTACAGCTACGCCGAGCACCTCGCGACCTGGGGCTACATCGCGGTCCTGCCGACCATATCCAACCCGATCATCCGGCCCGAGCACGACCGCCGCGCCCGGCTGATGGCCGACGCGGCACGATTCGCGGCCGCGCTGGACACCGTGACCGGCGACCCGTTCGCGGGCCGCGTCGCCCGCGCGAACTGGGGCTTCTGCGGGCACTCGATGGGCGGCGGCCTGGCGATGCTCGCCGCGGACACGCTCCGGCTCGGCGACAGCCTGCGGGCGGTCGCGGCGCTGGCAAGTCCGCAGACCGACCCGCCGACCAATGCCGCCAACGTCCGGGTGCCGAAGCTCGTCATCGGCGGCGGGACCGACAACACCGCGCCCTGGCCGGCGGTCCGCGAGGCCTACTGGCAGGGCGCGCCCGCGCCCGGCACGTTCGGCGTGGTCCGCGGGGCAAACCACGGTTACTTCATGGACTACTCCTACTTCTGGGAGAATGGCGGCACCGCCGGCATCACCCGCGAGGAGCAGTTGCGGAGCGCCCGGCGCTGGCTCACCGCGATCTTCGAGCGGTACCTGCACGGCGACGAGGGTAACTGGAACACCGCTTGGCTCTACGGCGACTCACTGCGGTCGAGCCCGGCGTTCGAGTCGGTCGAGGTGCGGCTGACGGTAGCGGTGCGCGACCGTGCGGCGCGACTCCAGCCCCGGCTGTCGGTCCGGCCCAACCCGTTCAGCAACTGGGCGCTCCTGTCGGGCTACGAGTCTAGCGACGTGCTGGTCTACGACGCGGGCGGGAGCCTTGTCGGCGTGCTCAGCGGGCCGGCGGTCGGCGGCGATCTCGGGCCCGGAGTCTACTTCCTGCGCAGCGCCGACGGTGACGGCCGGCCGGTCCGGGTCGTCAAGGCGCGCTAGCCGGCCCGGCAGTGGGCACGACCCGCACGCCGGCACTCTTGGCCGCCTTCCTTGTTCTCACCGCCGCCGCGGTTGCATCCCCGGCGCGGCTGGTTGCGGTGCCGGCATCGGACGCGGGGCTGATCGAACGGCTGGCAGCGGAAGGCGCGCGGAGTTGGGGCGCGACCGATTCCTGGCACTACCTCGACCCGGCCTCGATCGCCGGCCCGGTGCCGGGCGCGCGCGAGGTCCTGCTCGACCCCGACCGGCCGGCGTTCTTCGCCTGGGCCGGGCTCGATGCCGGGCCGGAGCTGGTCCAGCCCGGCGAGGCCGAGGCCCGGCGCTACCGGCGGCTGGTCTCCCTGCCCGACGCGCCGGTGCCGCTCAGGATGCCGCGGGCGCCGGTCCTGTCCCGGCCGGCGGCCAGCGACAGCTTCGTCCAGCGGCTGGTCGCGCGGGTGAGCCCGGACTCGATCCGGGCCCGGATTACCGAGCTCTGCGGGTTCCAGACTCGCCACTCACCGACCGACAGCTGCCGCAGTGCCGAGCGCCACGTCTTCGAGTACTTCACCCGGCTCGGGCTGGACTCGGTCGAGCTCGACTCCTACCCGCGCGGCGGCGAGTACTGGCGCAACCCGGTCGGCATCAGGCTCGGCCGGTACCGGCCGGACAAGGAGCTCATCGTCTGCGGCCACATGGACGCGATCTCGGAGATCCCGGATAGCCTCGCGCCCGGAGCCGAGGACAACGCGTCCGGGACCGCGATCGCGCTCGAGGCGGCGCGGGTGCTCGCGGCCGAGAATCTCGACCTGACGGTCAAGTTCGTCGCCTTCACCGGCGAGGAGCTCGGGCTCTACGGCAGCGCGCACTACGCCCAACGGATGCGGGCGGCCGGCACCGACATCCTCGGCGCGCTGAACTTCGACATGGTCGCCTGGCCGGGCGGTAGCTGGGGCGTCGCGCTGGTCGGGCTCGCGCCGGCGCGCAGGCTGTGCGACTACCAGGCCGCGATGGCCGACCGCTACACCGAGCTCGATCACCGCATCTCGGTGCGGAGCTTCCCGTCCGACTCGCGTTCGTTCGAGGAGGCCGGCTATGTCGCGACCTCGGGCTACGAGTTCGGCTCCGAGCCCTACATCTGGTACCACACCTCGGCCGACACGCTCGGTAACCTCGACTTCGACCTCGCCGCGGAAGTCTGCCGGATGGCGGTCGCGACGCTTGCCTCGCTCGCGGTCGCGCCGCTGCCGCCCGAGGGGTTCGCGCTCGCCGACTGCGGCGACGGGACTAGCCTGCGGGCGAGCTGGCGGGCCTCGCCCGAGCCGGACCTCGCCGGCTACCGGCTGTTCTGGGGGTTCGACACGCTGACCTACGCCGATTCGCTCGACACCGGGCCGGATACCGTCGCGGTCATCACCGGGCTCGAGACCGGCCGGCGCGTGTTCGCGACCGTGCTCGCGCGGGACCGGGACGGCTACGAGAGCGGCTTCGCGGACGGGGCCAGCGCGGTGCCGGCAGACGTGCCGGCCGCGCCCTCGAGCGCGGCGGCGCTGCCATTCCGGCACGGGATGAGCGTCACCTGGCGGGCGAACCGCGAGCTCGACCTCGCCGGCTACAACCTCTACCGCTCGACCCGGCCCGACAGCGGCTATGCCCGGGTCAACCCCGCGCTGCTGCCCGACACCGCCCGGCGCGACTCCGGCCTGCTCGCCGACACGATGTACCACTGGGTCGTCACCGCGGTCGACACCGGGGGCAATGAGAGCGAGCGCTCGACCCCGGCCCGGGGCAAGGCGGTAACGCTCGACCACGGCATCCTGCTCGTCAACGAGACCCGGCCCGGCTCGGGCCAGCCCGGCAGCCCGTCCCGGGCCCAGCTCGACGCGTTCTGGCACGCGGTCCTGCGCGGCTACCGGCTTACCGACTGGAACTGCGCCGAGGCCGGCGCGCCGGGCGCGGGCGACCTCGGGCCGTACTCGACCATCGTCTGGCACGGGGACGAGTACCAGCAGATGCTCATCGCCGGCGCGGTGCCGGGCCTCGCCAACCACCTCGCCCACGGCGGCCGGCTCTGGCTTTCGGGCTGGAAGACCGCGCTCGCGCTGGCTGGCGGCGGCGGATACCCGTTCAACTACGAGCCGGGCCGGTTCGAGCGGGACCGGCTCGGCCTCGCCCGGGCCGAGCAGTCCGCCCGCAGTGACTTCATCGGCGCTGTCGGGCAGGCCGGGTACCCGGACGTTGCGGTCGACTCGGCCAAGGCCCTGCCCGCCCTGCAGGGCCGCCTGCCCTACATCGACGCGCTCCTGCCCGGCGACGGGGTGCCGGTGCTGGCGTTCCGGTCATTCTCGGGCGACAGCTTCGAATGCAAGCCGGTCGCGGTCCGCCACGAGGCCGGTGCGCACCGGGCGGTGGCCTGCGGGTTCCCGGTCTACTACCTGCGTGACGAGGACGCGAGGGCGCTGGCGCGCCGGGTGCTCGAGGACCTGGGCGAGCCGTACGGCATCGCCGAGGCGGGGCGCGCGGCCGCGACCGGCGGGCTCGCGGTCCTGCCCAGCCCGGCCCGGGGCGGGCTGGCCGTGCGCTTCCAGCTCGCCGCGGCCGCACCGGCGCGGCTGGCGGTGTACGACGCGGGCGGCCGGCTGGTGCGGGTGCTGGCGACCGGCGAGCACCGGGCCGGCGAGCATCTCACGCGCTGGGACGGTCGCGACGCGGCGGGGCGGAAGGTGTCGGCCGGGGTGTTCTTCTGCCGGCTCGAGGTCGGCGGCGCGGCGTCGGCGCGCCGGTTCGAGCTCCTGCGCTGAACTCAGTCGAAGACGGTGAGCTGGCCGGTCTTGTAGTAGCGGGTGGCCCGGCTCCGGCCGCGCATCTGGAGCCGCTTGCGCCGGACGAGGCCGGCGAGGATGTGGCCGGCCTGGTGCGGGCTGCAGCGCAGGATGGTCCGGACGATTTCGTTGGTGACGTACTGCCGGTCCTTCGGCATGTCCTCGAGGTAGGTCATTATTGCGCTATCGGCGTAGGCGGCCTCGGCGCGGCGGAACAGCGTGTAGCTGACGCAGGTCGAGAGCTGTGAGTAGATGCGCTTGCTGAGCCGGTAGACCCGGCCGCCCTTCTGCCCGAACGGCTCGATGAGCCCGCGCAGGGCCATCGAGTTGAGCGCCTCGCGGGACTCGTTCTCGCCGCGCTGGAGCAGGCGCTGGACGTCGGCAAGGCTGACCTCGCGGTTGCGCTTGAGCCAGGTCAGCACCAGCAGGTCGTGGAGCGTCAGGCCGCGGCCGGCCCGACCCTCGTCGGCGACGAAGCGGGCGAAGGTCTCGTCGACACCGGGCCCGGCCTCGGTCCGTCCGCTCCGGAGGATAACCCGGACGTAGTCGCGCTCGGCTTCCCAGGCCGGCGGCTCCTTGCCGAACGATAGCATCACGTGGTACATCCGCTTGACGCCCATCCCGGCGCGCTCGACGAGCCGGATGCGCTGGAGGACCTCGGCGAGCAGGCGATTGCGGCTGACCGGCTCGTGGCCGAGGATGTTGTCGAGCGTCACCCCGCCCCAGAGCCCGCCCGGGTTGGCGATCTCGATGCGGTCCGGGTAGTGGCGGAGGTAGACCGGCGCGTTGAGTTCGTAGTCGCGGTGGACGAGGGTGTTGAGCAGGGCCTCGCGGCAGACCTCGGCCGGGAAGTCCGGGACCTCGACGTGGAACAGGCCGAGCTTGAGCGTGTGGACACGGTTGTGCGGTTCGAGCGCCTGGCCGAACTGCTCGACGAGCGCGAGGAGCGGCCGGCGCGAGTCGAGCCGCCGGTCGTAGTCGGTGTCGGACTGCATGTGGAGGTAGATGGCCTCGTGGCCGGGTAGGTCGGCGCGGAGGAATTCCTCGCGGCCGACGAGCAACAGCCCTGCGACGGTGATGCGGCGGTCGCCGTCGGGCCGGAGGACGCCGAGCCGGGCGAGCAGGTCCTCGTCGGACAGGCCGAGCAGGGACGAGCCGGGCTCGCTGGCGGCGAGCACCCGGCGCAGGCGTTCGACCTCGATGCGGTCAATCGCCTCCGGGCCGCGGGCGAGCGGCCGGGCCGAGAAGTCGGCGTGCTCCGCTATCACAGGGCCATATTATCCCGGGCCGGAGGGCAGTCAAGGAGCGCGGCCAGTGGTTGACCGGGTCGCCGGGCCGGATAAGCTTTGCTGATGCTCCGGCTCGCGCTGCTCCTGCTCGCCGCGCTCGCGGCGCCGCTCCCGGCCGGGCACCGGCTCGGGCTCATCCCCGAGGACCTCGACACGGTGCCGGGAGTGGTCCGGGTCGACCGGATCGCGGCCGCGCCGTGCCGGCCGCTCTGCGACACGGTCGTCCGGGTCGACCATTCTGCCAACCTGCCGCCGGTCGGCAACCAGGGCGGCCAGGGCTCCTGCGTGGCCTGGGCCCACGGCTACTACCATATGACCCACAACGAGTTCGTCGAGCGCGGCTGGAACGTCCGCGACCCGCGCAACCAGTTCAGCCCGGCGTTCCTCTACAACCAGGTTAACGGCGGACAGGACGGCGGCACCAGCGGCAGCCGGGTGATGGTGCTCGCCATCGAGCAGGGCTGCGCGACCCTTTTCAGCAAGCCTTACAACCCGACCGACTACTCGAGCTGGCCGAGCGAGGCGGCGTACTTCAATGCGCTCGAGTTCCGGGGCGAGGAGGCCTGTTTCATCGCCGCCTACGACACTGCGGGCATCAACCGGGTCCGCCAGCACCTCGCCAACGGCTACACCGGGGTCATCGGCATCCGGGTCTGGGAGAACTTCGACAACATCCACGAGTTCCGCCACACCTACTGCTCGAGCGAGCGCTACGGCACGATGCGGGGCTGGCACGCGGTCACCATCGTCGGCTACGACGACACGCTCCCGACCTCGGATGGACCGGGCGCGTTCCGGGTCGTCAACTCGTGGGGCACGGGCTGGGGCGACGCGGGTTTCTTCTGGATGTCATACGTCGCGGTGATGGACGCCGAGATGGGCGGCCGGCAGGTCGAGTACCTGCGCGACCGCGTCGACTACCGGCCGGTGCTGGTCGGCCTGGTTACCATCAGCCACCCGACTCGGGACCGGGTCGGTATCGAGCTCGGGGTCGCGCCGGTGATGGGGCCGCCGTGGAGCTACCCGTTCCGGAGCTGGCGCTCGCCGGCCCGGGACTTCCCGTTCCCCGGCCACCCGATGGTCTTCGACCTGACCGAGGGCGCGGAGTTCCTCGCCGGCAACGGCGAGGACCGGCTGTTCCTCGGCGTGGTGGACGACCAGTGCGAGGGCGCGACCGGGTCGATCACCGGGTTCTCGGTCGAGCACCTCGACTGGGGAACGCGGGGCGTGTCGGGCGATCCGCCGGTGGCGATACCGGACGACGGGGAGCCGGTGTTCGCACTCGCGCAACTGCCGGCGAGCGGGATCGCGGGGGGCGCGGCCGGCGGACGGCCGGGCGCGGCCGTGGCGACCATTGTGCGCGGCAGCCTGAGCCTCACGGGCTTGGGACACGATCCCGGTTCGGAGAACCGAAGCGGGTCATGCCCCGCGCTCCTCCTCGACATCTCCGGCCGGATGGTGATGGAGCTTCTCCCTGGTGACAACGATGTCCGGCATCTCGCGCCCGGGGTCTACTTCGTTCGCAGGCAGGACACCGGCGAATCCAGCCGGCTGGTGCTGGTCGAGTAGCGCGGCTCAACCCTCAGCTTTCCTCGCGCCAGCCCGCCTGGACACCCCACCCTCGGCTGCACTCCCGGTGTTACTCCCCCGGTAACTACCCCAGTAATACCGGGGATAGGGGATGGGGGAAATTCAGACAGGGACTAATTTCTTGATGTACCGGTGATTAGGTGGAGTCGACGCGATTATGGGAATTGCGTGATTGCCATCTTTGCGCATTCGGAGTTTTGTGTCAGGGCGTCGAGTCAGGGTCCGGCCGGGCTAGCGGAGGAGTTTCAGCGCCTTCTCGATGTGCTCGTCGCGGCCCTCGCGGAGGGCCCTTAGCGTGCGCCGGACGGGCACGGTCGGCCGGATGCCGAGGAGGTGGTGCTGGGAGCCGTCGAACCTCGTGACCTTCATCCCGGTCCAGGAGAAGCGGAACGCGCCGGGCAGGGGCAGGAGAAGGATGTTGCCATTGGCGCCCGCGGTCGGGCTGCCGACGATCTCGCCGAGCCTGAATCCCTCGACGTAGCCGAGGACCGACTCGGCGTAGGAGATGGCGCTGGAGTCGGCGAGGAACACGGCCCGGCCCCGGAAGTGCGGCTCGTCGGGCCGGATGTGCTCCCAGCCGAACCCGTCCCAGCCCGAGATGCGCTCGCGGTCCGGCCAGGCGGTGCGCGAGATGAACATCCACTTCTCCCCGCGTTTCTCCTCGCCGGTGAGGAGGTAGCCGAGGACGCCCTCGTTCCGGTTCGGGTAGCCGCGCAGGTCGAAGATGACGCCGCGCGCCCGCGCCAGCTTGCGCAGGTTCGAGTTGATTTCGTCGAGCGCGCGGTTGAGGTCGACGTACCAGATGCCGGGTTCGAGCTCCCGGACACACTCGCCGGTGTCGGGCGGGAACGGGCGGGAGGGGTCGCCCGGCATCGCGCTGGCCCGGATGGTGTCGGTCCCGCGCTCGACGAGCAGGCTGAGCGAGGCGGTCTTCGGGCCGAGAAGGAGCCGGTTGAGGCTGCGCGCGCGGCGCCACTGGGGCGAGCCGGAGACGTGCTGCTCCTCCTCCTTGAGCAGCCTGTCGACGGGCCGGCCGTCGACCTCGAGCAGGACGTCACCCCGGCGCAGGCCGGTGTCGGCGGCGGCCGCGACGACGACGACGCGCTCCTCGACGAACTCGAGCCGGGCCCGGACGACGCCGTCGTCGCGGCGCAGGTCGACCGCGCCGGCGTGTCCGTCGTGAAGCGCGACGGCCATCCGCCGGAGGGTGCGGTGGAAACCGGCGCGGTCGGTGGCGTCGAGCGCCGCGGCGAGCGTCTCGGTCAGCACCGCGTCCCAGTCGGTCGGCACGACGTCGAAGTAGGGGTAGAAGTGCCGGGCGGCGGTCCAGGCGATGACGACCGCGCCGAGCCGGACGTCGGGCGGCGGGTCGCCGGGCGGGTCGAGCTCGACCGCGTCGAGCGCGGCCTGCAGGCGCTCGAGCGCGGTCGTGTCCGCGAATGGCAGGGTCTCGCCGTATTTCGACCAGATGCAGAGCGGTACGCGGCAGGCGAGCTCCCGGTCGAGCGGCTTGTCGACGTACTCGCCCGGCGCCGGGCAGTCCCCGAACGCGGGCAGGTCGCCGCCGCCGTCGTGCATCGGCCGGTTGGTGCGCAGGCTGGAGTAGACGCTCAGGGTGCCGTAGGTCTGTTCGAGGAAGCGCTCGGCCTCCGGGAGCCTGAGGCCGCGGTGCTGCCAGCAGACCGGCAGGCAGGTCGCGTCGTCGCCGGACAGTTCCGGCGCGCGCGGCCCGGTCCCGGCGCCGCAGACCTGCACCGTCGGGGCGACCGGGCCGAACAGTCCGGCCAGCGTCGAGCGGAGCGACCCGGCGTCGGCGCAGTCGAGCACCCGCGCGGCGCCGAGCACGGCGAGCCGGGCCCAGTCGATCGAGCTCGCCTCGTCGCTCGGGTGGAAGAAGCGGGCGTAGCCGTAGAGCCGGGCGAACGCCCGCAGGTTGGCGACCGCGTCGGCCCGGGCCGTCATCTCCGGGCCTGCCCGGGGCGGGTCCCCGCACGATGCCTGCCGTTCATCGTGGCGATTCTATGCCACAATCGCACGGGTTGTCAAGCGGCGGCGGGCGGGCGTCAGGCGCGCGGGGCCGGTCCGCGGACGAGGTGCTTCGGGATCAGCCGCCAGAGGCGGTCGCAGTTGCGGCCGGTGGCCCGGAGCTGGGCGCCGACCTGTTCCGGCCCGAGCTTGAGGTTGACGTGCAGGCTCGAGTCCCTGGTGGCCCGCCGCGCGTCGTACTTGTGCGCGATGATGTCGAAGGTCATCGGCGTTGACAGGGGGACTGCGACGAACTTGGCGACATCAGTGGCCAGCTCGCTGATGTTCGCGGTCAGCCACCAGTGGGCGGTGAACGCCACGAGGCTCTCGGCGTGCCGCTTGTTGACCTCGCTCAGGTACTCGGAGACAAACAGGTCGATGACTTCCTCGGACGAGAGGGCGCGCAGGCGCTGGTAGGCGGTCATTAGCGCCCGCGCCTGGTGCTCGGGCAGTCCCAGGCAGGCCACGTGTACCTTCATCTGGCTTACGGTCCAGCTCATTGGTCCTCCTTCTGGTCGTCCCAAGGCCCGGGCCTCCGCGCTGGCCTGCGGCAGTCTCCGCCGGCCCGCGGCGGATTAGCGTGTCGGCCGTGGTGATTATGCGGCCGGAACGGCCGGGTTGTCAAGAGACGGCGGGTGGCGCCGCCGGGACCGCGCGAACGGGAGCCGGGCCGGCAAGGGCGATGGCGGCGCTCGCGACTCCGGGCCCCGGAGTCAGCTGGCCCCGTCAGGTGGGCCGTGGGGATTCCGGGGGCGGGAACTGCTCGCGCGGGCGGGGGTTGCAGCGGCTCGACAACATCGAGGCGAGGAGCAGTCCGCCCAGGACGATGAGGATGACCGGCCACCACGACCGCAGGGAGTCGTCGCTCATGGTCGCCTCGGCCCGGTCCCGGGAATCCGGTGCTCGATCATCGACCGTAGTCTAGCCGGGCCGCGGCCGGGGTGTCAAGGTCGGCGGGCGGTGGCCGCGCTACTCGGGCTCGCCGAGCCTGTGCTCGAGCGCGTCGCGCCTGGCCTTCAGCCGGGCGGGCTGGACGTAGTAGAAGTCGAAGAGGCCCTCGATCACGTCGAGGTTCAGCTCGGTCTCACCCGGATCGGCGTCACAGACCTGCCCGGGCAAGCTGCTCTTGGCGGGATGGCCGGCGAAGTTGCCGATCCGGGGAACGGCGGCGAGGTCGACGGCAAGCTCGGCCGGGAGGTGGCCCTTGTCGAGCGCCTCGAGTATCTCGACCGCGAGGTCGGCGTGCCTGACCCCGGTCCTGGTCCGGAGGATGCTCTGCAGACAGCGCCGGCTCAGTGCCGCGCTCGCCCGGGGGCTCAAGTGGGATACCTCGCAGGCTTCCTCGTAGTCGGCCGCGATGCCCGGTGACTCGGTCCTGACTTCCTCCGGGGCCGGCGGCCGGCCCGACCCGAGCGGGCGGAACCGGAGGACCGGCTCCCACGGCTCGGGCAGGCCGAGCAGGCTGACCGACACGCGGGAGGGCGTCCGTGTCTCGAGGGTCAGGGTGTTCTTCCGACAGCTCGGGCACCGCACCGCGTCGACGCGCCAGTAGCCGTCGTGGTCCGCCGGCAGGACGACGTGGCTGTGCCCGGGGTCAATCTCCTTCAGGCAGTGTGGACACCTCATACGTACCTCCCACGGGCGGCCGGGCCGGTCGGGGATCGGGTTACTGGCTCGGCCATGGGCAAGGATAGCGGAGATTCGGCCGGTCGTCAAGTGAGCGCTGGCGGTTCCAACGGCCCCCTCGGGAGCGCGGCTACCGGCCCGGTGAAATGGAAACAGCCCCGGTTCGGGGCTGTTTCAATCTGGCTACGCGGACCGGCTACTGCCCGGCGGGCTCGGGCTGGCCGGTCTTGACTGCGACCGCGATCTCAGTCTTGAGCGACTCGGGCGGGGTCGCCTGCGGGTCGCTCAGGTAGAACTCGATGGCCGGGCCGGCAACCGTCATCCCCTTCGCGTCGACCCACATCTCGAGGCTGTCGTGGGCCGCGCCGATGCCGTCATACGGGCCGGTGTAGGTCGCGAAGGCGACTTGGATGCCGCCGAACGGCTTGACCGTGACGCCGGAGGCCGGGTCGGCGATGGTGCCGGTCGGGACCGGCAGGCAGATCTCCCAGGCCGCGCTGTCGGCCGGGGTCTCGGGCGAGCTGAGGAACACGCCGAAGGGCGCGCCGGCCGGCACGACCCCGGCGGTTCCGGCCCAGGCCATCAGCTTGCCCATCGCCTCGGGGAACAGCGAGAACGGTCCGGTGACCTCGAGCGAGGCAACGGTCATTGAGTCGAGCACTTTCAGCGAAGCCGCGTAGTTGAGCTCGGGCTTCGTCTCGGTCTGCTGCGGGGCCGGCTGGCCGCCGCAGCCGGCCAGCACTGCCAGCAGCGCCGCGATCGCGGCGAGGCCGGGCAGACTGACATTGGCTGTACGCATCTGCGTAGTTGTCCTTTCGCCCCGGAGCCGTCAAACGCCTTCGTCTGAGGTTGTCACTTGGGGCGGACAATGGTATGGAAAGCCGGCCCGCTGTCAAGGCCGCGCTTGACGAACAGGCGGGTTGGGCTACAATCCCGGGTTCGCGCCGGAGACCGCGCGGCCGCGCCGGTCCCGGCGGAGGCATTCGCATCAAGGAGGAACCGTGATGAAGCGGCTGATGGTCCTGACCGTAATCGTGGCGGCGGTGCTGAGCTTCGCCGGCTGCGAGAAGCAGACCAAGCTGGTCGGCACGCTGATCCTGCAGACCGGGCAGACCGGCGACGTCCAGAACAGCAAGGTCCAGTTGTTCCTTTCGGCCGACCTGACCGGCAACCCGGTCAAGGAGGTCGGGTCGAAGTCGGAGGGCAACGCGTCCCGGTCCGCGTTCGAGTTCACCGACGTCCTGCCCGGCTACTACTACGTGCTGGCCTGGAAGGACCTGAACGGCGACGGCGTCGTCAGCGACAAGGACATCGTCGGCATCCACGGCGGTACCTACCGGCCCGGCTACGGCGGGTCGCAGGTGACCGTGTCGGAGGGCAAGACGACCGACGTCGGCGACATCGTGATGCTGATCTACAAGGAGCTGAAGACCACCGCGAGCGGGACCCGGACCCAGGGCGGGACGGTGACCGACTTCAGCTACTCCTTCAACTACGACGTTTCGCTGAGCCGGTTCTCGATCGTCTTCCCGGACGAGCCCGGGGTCGAGTACGAGGACAGCCGCCAGCCCGGGTCGAAGACCGGCGGGCAGACCTACACTTCCGAGGGCTGGAACATGGGCGGCGCGCCGATGCCGTCCGGGAGCCACATCCTCCGGTTCCAGGGCACCTGGGAAGGCACCGCGTTCGACATCTCGATAACGGTCGGGGTCAGCTAGGCCGCGACGACCGAGGTTCGCGCCGGAGGGGCCGTTGCCCCTCCGGCGTCTTCGTCAAGGCATTGACAGGACCCGGTCCCGACCGATAATCTCATCGGACCGGGAGGCGTGGTGATCGGGCAGGGGGCAGAGAGAGCCTGACGCGGCCGGGAGGCCGCATGGACCGAAAGGAGGCAGCAATGGACCGTGGGACGAAGCTGGCGGCAGCGCTTCTTGCCGTCGTCTCACTGGGCGCCGGGCAGTACCTCGAGTTCACCACCGCCCTGCCTGATACCTTCGGGTACCTCTACGACCCGACCGACATCACCATCAACCCGGTTTCGGGCAACTGCTGGGTCGCGGGCGTCGGCGGCCTGCTGGTGTTCGACCCGGTGACGCGCACCAAGGTGCGCCGGCTCGAGGCCGACGGCGTGCTCGTCACCTGCCCGGACGCGGGCAAGGGCTACGCCGTCTCGCGGGAGGGGCTGACGGTGCTTGACCTCGGCGCGGACACGGTGCTCGGCCGGGTCGAACTGCCGGCCTACGCCGACTACCTGTCTGCGACCTGGAGCCGGACGACAAACCGGCTGTACATCGTCGCGAACTACGATGACGAGTGGGACCACGTCGTGCGGGTGCTCGACGTCGCGACCGACGAGTGGGTGGCCGAGCTGCCGTTCGAGGATTGGCTGACCGCGCCGGTATGGGACCCGGTCCTCGACCGGGTGCTGGTCGGCGTCGACCGCTACACCCGGGACAGCAGTTGTCTCGCCGCGATTGACTGCGGGCCGGATACGCTCGCGGCGTTCGCACCGGTGCTGGACGCCGGCTTCACGATGCTGGCGCTCAACCCCGGGGGTCGGAAGGTATACTGCACGGGCGTCCCCGTGACCGGCTGGCCGGTGGCCAGCGTCGTGGACGCGGACAGCTACGCGGTCACCGGCGCGCTGGCCGGGGTCCGGAGCATGATGTTGCTCTACAACCCGGTCGTTGACCGCGCGTACTGCGGGATCGGGGATTCGGTCCAGATCTTTGACGGCCGGACCGACAGCCTGCGGGCCGAGGTCGGGCTGGCGGGTATGGTCTACTCGTCACGCGGCTTCCGGCCCGGGCTGGCGGCGAGCCCGCGCACGGGCAGGGTCTATGTCGCGCTCGAATGGCCGCCCGGGGTCGCGGTCATCGATACCTTCGACGTCGCGCGGACCGCGGCGCTCCTCCCCGAGTTGTCGCGGATGCGGGGCGGGCCGCCGGCCGCAAGCCCGCTTGCCGACGTCGTGGTCAGCGCGCTGTACGAGGACACGGTGCTGGTGATTGACGCCGCCGCGGATACGCTCGCGGGCGCGATCGAGTATGACTGCATCAGCATCCGGGCGCTGGTGCACAACCCGGCGGGCAACCGGCTCTACGCCGCGGACCCGAACGCCGATGAACTGCACGTGCTCGGCTCGGACCTCGCCCGGCTCGGCCGCATCCCGCTGGCCGGTTTCAGCGCCGACGCGGCGGTCATCGTCAACCCGGCCCTGAACCGGCTCTATCTTGCCGACGACGCCCTGCTCCAGGTCGTCGACTGCAACACCGACTCGCTCATCGCCAGGCTGCCGATTCCCGGGGTCGAGGAGGCACGGCTGGTGCTCTACCCGCCGCTTGGCAGGCTCTACGTCTTCGCGGCGAACGACTACGTCGAAGCGCCGGTCCACGTCTACGACTGCCTGCGCAACGAGATCGTCGGCGCCGTGCCGGTCGACGACGAGGTGCCATGCGCGGCCTACCACCCGCGCTCGGACCGCATCTACTTCGCCTGCAAGACACCGCCGAACTTCCGCGTCCTCGACCCGCGCACCGACAGCATCGTCGACACGCTCCGGCTCGGGGCCGACGTCAACTACGGCAAGATGCTGGCCAACACCGAGCAGGACGTCATCTACTTCGTCAACGACGTCAGCGACAAGCTCTACACCTTCGACGTCCGCGGCGGGGCGGCGGTGGACTCGGTCCCGCTGGCGTTCGACGCCGACACGCTGTTCTGGAGCCGGCGCAGCAGCAAGCTCTATGTCGTGCGCGAGGCCGTGGCCGGCAACGTGCAGGTCCTCGACTGCCGGACGGGCGAGCTGTCCGAGCCCCGTTCGGTCGAGTACGAGAAAGCCGGGGCGCTTGACGAGCGGTACGACAAGCTCTACTTCGGCGGCTCGGGCAACTACCGGACCGCGGTCATCGACTGCCGGACCGATTCGGTCGAATACCTGCCGTTCGCCGGGACCTACCCGGGGGCGATGGCCTGGAACCCGCTCGACAGCCGGGTCTACGCGGTCCGGACAAACCGGTTCAGCGTCTACCGCCAGGACGCGCCCGGCATCGCCGGCGGGTCGCCGAGCGCGCGCCGCCGGCCGGGCGCGACGGTCATCCGCGCGATGCTGGAGATTGCCGGCCGCGAGCCGGCGGTTCTGCTCGACATCACCGGGCGGAGGGTGATGGAGCTTGCGCCGGGCGAGAACGACGTCCGGCATCTCGCGCCGGGCGTGTACTTCCTGCTACCGGCGGGGGCGCGGGATGCGTCCGGGGTCCGCAAAGTCATTGTCCAGCGATAGGAGGGTGAGATGAGAACGACTGTGTTCGCGGTCGGCCTGGGCCTGGCCCTGGCCGGGAACGCGGCGCTCGGGCAGTGGTCCGAGCCGGTGGTGCTGGGTGATTCCTGTTATGCCTGGGTAGGGGGACCGGCGTTGGTCGCGACCCGGGCGGATACGATCTGGGCAATATGGCGGGTGCGCCTTCCGGACTACCACGACTACCTGACCGGCCGGAGATTCGCCGGCGACTCCTGGGCCGCGAGCGAACGGCTGACCCCTGATTCCAGTTGGTACCAGTATCCGGACGGGCTCCGAGACGAGCAAGGCAGGGTTCTGGTTGCGTACTACCGCGGCAGCTACCCGATATCAGGGCCGGTCGGCTTCGAGGACTGGGGTATCTACACCGTGACCCGGACCGATACCGGCTGGAGCGAGCCGGAACTGGCGCACGACGTGCGGGAGGAGTTTCCCTTCGGCATCCGGCTCGGCCGCGACCGGCAGGGCGGGGTCGCGATGACCTGGGAGGAGGGTAGCGGCGGCATACCCCACACCGGCTCGGTGATGCTCAGCCGGCGGACCCCGGAGGGCTGGACGCCGCGGCGGCGTCTCGCCCAGGGGAATGTCGGCATCAGCTACGGTGGCGCCTCGCTGGTCCCGGGCGACAGCACGGACTTCTACCTTGCGTTCAGCGGCAGGCAGCGCGAGCCGCCCTACGCCTGCAGCCTGCAGGTGTGGACCGCCGACGACACGCTCGTTGCCGGGCCGACGAGGTTCGGCGGCTCGGGCCTGCTCGCCCGCACCGGGGAGCGCCGCTACCTCGCGCTCAGGCAGGCAGACAGCCTGTTCGCCAGCGTGAACCGGGGGCAGGGCTGGGAACCGCCGGCGCTGGTGTCGGACGACGCTCGTGGCTACTACTGGCTGGCGGCCGACAGCACCGGGTTCGCCTGGCTGGCCTGGACCGACAGCCTGGGCCAGGCCGTGCTGGCAAGCTACCACGCGGGGAACTTCTGGGCCCGGCCGGAGACGGTGGCGCTGGGCCAGGGGCTGAGCCATGTCCGGATCGCCGCGACCCCGGGTGGCAGGGCGCACTGCTGCTGGCTGGCCCCGAGCGGCGGGCTGTCGTCGGTCCACTGGGCGACGAGGCAGACGATGCCCGGGGTCGAGGACGCGGCGGGCGATGGACGAGGAAGGACGGGCTACGGTCCGACCATCGTGCGCGGGGCGCTGAGGCTCGACGCGAACTTGGGACACGATCCCGGTTCGGAGAACCGAAGCGGGTCATGTCCCGCGTTCCTGCTCGACGCCACCGGCCGGAGGGTGATGGAGCTCCAGCCGGGCGAGAACGACGTCCGGCATCTGAGCCCCGGGGTGTACTTCGTCCGGGGGCAGGATACCGGCGAGTCGGCAAGGCTGGTGCTGTTGCGGTAGGGCGCAGACGGCGGGCGGGAGTTACTGGTCTTCTAGGATGCGGAACTCGGTGCGGCGGTTCTTCGCCATTCCCGCGGCGGTCGAGTTGTCGGCGATGGGCTGGGTGTCGGCGTAGCCGACCGCGGTGAGCCGCGCCGGCTCGATGGCGAACTTCTCGACGAGGTAGCGGCGGACCGCCTCGGCCCGGGCCTGGGACAGCTTCCAGTTGGACGGGAACTCGCGGGTGTTGATTTCGCGCGGGTCGGTGTGGCCGGCGAGCTCGACCCGGAGGCCGGGCGTGCGGGCGAGGATCGTGCCGGCCGAGTCGAGGACGGCGGTGAACTCGGGCCGGATGTCGGCCTTGCCGGTCTCGAAGTTGACGCCTTCGAGGACGATGGTCTGGCGCTTGCGGACGAGGTAGAAGTCGGCCGGGACGGTCGAGTCGGGCTCGACCCGGATGGCCGCGGCCTGGGGGACGTAGTCCTCGGACGGGCCGGAGATGCCGAGCCGGTACTCGCCGACGAGGAGGCGGCGGATGCGGAAGCGGCCGTCGGCCGCGCCGACGCGCTGGTCGCCGGCGGCCGGGCCGCGGTAGACGATGGTGCCGCCGATGGGTTCCTTCGTCCCGGCGTCGTAGATGCCGCCGGCGATGTCGCCGTAGCGCAGGGGCTGGAGCAGGAGCTCGGCGCGGGTCTCGCGGCCGGCGACGATCGCGAAGCTGTCGGACGCGGGCAGGTAGCCGCTCGCGGTCGCGCGGACGACGAGCCGGCCGGGCGCTAGCCGGTCGCGGCGGAGGGCGTCGGCGGTGAGGGTCGTGTCGAGCGGGCCGGATAGCGCGAGCCCGGCCCGGACCGGCAGGCGGGTGCGGGCGTCGAGGACCGCGAGCGCGATGCCGCCGTCGGCGGGCGGGGCGGGCTTCTCGAGTGCGAGGTTGAGCCCGACCCGGTGGACGAGGCCGAGCTCGCCGTAGGGCGCGAGCGCGTAGTCGAAGCCGAAGCCGCGGACGCTGACGCCGAGCCCGGCGGTGAGCCCGGCGAGCGGGCCGAGGCCGGTCAGGCTGGCCGGGCCGGTGCGGTAGCCGGCGCGGAGCGCGAGTTCGGGGAGCGGCGCGTATTCGAGGCCGGCCCGGACCGCGGGCGGGTTGTCGAAGGGCACGACGAGGTCGAGGACCGCGGTCAGGCCGTGGCCGCGCCAGCTCGCGCCGGCGGCGACCTCGCCGGGCAGGGGCTCGGCGCGGCCGTAGCTCAAGAGGCCGAGGTGGCGGGCGGAGAGCCCGACCGAGAGGTCGGGCCGGAGCGCGGCGAGCGCGCCGAGGTCGAGCGCGGCCCCGGAGCCGGCGGCCTCGAAGAGGTCGGAGTAGATGCCCTTGAGCGCGGCGCCGGCGGCGAGCCGCTCGCCGAGCGCGAGGCCATAGCCGAGGCTGACCGCGCCGTGCCAGGTGCGGAAGACCTCGCCGGGCCGGTTCGCTTCGTCCCAGTACTCGATGCCGGGCTCGCCCGAGTAGACGAGCGCGGCGCCGACCCGGCCCGGACCGACGGGCAGGGCGCCGTGGAGGACTTCGTCGGTGATGCCGGCGAACCACTGGTGGTGGCTGAGCCCGAGGCGGTAGTCGCCGCCGAGCGCGAGGCCGGCCGGGTTCCAGTAGATTGCGCTCGCGTCGTCGGCGAGGCCGGTGAACGCCTCGCCGAGCGCGGCGGCACGCGGGCCCTGGCCGATCTTGAGGAGCGGGAGCGTCGCGGTGCCGGTCGGGTCCGCGGCGAGGAGGCAGAGGGCGAGCGCGATGGTCACGGCTGGTCCCTGATGACGACGAGCTTCTTGACGAGCGCAGTGGTGCCGCCCGGGCCGGTGAAGGTGAAGACCCAGGTGTAGGTGCCGGAGCCGACCGGGCGGCCGGCGTCGTTCTTCGCGTCCCAGTCGGCGGTGCGGACGCCGGCGGCGAACGGCCGTTCGTCGAGCAGGCGGCGGACGAGCTCGCCGGCGCGGGTGTAGATGCGCAGGCTGACGGTGCCATCGTCGGGCAGGCCGAAGATGAACCGGGTGGTCGAGCGGAGCGGGTTCGGGAAGTTGTGGACCGCGAGCTCGGGCAGGAGCAGGACCCGGAGCCGGGCGGTGTCGGCGAGCGCCTCGGCGCCGGCGCAGCGGCCGGCGACCGGGAAGAGGACCGGCAGGGAGTCGGTGATGCCGGCAAGGTCCGGGCCGGGCGTGGTGACGCGGAGGTTGAATTCGTAGTCGACGTAGGGCTGGAGCAGGCCGAGGGTGTCGCCGAGCGGGCGCGCGCCGGTGACGTCGAGCAGTTCCGCGGTCCAGCCGGCGGGCGCGGGCACCGGCGCGATGAGGACGGTGAGGGCGGTGTCGGAGGTGAGCCGGGCGCGGAAACGCCAGGTGCCGGACGCGCCGACACCGAGCCGGCCGCTGGTGTCCGGGTCGACCTCGAGCCGGTAGGGCTGGAGGACGTCGACCCAGGCGAGCGCGCTGTCGTTGTCCGGCCGCTCGTCGATCGCGAGCGCGGTCGAGCAGACGACCGCGTGCCGGCCGGCGACCGCGACCCAGTCCGGGAAGGCGAGCTCGCGGGTCGCGCCGGGCGCGAGCTCCTCGTTGATGACCTGGACCCGGTCGTAGCCGGCGCCGATGCGGAACCGGACGTCGAAGTAGCGCTCGGGCCGGTTGCCGAAGTTGCGGATGACCGCGCGTGGGGTGACCGTGTCGCGGGCGGCGAGCGCGCCGGCCGGGCCGAGGATGACGGTCGCGCCGACGTCGCGGACCGGGTAGGGCAGGACCTCGAGCGCGGCGCGGCAGGTGTCGTTGGCGCGGTCGCCGTCGCGGTCGAGCGCGGTCCAGGCGACGAGCGCGAGCGGGCCGACCGGCCCGGCGGTCCAGGCCGGGAAGTCGAGGGTGTCGGCCGCGCCGACTTCGAGGGTGTCGAACCGGGTCGCCAAGTAGCCGCCGGCGATGTCGAGGGTGGTCGGGAAGCCGGAGCGGTACGGCCCGAAGTTGCGGACGACGACCCGGGGCGTGATGACCGCGCCCGAGTCCGGCGTGCCGAGCGGGGCGAGTATCGCGGTCGCGCCGACGTCGGGCGGCGGCGGCCGCGTGCCCTCGAACCCGGCCGTGATGGTGTCGTTGGTGCGATCGTCGTCGACGGCGAGACTCGTGAAGGCGACCAGTGGTATCGTGCCGACCCGGTCAACGGTCCAGGCCGGGAAGGCGACGGTGTCGACCTGGCCAATGGCGAGCGATTCGGCGACGGTTTCGTCGTAGTCGCCGTCGATGCGGAGGGTGACCGGGAAGGAGGCCGCGAACGGCCCGAAGTTCGTCACCTCGACGAGCGGGGTGATGACCGAGCCGGAGTCGGCCGCGCCGGCGGGCGCGACGATGCGGGTCGGGCCGACGTCCGGGCCGGGCGGCCGGGTGACGATGAAGTCGGCCGCGAGGGTGTCGTTGCCGCGGTCGCCGTCTTCCTCGAGCGAGGTGAAGGCGAGGAGCGCGACGGTGTCGACGCGGTCGGCGGTCCAGTCCGGGAAGGCGACGGTGTCGACCTGGCCGATGGCGAGCGATTCGGCGACGGTCTCGGCGTAGTCGCCGCCGATGCGGAGCGTGACCGGGAAGGCGACCGCGAACGGGCCGAAGTTCGTCACCTCGACGAGCGGGGTGATGACCGAGCCGGAGTCGGCCGCGCCGGCGGGCGCGACGATGCGGGTCGGGCCGACGTCGGGCCGGGGCGGGGCCGGCACCCGGACGGTGTCGGCGACGGTGTCGTTGGCCCGGTTCTCGTCGATGTCGAGGGCGGTGAAGCAGAGCGTCGCGAACGCGCCGACCTCGAGCGCGGTCCAGTCCGGGAAGACGACTGTCGTGTCGGCGCCGGCCGGCAGGTTGACCGCGAGGCTCTCGGCGTAGCCGGGCGCGATGCGGAAGTGGACCGGGAAGGATTCGTCGCGGTTGCCGAAGTTGCGGACGAGCGCGGCGGGTGCGTGGACCGAGCCGGAGTCGACCGTGCCGACCGGCGCGAGGATGGCGAACGCGCCGACGTCGCGGACCGGCCAGGCCTCGTGCTCGATGCGGACCTCGTCGAGCCGGGGCAGGACACAGGGGTTCTCGTAGCTGAAGGCGCCGCGGTACTGGAGGAAGCGCGAGTCGAGCGTGTCCGGTATCGTGTCGCCGTTGGCGAGCGGGAGCCAGCCGGACCAGGTCGAGTCCGGGTCCGGGGTGTCGCCGGTCCGGAGCGCGAACGCGAAGCCGGTGCCGGCCGGGGTCGAGTCGTCCCAGCCCGCCCGGAGCCAGACCTGGCGCGCGCCGGCGTCGAAGACCGCCGAGAGGTAGTCCTCGCGGAAGCGGCGGTCGTAGCGGTTGCCGATTTCGGCGGCGGTGCCGTGGTGGCTCTTGACGCTGGGCAGGGTGTCGCGCGCGGTCCAGCCCGGGCCCCAGAGGACGATGCTCGGCTCGTCCGGGTTGTAGCTGTCGATGTAGACGTCGAGGGCGCCATCGCGGTTGAGGTCGGCGACGAGTCCGCCCGAGGCGTTGAAGGCGCTGTCGCCGACGGACTGGCGGCGGCTGTCGCTGAACCGGGGCAGGCTGTCCGGGCCGTTGAAGTAGACGACCGGCAGGAGCCAGGTGTCGCGGCTGTAGTTGCCGCTGAAGAAGAGAATGTCGAGCAGCGAGTCGCCGTTCCAGTCGACCGCGGCCGAGCCGCCGTAGCAGAGCCCGGGGTTAATCTCCTCGCGCCGGTCCGGGCTGAAGCCGTCCGGGCCGCCGTAGTAGACGAAGGCGGCGGTGCTGCGCTGGTAGTGGCTGAAGACGAGGTCGAGCCAGCCGTCGGAGTTGAAGTCGGCGGCGGTGACGCCGTGCGGGTTGGAGTCGTTGACCGGCAGCCAGACGGTCTCGCGCGGGGTGCGGTTCGGGCCCCAGTAGACGACCGGGTTGAGGTTCCGGGTCCAGGGCACGCAGGCGATGTCGGGCCAGCCGTCGCGGTCGTAGTCGGCGATCTCGATGTTGTGGCCGATCGAGCCGTCGAGCGGGATCCGGGTCAGGTTGCCGCTCGAGTGGCCGGCGGGCGAGCCCCAGAAAATCTCGAGGCTCTGCGAGGTGTTGCCGACGACGATGTCGAGCCAGTTGTCCCGGTCGAGGTCCTGGATTGAGACCGCCTCGGCGCGGCCGGTGACGTCGAGCCAGGTCGTGTCGTCGGGCGAGGGGCCGGCCGGGCCGCCGCGGTAGATGACGACGGCGCCGGCCGACCAGCCGGAGTGAATCAGCTCGGGCCAGCCGTCGCCGTCGAGGTCGGCGCCGGCAACGCCGCCGCCGCCGGGCGCCGGGTAGCTGATGCAGCGGCTCGAGTCATAGCCGGTGGCGGAGCCGAAGTAGAGACGGACGAGGCCGAGCGTGTCGTCGGTGCAGACGAGGTCGATCCAGCCGTCGGCGTTGTAGTCGAAGCGGCTGACGAACTCGACCGCGCCGCCGCCGGTGGCCGAGGCGTAGAGGTTATCGGACGGCGTGCCGGCGGCGAAGTCCGGGCCGGTGGTCTGGACCCAGACCGCGGCCGGCGCGGCGAGCGCGCATAAAAGGGTCAGGGTGATGACCGGGCCGGAACGCATCGGCCAATGCTAGCCGCAAACCGGCCCGAGGCAAGCGCGGTCAGCGCGGCCGGGCCATCGCGCGGCGCTTCAGCGCGGGCGGCATCTTCTCGATCGCGTAGCGCAGGGCGGTCCGCGGCATCCGGTGCCGGTTCCGCATCACGTAGTCGAAGACGAGCCCGCGCTCGCGGTTGGCGATTTCCTTGAGCATCCAGCCGTAGCCCTTCTGGACCATGTCGTCCGAGTCCTCGTGGAGGATGTCGGCGATCTCGAATGCTTCGTCGAGGTAGCGGCCCTGCCGGTTCGGGATGATGAGCGCGACCGCCGCGGCCCGGCGCTGCCAGCGGTTCCGCGACCGCGCCCAGCGCCCGAGGCGGGGCAGGAATTCCGGGAAGCGGAGCAGGAACCGGCCCAGCGGCCCGCAGCTCAGCGTGTCGCAGGCGGCCCAGTTCGAGACGTGGCGGACGAGCCAGCGCTCGAGCCGCGCGAAGTCGCGGGGCTCGAAGCGGTCGGCGAGCCGCTCGGCCCAGCCGAAGGCGATGCCGCGCTCCTCGAAGGTGCCGACCGCGGCCAGTTCGTCGCAGAGCGCGAGGATTTCCGACTTCGGCAGGTGCTTCAGCCGCGACCAGAACGCGCGGCTGATGCGCCGGACGTCGGGCGTGCGGACGCCGTGCAGTTCGACCGGCTCGCGGAAGAAGCCCTGCACGCCCGCGCGGTACTTAGCGTCGGCGTGGCGGGCGAGCTCGCGCGACAGCTCGCGCACGAGCGGGCTCGGGGCTTTCGTCCGGCCGGAGGGCGGGCTCACGGCAGTATCGTAGCAGGAACCCCGGCGGGCCGCAAGCGCGGACGCCGCTTCGTCGGCCCGGGTCGGCGGTGGCTGCTTTGGTGGTCCCTGCTACGTGCCTGCCGGGAGCTTGACGCTGAAGACGTCGTAGCTGATCTTGCGCAGGAGATCGGGCGACAGGCCCCGGGCCACCCACTTGTCCCGGAGAATCGCCGCCTCGCCGACCGCGGCCGGGCCGCTGATCCGGTTGGTCAGCTTCCACAGTCTTGATCTGACAAAGCATATCAAGAAAATCATTAAAATTAACAGCGTCAACAAGACTGTCACCGTTCAGGCCGGCATTTACGGGCCCGCACTG
>JAWOHE010000063.1:0-29652 GCA_046485285.1 bacterium
GGCGGCGCGTGTTGAGCTCCGGCCGCTCCGGGTCCCGACCCACGCGAACGTGCGCAATCACCGAGTCCGTCGCACAGTCAATCACCGCAACCTCGTTCTCGCTGGCACAGGCGACGTAGATGCGGTTGCCCACCGAGTCCCAGAACGGCTGCGACGCCCCGTCAAGCGGGATCCTGCCGTACTCCCACAGCCCCGTGCCGTGCGCAACCCAGACCGTGTCGTCCTCCCCGTTGCCGTAAGCACAGTAGACACGATTGCTGACCAGGTTGACCGCCAGCCCACAAAGAATCCTGGAGACGTATCTTGAGGTACCTTCGTTGTGGCCTTCGCACCGGATAGTGAAGACGAAGCTCTCGTGGGTACCAACCAAGTACCCCTGCGGCCGGTTGTAGACGAGCCCGGTCACCTCGCGGCCGGACCACACTGAATCCACGATGTACTGCCCGTACCCGGTCGCCGCCAGCGCGAGCAGGAGCACGAGGACCGCGGGACGGAAGCGCCAGCAGGTGGTCATCGGTCTACCCGGTGAGCCGGGCCCGAGCCGCGGCCCCGGGACTGCGGGGACGGGCAGGGACAAGGCGTGGGCTCCGGACGGCTTCTTCTGTCGGTGCGCACAGGTCCTCCTTTGCACCGCGGTCTTCTGCCGACTCCGGCACCGATGGGCACCCGTCGTGCCGGCTGAAACAATCCGCACTCTCGCGGCGGTGCCGGCGTCATCCCCGCGGACAAGCCGAGCTTACTGCGGTCTCGCGGTCCGTCAAGCCGAGATCGCACACCTTGGGGATGCACTGTGACAGTGTCATTGGGTGCCCTCGCCCGTCATGTTCAATATTGGGCGAGGCGAAGACAGCACTTCGTGTTTCGCACTCGGCCGGGACCAGCCAACCCGGGGCCATCGCCAACACCGCCGGCGTCGGTTGCCGGCCGACAGGTCGCCGCCCGGACCTTGCCAGTCCTGCGATTCGGGTTACAATAGCCGCTGTGAACCACCGTGAACTGCGGCGGACGTTCCTCGAGTTCTTCGCCGAGCGCGGGCACAAGATCGTGCCGAGCTCGGCGCTGATTCCGCGCGACGACCCGAGCCTGCTCTTCACCAGCGCCGGGATGGTGCAGTTCAAGCCGTACTGGGCAGGCGCGGTCGAGCCGCCGTACCGGCGGGCCTGCTCGATCCAGAAGTGCCTGCGGGCGTCGGACCTGGACCAGGTCGGGCACACGTCGCGCCACCACACGTTCTTCGAGATGATGGGGAATTTCTCGTTCGGGGACTACTTCAAGGCCGAGGCGATTCCCTGGGCGTGGGAGTACGTCACCGCGGTCGTGAAGCTGGACCCGGCCAGGCTCTGGGCCTCGATATTCGAGGAGGACGATGAGGCGTTCGAGATCTGGGTGAGGAAGGTCGGCCTGTCCGAGGCGCGGGTGGTGCGGCTGGGCGCGAAGGACAATTTCTGGGGACCGGCGGGCGCGACCGGGGCCTGCGGGCCGTGCTCGGAAATCTACTACGATTTCGGGCCGGGGCAGGGCTGCGGCAGGCCGGACTGCCGGCCGGGCTGTGACTGCGACCGGTTCATCGAGTTCTACAACAACGTCTTCCCGCAGTTCAACCAGCTTCCCGACGGGACGCGCGAGCCGCTGAAGAACCGGGGCATCGACACCGGCATGGGGCTGGAGCGGCTGGCGATGATCTCGCAGGGCAAGCGGACGGTGTTCGAGACCGACCTGTTCGCGCCGGTCATCCGTGAGTCGGCGCTGATACTCGGGGTCGAGGTGAGCGACGAAAACCGGGTGATGTTCAACGTCTGCGCGGACCACGCCCGGGCGCTGGTCTTCGCGATCGCCGACGGCGTCATCCCGTCAAACGAGGCGCGGGGCTATGTCCTGCGCGGCATCCTGCGCCGGGCGTTGGTGTTCGCGCACCGGGCGGGCGTGCGGGAGCCGTTCCTGTACCGGGTGGCGGGCGCGGTCGCCGAGCACATGAAGCAGTGGTACCCGGAGCTGGCGGCGAAGCGGGAGCAGGCGGCGCTGATCATCAAGTCCGAGGAGGACCGGTTCCTGCGGACGCTCGAGGACGGGCTCGAGCGCTGGGAGAGCGTGCTCGGCCGATGCCGGGCGGACGGGTTTGTCCCGGGCATCGAGCTGTTCCGGCTCCACGACACCTACGGGTTCCACATCGAGCTGGTCAAGGAGCTGGCGGCGGCGGCCGGGGTCGAGCTCGACCTGGCCGGGTTCGAGTCGGCGATGCTCGAGCAGCGGGAGCGGAGCAAGAGCCGGAGCGCGATCGACACCGCGGGCGCGGGGGCGCTGGACGAGGCGCTTTCGACCGGCGAGCAGTGGCACGAGACAGTGGAGGTCACCGACGCCGAGCTCGACCGGTTCGAGCCGCTGAAGGACGGCGAGTACGAACTGCACCTGGCGAAGACGCCGTTCTACCCGGAGGCGGGCGGGCAGGTCGGCGACACCGGCGAGATCGAAGGCTCGGGGTTCAAGCTGGCGGTCGTGGCGAGCTACCGCAAGCAGGGCGTGCCGGTGGTGCGGGCGAAGCTGGTCGCGGGCGAGGTCGCGGCCGGGACAGTGACCGCGCGGGTGGATTTCGAGCGGCGGCGGGAGATCGAGCGGGCGCACACCGCGACCCATCTCCTGCACGCGGCCCTGCGCCGGGTCGTCGGCGATTACGTCAAGCAGGAGGGCTCACTGGTCGAGCCGGGCCGGCTGAGGTTCGACTTCGCGGCGTTCGAGCCGCTGACGATGGAGCAGGTGCAGGCGGTCGAGCGGATGGTCTACGAGCAGGTGCTGGCCGACAAGGCGATCGTGCGCCGGACCGAGGTGCCGCTCGAGGACGCGAAGAAGCTCGGGGCGCTGGCGTTCTTCGGCGAGCAGTACGGCGAGCGGGTGACGGTGGTCGGCGTGCCCGGGTTCTCGATGGAGCTGTGCGGCGGCACGCACCTCGCGCGCACCGGCCAGATCGGGCATTTCCGGATAACCTCGGAGACCGGTGTCGCGGCCGGCATCCGGCGGATCGAGGCGCTGGTCGGCCGGGCCGCGCAGCAGCAGGCCGGGAAGGACCGGATGACCCTGGACCTCCTGCGGGAGAAGCTCGGCGCGGGCGAGGACTCGCTCGTGCGCCGGGTCGAAGGACTGACCGAGGAGCTGAAGCGGCTGGAGGCGCGGGTGCGGAGCCTGTCGAGCCAGCTCGCGCACAACGCGGCCGACGAGCTCGCGGACCGGGCCGAGGAGCTGGGCGGGGTCCGGGTCGCCGTCGGCTGGCTGCCCCAGCTCGACGTCGACGGCCTGCGGCTGGTCGCGGACCGGGTCCGCGAGCGGCTCGGCGGCCGGCACGCCGGGTTCCTCGCCGGCGGGCTCGCGGGCTCGCGGCTGTCGTACGTCGTCTTCGTCAGCGACGACCTGAGGCAGGTCCTGCCCGCGGGCAGGCTGGCGAAGGTGGTCGGCGCAGCGCTGGGCGGGGGCGGGGGCGGCAGGCCGGACTTCGCCTCGGGCGGCGGTGAGGCGGACCGGCTCGAGGCGGGCAGGGAGGCGTTCCGGGCGGCGGTGAGAGCGGCAGAGGGCGCGGGCAACGTAAGCAGCTAGAAGTCAGGAATCAGAAGAACCGGGTGAGAAGCCGAACGTCCAAAGGTCAGGGCTGCGCCGGGATTCACCTGCGTCCTTCAGTCACCGTCGCTGCCCGGGCGCTAGTTGCCTGAGTCGGGCGCCAGCCCGGCTCGCCGCATTTCCATCAGGACGGTCCGGAGCGCGGCCGTGTCGGCCGGCGCCGTATCGGCCGGGGGCGCGGGGCGCGGTTCGAAGAGGTAGCCGGGCGCGGGGAAGCGCTCGTCGGTGATGAAGGCGACCGCCTCGACCGTGTCGTCGTCGGCGAGGAAGCGGCGGACCTGGCGGCGCATCTCCGGGTAGGCGGGCAGGTAGCAGGAGAGCACGGTCGAGTAGCGGTTGAGGTGGACGTCCATCCCGGAACCGGCGAGCACCGCGGTCCGGGTCCGGCTGGGCTCGAAGCCGACCCGCTTGAGCGCGAGCGCGAGCCCGCGGAGTTCGGCCGGGGTGAGGTCGGTGTCCTCGCCGACGATGTCGAGCAGGCGGTCGGCAAGCAGGCCGCCGGCCCGGGTGTCGGCGAGCCACCACGTCCGGGCGAGGACCGCCGCGACGATGCGAACGTTGTTCCTGCTCCGGTCGATGTCGTCGGCGGGCAGGCCGTCGCGGCGGCGGGCAAGCTGGAGCGCGCGCTCGCGGTCGGCGAGCGGGACGCCGTCGAGCCGGAGGCCGGCGAGGAACGGGCGGAGGAGGCTGAGCGCCATCCGGAAGGTGTCGAAGTCGAAGGCGATGTGGCGGTCGATGGTTATGCCGAGCAGGCGCTCGAGGGTGCGGCGGAGCAGGGCCTGGCCGCCGATGGCGTGGACGTGGGTGAGCTTCTCCATGTTCTCGAAGTCGAGTTCGTCCGCGGCCCGGGTGATGCCGGGAACCTCGACGAGCAGGTCGCGCGGTATGCCGTAGAGCGCGACCCGGCCGAGGTCGAGGTTGGCGCGGGCGATGATGACGACATCCGAGTGCGAGCGCTTCTCGCGCGGGTTGCGCTGGCGGCCTTCGCGGACGACCGGGCCGAGCGCCCGGGCGTCGCGGCCGATGATGAGGATGTTGATGCTGCCGGTCGGGGCAGGCTCGCCCGCGGCCCCGGCCGGGCGCCGGCGGTCGGGCAGGAGCAGGATGGAGATGATTGCGAGCGCGGCGGCGGGGACGATGAGCAGCCACCAGCGGGCGCGGCGGGGTCGGGCCATCGGCTACTCGACGACGTTGAGGATGATCGGCCAGCCCTCGAACCCGAACCGGCGCAGGCCGTTGATGACCGACTTGCGGTAGGCCGGGTCGACCGCGGCCGGGTCCGAGGCGCGGAGCCGGAACCGGGGTGGCCGGGTCCCGGTCTGGCTGAGCCCGGTCAGCCGGCAGTCGCGGCGGGGCGGCCGGGCGGCGAGCCGGTCGAGCAGGCCGGCGCGCAGCAGTGCCGAGGAGACCTGCCGACCGCCGGCCTCGTAGACCCGGCCGGCGGCGCTGACCGCGTCGCCGATGCCCTTGCCGAGCAGGCAGGAGGTGTAGACGACCGGCGCCCAGCCGATGAAGGCGAGCTCGCGGGCGACGTAGTCGCGGACCTTGTCCTCGAGCCCGCGCGTCACGAGGTCGGTCTTGTTGGCGACGACGACGAGGCCGCGGTTGCGGTCGACGACGAGGTTGGCGATCTTCTTGTCCTGGGCGGCCGGGCCCTCGGTGACGTCGAGAACGAGCAGGGTGATGTCGCAGCGCTCGATGACGTCGACCGCCCGGGTGACCGAGAAGTACTCGACCGACTCGGTAACCCGGGCCTTGCGCCGGATGCCGGCGGTATCGAGGATGCGGTAGTGGCGACCCTCGAACTCGAAGCCGGCCTCGATGACGTCGCGGGTCGTGCCCGGGACCGGCGTGACCAGCGCGCGCTCGCTGCCGACGAGCGCGTTGAGGAACGAGGACTTGCCGACGTTGGGCCGGCCGAGGACAGCGAGCGAGACCGCCTTGCGGCGAAGCGCGGGCTTGTCCTCGGGGAGGCGGGCGACGACCGCGTCGAGCAGGTCGCCGATTCCGAGTCCGTGTTCGGCCGAGATCTCGAAGAGCCCGGCGGCGCCGAGGCGGTGGAATTCGGCGGCGTCGAACTGGCGCGGGGCGTCAAGCTTGTTGACCGCGAGCAGGAACTCGAGGCCGCGGCGGCGGAGCCGGTCGCCAACCTCCTCGTCGAGCGCGGTCAGGCCGGCGCGGCCGTCGACGACCATCACGACGACGTCGGCTTCGGCGAGGGCGATGCCGACCTGGCGGTTGATGCCCCGGCCGATTTCGTCCTCGGCGGCGTAGTCGAGGCCGCCGGTGTCGATGACCTCGAACCGGCGGCCGGTCCACTCGGCGTCGCGGATGATGCGGTCGCGGGTGATGCCGGGCTCGCGCATCGTGATTGCGACCCGGCCGCCGACGAGCCGGTTGAAGAGCGTCGACTTGCCGGTGTTGGGCCGGCCGACGAGCACGACGGTAGCCATATCCCTGAGGTTATTGGCCGGCGCGGCAGTGTCAACGCCGGCCGCGCGGCGGGCGTTTGACAGCCGCGGGCGCCGGGGTAACATAACTTCCTGCACCGGCGCGAAGCAGATTCACTTGGCTGAAAGGAGTTCCCGCGATGCGCAGACTGGTTGAATGCATTCCCAACTTCAGTGAAGGCCGGCGGCCCGAGGTGATCGACAGCATCGTCGGCGCCATCAAGGCGGTCCAGGGCGTGACGATGCTGGACAGCGAAATGGACGCGGACCACAACCGCGCGGTGGTGAGCTTCGTCGGCGACCCGGAGGCCGCGCTCGAGGCGGCGTTCCGGGGAGTCAGGCGGGCAAGCGAGCTGATCGACCTGACCAAGCACGAGGGCGAGCACCCGCGGATGGGCGCGACCGACGTCGTGCCGTTCGTGCCGATCTCCGGGGTAAAGGAGGAGGAGTGTATCGAGCTTGCCAAGCGGCTGGCGAAGCGCATCGCCGATGAGCTCGCGATCCCGGCCTACCTGTACGAGCTGGCGGCGACCCGGCCGGACCGGCGCGACCTCGCGGTCATCCGGCAGGGCGAGTTCGAGGGCCTGCGCACGGCAATCCGGAACGACCCCGACCGCGCGCCGGACTTCGGCCGGCCGGAGCTGCACCCGACCGCGGGCGCGACGGTGGTCGGCGTCCGGGCGCCGCTGGTGGCGTTCAACGTCTACCTCGCGACGAAGGACCTGGCGGTTGCCCAGCGGGTCGCCAAGGCGGTGCGCTCGCGCAGCGGCGGCTACGCCTACTGCAAGGCGCTCGGGTTCGAGATCAAGGAGCGCGGCTGCGTCCAGGTCTCGATGAATATGACCGACTACACCCGGACCCCGCTTTACCGGGTGCTCGAGACGGTTCGGAGCGAGGCGGCGCGGTACGGCGTGAGCGTCATCGAGAGCGAGGTCGTCGGGCTGGTCCCGCAGGGCGCGCTGACCGCCTGCGCCCGGTTCTACATGCAGCTCAACAACTTCAAGCGCGACCAGATCCTCGAGAATCGGCTCGCCGCGACGAGCGGCACCGGGCTGGCCGATTTCCTCAACGAGCTCGCGTCGTCGAGCCCGACGCCGGGCGGCGGCTCGACCGCGGCGCTGAACGGCGCGCTCGGCGCGGCGCTGCTGACAATGGTCGCCAAGCTGACGGTCGGCAGGAAGGGCCACGAGGAGTTCTCCGAGGCGATGGCCGCGGCGCGCGATCGGTTCGTCACGGTGCGCGAGCAGTTCCAGGTCCTGATCGAGGAGGACGCCGAGGCGTTCAAGGCCGTGATGGCCGCCTACAAGCTGCCGAAGCAGAGCGAGGCGGAGCGACAGAAGCGGGCCGGGGCGATCTCGGCCGCGCTCAAGCTCGCGGCGGCGACACCGTTCCGGACGATGGAACTGGCCTGTGAGACGCTGAGAGCGGCCCGGCCGGTGGTCGAGCACGGCAACAAGAACTCGATTTCCGACGCGGGGGTCGCGACGATGAATCTCGACAGCGCGTTCCGGGGCGCGCGGCTGAACGTGCTGATCAACCTGGCGGGCATCGATGATGCCGAGTTCACCGCCGGGAAGCGCGAGGCGATGGATGAGATGGCGGCCGAGGTCGAGGCACTGGTCCGCGAGTACCAGGCGACGGTCGCGAAGCGGATGGGCTAGCGCGGTGATGCGGAAGCCCGGGCGCCGGGTCGCGGCCGCCGGCCGGGCCCGTGGCTAGGCAGTCCCCGCCGCGGCCGGGCGACCCGCGCCTGCCGCGCGCCGAGCGGCTGGTCGACCTCCACTGCCACACCTGTTTCTCGGACGGCCTGTTCACCCCGGAGCAACTCATCGAGCGCGCGCGCTGGCTCGGGCTGGCCGCGGTCGGGGTAACCGACCACGACACGGTGGCCGGGCTCGAGCGGGCGCTCGCGTCGGGCAGGAAGGCGGGCGTCGAGGTCGTGCCCGGGGTCGAGATGAGCTGCATCGCGGACGGGGTCGACGTCCACATGCTTGGCTACTTCCTCGACTTCGCCGACCCGGAGGTGACCGGGCTGTTCGACAAGCTCTTCGCGGCACGCGAGGAACGCGCCCGGAGAATGGTCGAGAAGCTCCAGGCCAGCGGGCTGGCGGTGAGCTGGGAGGCGGTCGCGAAGGCGGCCGGGGGCGCGGCGGTCGGCCGGCCCCACGTCGCGCAGGCGATGGTCGAAGCGAAGGTTGTCGCGAGCAACGAGGAGGCGTTCCAGCGCTGGATCGGGTTCGACGCGCCGGCCTACGTCGCCAAGTACCGGTTGAGCCCGGAGGAGGCGGTCGGGTTCATCAAGGGCCACCGGGGCATAGCGGTGGTCGCGCACCCGGGCATCTACCGTCGGGAGGCGGCGCTGTACTCGACGATCGCGGCCGGGGTGGACGGGCTCGAGGCCTGGCACCCGGACCACTCGCCCGGGGACACCGACCGGATTGTCGAGCTGGCGCGGAAGAATCGCCTGCTCCTGACCGGAGGCGGAGACTGTCACGGCGGGCGGAAGAAGGGCAAGATCTACCTCGGCGAGGTGGCCGTTCCCTACAGGTACCTCGCCGCGCTCAAACGGCTGAGCCGCCAGCGCAGGGCGGTTGACCTCGGGTAGGCGCCGATGCAGGCAATGAGGGTCGCAGGGAGAGCGCGGGCCGGGACCCGGGGGGCTCTTCGCGGGTCGCCTCCCGCAGGCGGCGTCCGGTTGTGTTCGGCGGTGATCCTGCTTGTTGTTGCCGGCATCGCGCTCGGCGGTGGGGAGTGGCAGATTGCCCGGCTGAAATACGGCGGCGGCGGGGACTGGTACAACGACCCGGACGCGATACCGAACCTCGCCCGGGAGGTCAATCGCCGGGCCGCGGTCCGGCTGGCCGAGGAGGAGGCGCAGGTCAGCCTGCTCGACGAGAAGCTCTACAACTACCCGTTCCTGTTCATGACCGGCCACGGCAACGTCAGTTTCTCGGACGAGGAGATACTGCGCCTACGCGGATTTCTCGAGGCGGGCGGGTTTCTCTACGCGGACGACGACTACGGGATGGACGAGTCGTTCCGGCGCGAGATGGCACGGGTTCTGCCGCAGAGCGCGATGGTCGAACTGCCGGCCGACCACCCGATCTTCCACTCGTTCTACCGGTTCCCCGACGGCTTGCCCAAGATCCACGAGCACGAGGAGGGGCCGCCGCGGGCGTTCGGGATGTACCTCGGCGGCGTCCTTGCGGTGCTCTACACTTTCAACAGCAACATCTCCGACGGCTGGTCGGACGTCCACGACAACCCGCCCGAAGTGCGCGAGCAGGCGTACCGGATTGGCGTGAACATCGTCGTCTACTTCAGCCTGAACTAGCCGGGCGTGCTGCCCGGCCCGCGGCGTTCCCGAACGTTCTAGCTCGTCTCGAGCTGGGAGGTGCAGTTGGGACAGCGGCGGGCCTTGACCGGTATCTTCGTCAGGCAGAATGGGCAGTCCTTCTCGGTCGGCTCGGCGGACGGGGCCGGCTTCTCGCGCTTGAGCCGGTTGACCTGCTTGATGATGACGAAGATGACGAAGGCCAGAATCAGGAAGGAGATGACGCTGTTGACGAACAGGCCCCAGTTGAGCGTCACCGCGCCGGCGGCCTGGGCGTCGGCAAGCGTGGCGTAGGGAGCAGGTGTCTCCGCGCCCGGCTTGATGACGACGAAGAGGTTGTTGAAGTCGACCTTACCGAGCAGGAGGCCGATGGGCGGCATGATGATGTCCGACACCAGCGACCTGACGATGGCGCCGAACGCCGCACCGATAACGATGCCGACGGCCATGTCGATGACATTGCCGCGCATCACGAATTCCCTGAACTCCTTGAGCATGTCAGTTTCCTTTCCGGGCTATTCGGCCGCGGGCCAGGCGAGCGACAGCCCGAGCCCGACGGTCTCCTTGAGCCGGGGGGTCTCGTCGACCCGGTCGTCGAAGAGCAACTGGGCGAAGACCTTGCCCGATATGACCTTGTTGAAGCGGGCGGAGAGCTCGTGCTGCCAGTCGACGTGGGGCCAGGTGCCGAGCTCGGTCGCCGTGCCGAAGGCGACGAGCGGCTTGTAGAGCGTCAGCTTCGTCGCGTAGCCGGCGTTGGGCAAGAAGACCCGCGTCCGGAACGCGGTTATCCAGGTCAGGCCGGCGTCGGAGACAGTGAGCGTGTCGGCCGCGTCAATCAGCTGGCGGGCGGCGGCGCCAAACTCGCTGGTCAGGGTCCGGGTCGAATCATCGAAGAACTTGCGGCCGACGCCGGCGGCCTCGAGGAACTGCGCCGGGTTGAGCCAGTAGGTCTTCGCCGGGTCGCGGTTGTCGAGGAACTGGCTGCGAAACTGGCCGAGGATGAGCGGGTCAACCCAGAGCCCAAGCGTGAAGCGCAGGAGCTCGTCGAGGTTGACCTTGTCCTCGGACTTGCTGGCGGTCCAGGCAGTGCTGTCGCGGGTGAGTTGCTGACCGAAGGCGAGGTTGAGATCGTGTTCATGCCTGAGTACGGTCGTGAACTGGCGTTGGGCGCGGTGGCCCAGCGAAGCGGTGAGCGAGCCGGAGGTCTTTTCGTCACCCGCCCAGTTGGTCGAGTAGTAACCCTGGTTGAAAAGCAGTTCGAAACCGGCGTGCTGTTCCCAGCCGCCGGGCTCTGCGGCCGCGGCGACCGCGGTCAGCGCGGCGAACAGAGCGGCGAGCAGGCGTGTCGGCATCGTTACCTCCTTTCATGTGCGTCTGCCAGGGCACATCACAGGCGGGGAGCGTGGTGCTCCCGCCCAAAGAAGACCGCAGCGCAGACGAGCCAGAACAGGCCCAGCAGCAGGAGCGCGACAAGTACCAGCGCCGCGATGCCCGCGAGATCGGAGATGTCCCGGTTCTGCCATCGCATACCCTACAGTATCAGCTTGCCGCCAAACAGTCCGGTGTCAAGCTACCCTTGCGCCCGGGGCCGTGCGCGCTACACTAGACGTGGCATGGCGGACAACAGCGGGTCCGGCACGCGGAGGTGACCGTGAATGCAGATGTCGTCGAGAAGCTGGTTGCCTGGGTCTTCCCGATCATGTACGGCTGGTTCGCCGCCGGCATCGTCATCGCGCTGTTCTACCACCTGAGCCTGTACACCTTTGACGGCGAGTTCCGGCTCCGTCAGGAGCGCGCGCTCGACCTCGCGGCGAGCATCCTGCGCGGGCTGGTCTACCTCGTGGCCTGGCCGGCGATATTCTACTTCGACCGGACCGCGGCCGCGCGAATCCGGCTCTACCTGCGCTACCTCGACCCGAAGAGCAGGTTGTCGGACCCGGACGTCGTGGACGCGCTCAAGGAGCGCGACTACCGGATCTGGGCGCGGACCTCGTTCCTCGCCCGGAGCGAGCTGGAGGACCGGCGGGCGCGGGAGCAGAAGACCCGCGAACAGCGCGAGCGACGGCTGGTGGTCCTGCACGAGGATAGCCCCCGGCTCGACCGGTCCTGGCTCTTGACCGGCATCGGGACGCACCACATGGCGGTCGAGGAGCTTGTCCGGCTCTACCCGGAACACCACCTGCCCGAGGAGATCGAGCAGGGTGTCAGGCGCGAGCTCCGGATCAGGTTCCGGCAGCGCTGCCCGCGCTGCCGGGAAGAGCTACACGCCGGCGAGGTGAAGATACCGGGCGCGGTGTACCTGCGGGTGACCTAGGCAGGGGGCCGGCGCACAATACTCGAAGGTTGGGCGATAGAGGGCAGTTACGTTCTCCGGTTTGAGCCCTGCCCGGCGTGCGGGTGCCAAGCTGAGCCGGTTGAGGGTGACCTCGCCGCCTGCGGCCGGACGCGCGAGGTCATCGCCGAGGCAAAGCTCGGCCGGGCCCTGCACTTGGACATTTCCTGACGCGGCCCAAGCCAAGGCAGGGGCGGGGACGCCCCTGCCGGACAAGCCGGAGGAAGCCGGCGGCTAGCGCAGCTTCTTCTTGTGGCGCATCGTCTTGATGCGCTTCTTGTACTTGTGACGCTTGATCTTGCGAAGCTTGCGCTTCCTACCACACGGCATTGACTAGAGTCCTCCCTTCATGAGGCTGGACTTGAGCAGGCGCGACGCCTTGAATACCGGGACCCGCCGAGGCGGGATGTTGACCGGCTCCTTGGTCTTGGGATTGCGTGCGACCTTGGGTTTTCGGAGCTTCGTGCTCAGCACGCCGAAGCCCCGGATTTCGATACGGTTACCGTCTCTGAGGGTCGTGCAGATTTCGTCGACCATCATCTGGACGATACGAGCTACATCCCGTTTGGTGATGTTCGGCTGAACCTGCGCGGTGATCTTCTCAACGAGGTCGGCCTTAGTTACTGTCATCAGCCCCTCCTAACCACAAGTGCTGCAGTTGTGCGTGTTGCAACTGGCGCATTTGCTGGAACTTGTGACCCTTTTCTCAGCACCCGCGACGCCGAAGACCGAGAACAGCACTTCCAGCTTGCCGCTTCCGCAGTCCGGGCAGCGCTGGCGGGCTTCGTCGCGCCGACTCAGGACCAGCGTCTCGAAGACCCGACTGCAACTGCGGCAGCGTAGTTCGCGGATAGGCATAAGGCATTATAGTTAGGGCACTTCTGATGTCAAGCAGGAGTCTCACTCGTGCCGGAGCGCCTCGATCGGGTTGAGGCGCGCGGCGCGAGAGGCCGGGTAGATGCCGAAGAACACGCCGACCCCGGCCGAAAATCCGAAACCGAGCATGATCACCCAGAGCGGTGCGGCAGCCTTGATGTGGACGGCGAGCTCGGCGACCTTGGCGATGCCGACCCCGAGGACGATGCCGATGATGCCGCCGATGGCCGCGAGCAGCACCGACTCGAGCAGGAACTGCCAGAGTATGTCGCCATTGGTTGCGCCGATGGCCTTGCGCAGGCCAATCTCGCGGGTGCGCTCGGCGACCGCGACGAGCATGATGTTCATTATCCCGATGCCGCCGACGAGCAGGGAGATGCCGGCGACCGCGATCATCACGATTATTGCGACGCGAGTGACGTTGCGGTAGATGTCGCGCAGGGTGTCCTGGGTGTTGAGTCCGAAGTCGTCGGGCTGGTCGAAGCCGAGGCCGTGTCGCCGGCGCATCAGCTCCCGGATCTCGTCCACCGCGCGCTCGACCGCGATACCCGGCCCAGGCATCACCTGGATGGCGAGTCCGCTCCAGAGCCGGGCCTGCCGGTCGCGGGGCAGGGGGAAGTACTTGTCGAAGGTCGCGAGCGGGATGAGGATGTTGTTGTCCTGGCTCTGGCCCATGAAGCTGCCCTTGCGCTCGAGGACGCCGACGACAGTGAAGCGTCGGCCCTCGATGTCGATGCGCCGGCCGACCGGGTCGTCGGTCGGGAAGAGGTCATCGGCGACCTGGCCGCCGATGAGACAGACCGGGCGCTTGCGCAGGCTGTCATCGGAGTTGATGAACCGCCCGACCTCGACCTTCATGTTGGCGGTTGCTGCAATTCCGGGTGTCGAGCCGGCAAGCCCGACGTTGGTCGCCTTGTTGCCGCGCCAGGCGATGCGGCCGACCGAACGCGAGCGCTGGGGCGCGACCCGGTCGACGCTGCGGAGCCGGGCGACCGCTGCGGCGTCATCAATGGTCAGGTCGGGGCGGCGGTTGACCTCGTCAAAGTCGACCTGTCCCATTCCCCAGCTGAACTTCTGGATGAAGATCGTGTTCGAGCCGAGGGAGGATATCTGACGCTCGACTTCGTAGTTCATGCCCTGAATGAGCGCAATGATCGCGATGACGGTCATCACGCCGATGATGATGCCGAGCGCCGTCAGGAACGAGCGCATCCTGTGGGTGCGGAAGGTGGCGAGCGAGAGGCGAAGGAGTTCCCAGAGCGCCATCGGTCAGGCCGCCTGCACCGCGTCGGACTCGACCCGGCCGTCACGGATGCGGACGATGCGCCGGGCCCGAGCGGCGACCTCCTCATCGTGGGTGACGACGATGATGGTGTTGCCGGCACCGGCGAGCCGGTCGAAGAGGGCCATCACCTCGGCACCGGTACGAGTGTCGAGGTTGCCGGTCGGCTCGTCGGCGAGCACGAGCGCGGGCGAGTTGGCGAGAGCACGGGCGACCGCGACGCGCTGGGTCTCGCCGCCGGAGAGCTCGTTGGCGCGGTGGTCGACCCGGTCGGCAAGCCCGACCAGCGCCAGCAGTTCGCGGGCGCGGCGCTCGCGCGCGGCGCGGGGCGTGCCGGCGTAGACCATCGGGAGCTGGACGTTGGCGAGCGCGGGCATCCGGGGAAGGAGGTTGGAGCTCTGGAAGACGAAGCCGATTTCGCGATTGCGGAGCCGGGCAAGCTCGATGTCGTCAAGGGCCGAGACGTCGCGGCCGGCGAGTTGGTAGCGGCCGGCGGTTGGCGTGTCGAGACAGCCGATGACGTGCATCAGCGTGGATTTCCCCGAGCCGGATGGTCCCATCAGCGCGACGTACTCGCCCCGCCCGATGTCGAGGTCGATGCCACGCAGGGCATGGACCTCGACGCGGCCCGCGCAGTAGACCTTGGTCACGCCGTCGAGCCGGATGAAGGATTCAGCCGTAATCTAACTCCCGCCGTCGGCCTGCACGCGGACGCGCACGCGCGCCCCGGGCTTGTCGGCCTCGCCGGCCGAAGTCTTCTCCGGTCGGACCCTGCTGCCCTCGCGCAACTTCGAGAGGACCTTGTACGGCCCGGTGATAACCGAGTCGCCGGCGATGAGACCCTCGGTTACCTGGACCTCCGTGTCGCTCGACCTGCCGGTGCGGACGGGCTTGAGCGCGGCCTTGCCGCCCGCGATGACGAATACGGTCTCACGTTCCTCACCCTCTACTTCGCGCCGGCCGACCGCCTGAACCGGCACGACCAGCACGCTGTCGAGTTCGGCGGTGACGATCTCGGCGCCGACGCTCATCCCCGGGCGCAGGGCCGGCGCGGTGCTATCGAGAGTTACTTCGACCTCGAAGTCGGTACCCTCAGTGCCGGTCAGGCTGACGGCCTGGGCCGGCATGTAGCCGATACGGGTGACCCGGCCGCGGAAGGCAGTATCGGGGAGGGCGTCGACCTCGACGTCAGACGGTTGACCGACCTCGAGCGTGACGACGTCGGTCTCGTCGACGTTGACGAGCGCCTGCATCCGGGCCATGTCGGCGAGAACCATCACGACCGTGCCGATGTTGTTCATTGTCCCGATCATCACCGTCTCGCCCTCCCGGACGTTGACGCGGGCGACGGTGCCGTCAATCGGCGCGCGAACCGTGGTCTTGTCGTGCTGGTCGCGGGCCTGCTGGTATTGCGCTTCGGCCATCTCGAAGGCGGCCCGAGAAGACTCGTACTGCTCGGCGGAGACAAGCGAGCGGGCGTGGAGGCTTTCGACCCGGGCGTGGCTGAGGCCGGCCTGGGTGAAGCGGGCCCGGGCCTGGGCCAGCGCGGCCTCATACTGGCCGCGGTCGAGTTGGAGCAGAAGCTGCCCCCGGCCCACCCGGTCGCCCTCGGCGACGGGCAGCCGCTCGATGACACCCATTACCTGCGTCTGGATGTTGACCTGGTTCTGGGCACGGAGCTCGCCGGTGGCGGTGACCACCGAGCGGATGGTCCCGATCCGGGCCGGCTCGACCTGAACCGCGGTGCCGGACTCCGGCCGGCGCAGGTTGGCGGCGACGATTGCGCCGAGCACGATCGCGGCACCTGCGACGATCAACAGGGTGCGCGTGCGCCGTTTCATCAGGAGATACTCCACCGGGTCGGAGGGTCCGGATCCCGAGGCCCCGGGATCACGAGACCCTCGATTCCCTTGCGTTGTCGCTTATCTTCGTTCATCGACGTCTTCTCCCGTGCCCGGCGCGTCAGTGACGCCAAGCAGGTAGTTGATGCGGGCAGCTTGGATGTAGGTGTCGCAGAGCGAGCCGGTCAGGGTAGCCCGGGCGCGGGCGAGGTCGGCCTCGACGCCGAAAAAGTCGGCGAGAGTGATGCTCCCGAGCCGGCGCTGCTCGCGCGCGAGTTCGTGGAGCCGCTGGCTGAGCTCGAGGCTGCGGCCGGCGAGTTGCCAGGTTTCGATGGCCTCCTCGTAGCCGAGCAGGGCGGCGGTGGCGGACGAGTTGAGCTGAAGCTCTGCGGCGCGGGCCGCGGCGCGGGCGCGGCGGGACTCGTTGCCGGCGTCGGCGATGCCGAGGATCCACGTTTTGAAGTCGAGCAGGGGAAACGTGGCGCGGATGCCCCAGGTCCTGACGTCACGGTCGGTCCATCCGCCGATGCCACGGGGCAGGGCCGAGTCGGCCCAGCTCGAGGTCCAGTAGGCGGAGACCCCGGGCAGGGCCCGGCCCCAGGCCGCGAGGCAACCGATGTCCGCTGCGGAGCGGGCGCGGCGGGCAATCTCGAGGCCGGGGTTCGAGCGTTGGATCGCTGCGTGGAGCTCCGCAAACGGGGGCGGGGCGTCGGCCGGACCGGGCAGGGATTCCACCGGTCGGACGAAGACGTCGCGCTCAAGCCCGACGGTGGCAGCAAACGTGGCCCGGGCGACCGCGACCGCCTTGTCGGCCTGAAGCAGCTCGATGTCAGCCTGGGACTTGAACACCGACGAGCGCAGGACGTCGATCTCCGAGGCTGAGCCGAGGTGCCGCATCTCCTCGGCGATGCGGAGGTTCTCCTCGGCCCGGGCGAGCGCGGCCGCGGACGCCTCGCGCAGGAGGCCGGAGCGCAACAGCCCGAGGTAGTCAGCGGTGACGTCGTAGAGCAGGCGGGCCTCACGGTCGCGGGCGTCGGCCCGTTGCGACCCGGCACCGGCTACCGCGGCGGCCAGCCCGGTGAAGGCCGACGGGTCAAAGACGACCTGGCTCAGGCCGAGTGACCCGCTCCACTCCCAGCCAGTCAGGCGCAGAGATTCGGGTATCGACGCGCCGAGGTCTTCCCGGCCATAGCCGAGCGTTGCCGCTACCGACGGGATCAGACCGGCGATACCGCGGGCGAGGGTGATGCCGCCCTGGGCTCGAGCGGCATCGGCCTGGACCAGGTCCGGGCTGTGGCGGCGGGCAAGCGCGAATGCGTCGGCAAGTGTCAGCTTGAGCGTGTCGGGCGCGGCGACGGTCAGTGCCAGCAGCAGCGCGAGCACGTCAGCCCCGGGTGAACCCGGCGAGCAGGGCGAAGACCAGTGTCAGGACAAGCCAGAGCGAGCCGACCAGCCAGTAGCTCTTCGAGCCCCGCACGTCGAAGACGATCTTGAGCCCGAGGCCGGTGAGCACGAGTCCCCAGAACACGAACGGGTCCACCCGGCTCAGGACGACCTGGAGGAATCCCCTGCCACCGGTCGGGACCGCAGCGAGCAGGCTGGTCGTTGCCTCGGCCGAGCGGCGGAGGATGATGAGCAGGATGCGGAGCAGCGCGGCGGGAATGGCAACGAGCCCGGCGTGGGCGGTGACCGCCAGCACCCGGACGTAGCCGCCGGGCACGCCGAGCAGGGGCAGGCTCAGGTTGTAGATGAGGGCCAGGAAGAAGAATGCGACGAGCTGGGTGACGAGCGCGCCGGCGAGGGGCACTCCGAAGCGCATCAGCGGGTTGCCGGTGAATGCTTCCATCCGTTCGAGCGCCTGTTCGATGTCCGCCTCGGACATCCCCCGCTGTTGCAGCTGCTCGGTGGTGACGTCGCGCTGGGCGGACCAGTCAACGTAATTCAGCGATACCGCGGTGGCGGCGAGGTTGGCGGCGGCTGCGAGGGCGAGCGGGAGCAGCCAGACCGGTTTCTCGCGCAGGCGGCTGAACAGCCTTCCGGGCGAACTGAAGACCTCATGCACGGCTACCCCTTTTTCCCGGTGCGAGTCACGGAAGGGCGAGCCGGCCGGAGTTCCGGGCATCGCGGCGGTACTGGGGCCAGAAGCTCAACGCGGGCGGACCGTCGCCGCGGAACGCGTAGACCCCGCCGTCCCAGGAGCCGACGTAGACCGTACCGTCGGGACCGATGACCGGCGAAGATGTGTAGTAGGTGTCCTTATCGCCTGCCGCCACCTCCTGGCGCCAGAGCAGACGGCCGTCCGCACGCAGCGCGTAGAGGACGCCGTCGTCGGCGAGAAAGTAGACCGTGCCCTTGTCGCTGACCGCCGGCGTGCTGGAGATGATGTCGTCGGCCTCGTACATCACCCGAAACCCGGCACCGGGCGGCGGACCGGCCGGGCCCGGTGGGTCGAGTCGGCAGAGGTAGTAGCCGTCGGTACCGAGCCAGAGCGCGCCGTCCGGGCCGGCCACGACCTCGGTTCGGATCTCGTCCTCGTCGCCCACGGCGAGCCGCCAGAGCCGCGTTCCGTCCGGGCCGACCGCGTGAAACCGGCCTTCGGAGTCGCCAACGTAGGCGGTACCGTCCGGTCCGGGTACCGGACCCGGGAAGAAGTAGCCGTCCTCGCCGCCGTAGGCCCAGTTGCGGCGTCCGCGTGGAGTGAGGCAGTAGAGCGAGTCGGCGGTGACGAGCACCGAGCCGTCGGCGGCAATCGACGGCGCGCCGGTGATTTCCTGCCCGGTGTCGAACTGCCAGAGGATGCGGCGTCGGGGCCAGATGACGACGCGGTCGGGTGTCACCGCGAGGACGCGCCCCCGGTCGGTGCCGACGATGAGGTTGCCGCGGGCGTCGATGGCCGGCGGCACGTAGACCTCATCGGCGACGCCGAGCTGCCAGAGTACGTTTCCGTTGTCGCGGTCGAGGCAGTAGAGGTTCGAATCGAGCGAGCCGACGTACACCCGGCGCCCGTCGAGCGCAGCCGAGGCGAAGAAGGCCGCGCCGGCCTCGAAGCCCCAGCGCAGGATGCCGGTCGAGTCGAGCGAGTAGAACCAGCCCGAGTCGTCGCCAACGTAGATATTCCCGTTCTCGTCGACCACCGGGGTCGCGACGACCGGGTCGAAGGTCTCAAACACCCACCTGAGCGGCGAGGGCCCAACCCGGACCCCGAGCGGCCGGCTCCATTCGGACACCATCCCGAGCGAGTCGCTCAGGCGGACGCGGATGGCGAAGTCGCCCCAGGTGGTGTAGCGGTGAGCCCGCATCACTTCATAGCTGAACCGTAGCGGGTCGGTCCATCCGAGGGTATCGCCGTCGCCCCAGTCAACCTGGTAGCGGTATGGCATCCGGACCCCGTCGGGCGGAAATATCTTGAGTTCGAGGTCGAGTGCCGTATCGGCCTCGGCAACTGCGACCAGCGAATCGGGCGCGGGCGTCGGGTCTGCGGCCGACGCCCCGGTGGGCAGCAACAGGACGACGACAATAGCGGGTACGAGCAGTCTCATCGGCGACCTCCAGTCATTGCGGCGGTTCTGTACGATGACAATGCACCTGATATAGTGTCAGCTACGTGCGGCGTGTCAAGCGTCGCGCCCGGCGTCGCCGAGGATGCGGCGGGCCGCGGCGGCGTCCTCGGCAATCCGGCGGGCAAGAGCTTCCTGGTCCGGGAACCGGCGTTCGGGGCGGAGGCGGGCGACGAACAACACTGCGAGGTGCGCGGGCGTGGCGGTGACCTTCCCGTCAAGCAGGTGGGCCTCGACCGTCCGTGTCTCACCGCCGAAGGTCGGCCGGTGACCGATGTTGAGCGCCGCGGGCCGGCGCCGGCCGTTCAGCACGGCCCAGGCGGCATAGACGCCGTCGGCAGGGACGAGCTTCTCCTTCTCCCGGACCGCGATGTTCAGGGTCGGGAAACCGAGGCGGCGGCCGGTGCCGGTGCCGGTAACGACCGGGCCGGCGACGCGGTAGTGGCGTCCGAGCAGTTCGGCGGCGCGGCCGACGTCGCCGAGCAAGAGGCGCTCACGGATCCGGGTGCTCCGCACCGGCGCGTCGCGAAGGACGAACTCGGGGACGACCTCGACCCTTACGCCGCGCGGCTCGAGCTGGCGGCGAAGGAAGTCGACGTCGCCGCGGCCCCGGTGGCCGAAGCGGTGGTCGTGGCCGACGACGACCGCGCGGGGTTCGAGCGCCAGGACCTCGCGCTCGACGAACTCGGCCGGTTCGAGCCGACTCACCGGTTCATCGAACCGGATGACCCGGACGAACGCCGCACCCAACTCCTTGAGCAGTTGGATCTTCTCTTCAAGCGGGGTCAGCACGAAGGTGAAGTCCGGGTTGAGGAGCTGGGCAGGAAGCGGGTCAAGCGTCAGCACGCCGGGGATTGTGTTGAGTTCGCGGGCCAGCCGCCGGGCGGTGTCGAGGATCGCCTGGTGGCCGAGATGGACTCCGTCGAAGCCGCCGACGGCGATGATCGCGCCGGTTTCGCTCACTTGCCCTCCACGAAGACCAGCCGCACCGGGCGGATTGATGCCTCGCCGGTAGCGACGAGCGCCAGGAAGCTCCCGTCAGCGGTGCGGGCCAGAGCGTGGCGAGCGTTCGGGACCCGGTTCCGGTGAACCGGCCGTCCCGCGAGCAGCTCCCCGGCCTCGCGTGCGGTGACCTCGAGCCGGGGCAGGCCGGGCAGGGCCTCCTCGACCGGGACCAGCCGGCGCGCGATAGTTCTGGCGTCGAGCGTGTCAAGCGGCGACGCGCCCTCGAGGGTGAAACCGCCGGACTTCGTCCGGACGAGTGCGGCGAGGGTGGCAGCGCTCGCCGCGGCCCGGCCGATATCGCGGCAGAGCGAGCGTATGTAGGTGCCGGAGGAAACCAGGGCCCGGATGCGGGCGCGGGGCGGACACCAGTCGAGCAGTCCGAGTCGATGGACGGTGACCGATCGGGGTTTCGGCTTCACCGGCTTGCCGGCCCGGGCGAGCTGGTAGGCGCGAACGCCGTTCTGTTTGAGCGCCGAATACTCGGGCGGGACCTGCTCGATGATGCCGGTGAACTGCCGAAGGACGGCCGTCAGCCCGGTCGCGTCGAAGGACGGCACCGGCTGTTCCTCGACAACCTTGCCGGTGATATCGTCGGTGTCGGTGCGTTGGCCGAAGAGCAGTTCGGCCTCGTACTCCTTGGGCGATTCGAGCAGGAACCGGCTGACCCGGGTCGCCGGGCCGACCAGCACCAGCAGGATGCCCGAGGCGATGGGGTCGAGCGTACCGGCGTGGCCGAGCGCGGGGCGGCCGGGCCGGAGCAGGCTCTTGACCCGGCGGATGACGTCGAACGACGAGATCCCGGACGGCTTGTTGACGTTGAGAATCCCGCGCAACTGTTCGGCAACCGGGGTGGACGGGGACGGTGACATTGCCGGGCCGGCTTCAGTCCGGGTCCTGCTCCTTGTCAGGCGGTTCCATCTCCGTTACCGGGGGCGGGGCGGGCGTCACGTCGCTGAGCAGTTCGCCGACGCGGTACTCGTGCTCCTGCAGCTCGTCGAACCGGAAGCGCAACTCGGGTGTGCGACGCAGCTCGAGGGCCTGGGCGAGTCGGCGGCGCACGAAGCCGGCCGCGCGCTCGAGCCCGGCCAGGGTCCGGCGCCGCCGGGCTTCGTCGCCGAGCACCGAGAAGAAGACGGTGGCGATCTTCAGGTCCCGGGTCAGGCTGCACCGGGTAATCGTGACGAAGCCGATGTCCGGGTCGCCGAGTTCCTCGACGACGACCCGGGCGACGACCTCGCGGATGGCGTCGGCGACCCGTGCCTGGCGGTACTGCATCAGGGCTATTCTAGCCGTCCGTACCGTGGTGTAAAGCGGGCCGGGTGAAGCGCGGGCCGCGCAGGCCGGCATCCGGGCCAGGAGTCGCGGCGAGTGAAAGCTCTCCTGCCTGCCGGCTGAGTTCCGGCCGGTTGACCTTCGACCCGGGCCGGGTAGATTGGACAGGATGAGCAGTGCATCGCGCGCGGGGACCTGCCGCCGGCCCCTGGCCCGAAGCGTGGCGGCGCTGTTGCTGTCCGGGCTGGCCTGTTGCTGCTACAGCCCGGCGGTGGCGAGGAGCCCCCGGGTCAGCCGACCGCTCAGGGCAGCGGCCCGCCGCCCGGCCCCGCCGGTGGCGGGCGGCGAACCCGAGGTCCGGGTTCGGCTGACCGAGCCCGGCTCGCCCGTGGCGCTGACCTGTAACCGGGCCGTCACGCTATCCTGCGGCCGCGACTCGCGACGGCTCGAGGCCGGAACCCGGCTGACGCTTCGGCCCGACCGCGGCATCACGGTCGAGGTCGGCGCGCGGCCCTGGCAGAGAACCGGCGAGACGCTCTACTGCCGGCCGGTCGAGGAAGGGCTGTGGAGTGTCGGCACGCGCCGCTACCGGGGCCGGATGCTGGCCTTCCGCGACAGCGCGGGCGGGATCGCGCTCGTCAACGAGCTCGGGCTCGAGGATTACCTCGCCGGCGTGGTCCCCGCGGAAATCGGGCCGATCAACGACGAGACCATCGAGGCGGTCAAGGCGCAGGCGGTCGCGGCCCGGAGCTTCACGCTGACCCGGCTCGGCCGGCGCCGGGGCCTCGGCCACTCGCTGTTCGACAGCTACCTGCGCGACCAGGAATACCGGGGCGCCGGAGCCGAGGTCGAGCTCGCGCGGCGCGCGCTGAGCGAGACACGGGGTGAGGTCCTGCTCCTGGGCGGCGAGCCGCTCGAGGCGCTCTACCACGCCAACTGCGGGGGCCGGACCGCGCCCGGGGCCGGGGGCGCGATTCCGTCGGTCCACGACACGCGCGACGGCCGGCCGGGCCGTGCCTGGTGCGCGGGCGGCAAGCACTACGCGTGGACCGCCAGCTTCACGCGCGACGAGTTCGAGCGCAGGCTGGCCGCGGTCGCGGGCCGGGGCGGCCGGCTCCGGGTGCGAAGCCTGCGTATCGAGCGGGACGAGTCGGGCCGCGCCCGGCGGCTCGAGTTCGCGACCGACCGCGGGAGCGTCCGGGTCGGCGGCAGTGATTTCCGGATGGGACTCGGGCTCAAGTCGACCCAGTTCGAGGTCGAGCTCGGCGCCCGGACCGTCAAGTTCACAGGCCGGGGCTGGGGCCACGGCGTCGGGATGTGCCAGGAGGGCGCGCTCGCGCAAGCCCGGGCCGGGAATGACTACCGTCGGATCCTCGGCCGCTACTACCCCGGAGCGTCGGTCTCGCGGCGATACTAGCGCGACCGCCGTTCCCGTTCTGCCGGCGCAGCCATCCGCGCATCGACCGGTCCTGTCACGCCCGGCAGCGGGCCGCGCCCGCGGTTCGGATAAGGCGGCAGTGCGGCCAGGACGGCCGGGCTACTCGGCCGGCGCCCGGTCGCAGGGCGTGTCGGCGATGAGGACCGCGGCCGCGACAACGCTGGTCCAGAGCCCGTGCTTGTCGCCGATGGCGCTCTGGGTGACGTTCTGGGTGCGGTAGATGTCGCCCGAGATCTTCCAGATTTCCTTGCGTTCGTCGTAACTCGTGTCCGGGTTGAACCGGACCCCGAGCGTGGTCGCGAGCATCTGGGCGGCGAGGTCCTCGGAGTAGTCGCCGACCCGTTCCTCGCGCTCGCCGAAGGAGTGGTACTCGGACAGGTAGCCGAACATCGCCGGGTCCTTGGGAATGGCGACGCCGACCGAGGCGGAGAGCAGGCGATGGGGCTCGTTGGTGGCGTTGTCGCTGATGACGACGAAGAGAATCTGGCCGTGGGTGAGCATTCCGAGCCCGCGCTTGCGCGAGACGATCCTGCAGCGGGGCGGGAAGATCGAGGAGACCCGGACGAGGTTGTAGGACGCGATACCGGCGTCGCGGAGGGCGGCCTCGAAGCTCGCGAGCTTCTCGCGGTGGCGGCCGACGCCCTTGGTGAGGAAGACGTGGGTGGGGAGAATCAAGGCACCCTCCTCTCGCTGGCCGGGCCGTCCACAGGGCGGCCGGCCGTCCCGGACCTCACTGCGGAAAGCGGGCCGGCGCGCGATGACGCGCGCCGGCCGGGAGTGGAGCAGACCAGAGTTGAACTGGCGGCCTCCAGAGTGCGATTCTGGCGCTCTCCCAACTGAGCTACTGCCCCGTGTCAACCGAAGCGGACTCGACCACGGCCCCGGCCAGCCGCTCGACGCGCACCGGGATGCCGTCCCGCTCGCGCACCATCAGCGCCAGGGCGTCCGGGTCGGCCGCGAAGCGGCCGATGACCGTCACCGCTTCCGCGACGACCGGCGCCGGGCCGGTGCTCTTCGGTGTCGGGCCGAAGAAGACGCACAGGTCCGGACCGTCCGGCCAGTAAGCGATGTCGCCGACCGCGACCGTTTCGACCAACTGCCCGGCCGCGGCCTTGAGCGAGACCGGGAAGTAGATTTCCCCGCCCCAGGTCTCGCCGTGGCAGGCGAGCGGCAGGAGTTTCCAGACCTGCTCGGCGAGCGGCGAATCGTCGAGCTCACCTTCAACTTTGACGCCGCCGAACGCGAGACGGATGCGTTTCATTCGGGCAGGATTGTAGGCCGGCAGGCCGGCAAGTCAAGGGGGAGGGGCGGGGTCGCGGGCAGGAGCGGAACTCAAACACGAAGGCAGGAGGAGGAAACCCGGGGATGGATGCGGACGGGGGCAGGGGCGGCGGCCGGTCCCGGCGCTTCCCCTCGCCCGCCGCCCGAAAGCCGAGGGGCGGCTTGCGCCGCCCCTCAGCAATCGGTCGTTCCGGGCTAGTGCTGGATGACCAGCTTCTGCGTGCCGGTGAAGCCGTCGGCCTCCACCCTGACCAGGTAGATGCCCGCGCTCAGGTTCCGCAGGTCGAGGCTTACCGCCCCGCTCCGCGAAGCCACGAGGCTCCGGCTCAGCACGGTCCGGCCGGTCACGTCGAAGACGTGGACCGAGGCCGGCCCGGCCGAAGGCAGCGCATAGCGCACGGTCGCCATCCCGCCCGTGATCGGGTTCGGCCCGACCTTCACGAAGGGCTGGCCAGGCGTCTCGCCCGCCATCACGCCCGAACGCGCAGGCTGCGGGGCCGCCGGCAGGATCGGCGGGAAGTAGCGCCAGAACTCCATCGTCTTGTTGGCCTTGAAGGCGAAGAACGCGCCGTCACCCGAGCTGACCACGTCGCCGCCGAACTTCACCCGCTTCTTCTTGCCGGTGGAGCCGACCTGCGGCATCGTGTCGTGCTCGGTCCAGACGCCCGCCGCGACTTCGAACTTCCAGAACTCGCAGGTGTTGCCACCCTTGAGCGCGTGGATGGTGCTGTTGTAGAACGCGGCGTTGCTGCCGTCCTTGGCCTTCTTGGACTTGCCGGTCTTGCCCACGAGCGGCATGCCCGGCAGTGCGGTCGCGCCCCAGGTCGAGGTCGCGAGGTCGAACGGCCACATCTCCATGTACTTCGCCTTGTGGGCGTAGATGGTGTTCTCGCCGTCGTAGGCCAGGAACGAGCCCTTGTCCCACTTCGGCTTCATCCCGGGCGGCGCGTCAGGGAGCATCTCCCAGGCGAGCGTCTCGGTGTTGAAGCGCATGAAGTCGGACTTGTTGCCCTTGATCATGTAGACGTAGTTGGGGAGGCTGTCGCCGCCCGGGACGTAGGCGAGGTCGCAGGCCTTGACCTTCTTGCCCGAGGTGCCGAGCGGCACGTCCGGCAGCTGGGTCCAGCCGCTTCCGCCCACGAGGTCGTAGCGGTAGAACTCGAAGGTGTTGTAGCCCTTGACGAAGTAGACGAAGTCGCCGGCGACGATACCGTTGGCGCCCTTGCTGGCGGGCTTGGCGCCGGCCGGGATCGCGGGCAGGGCGACCCAGGTGTTGGTGAGGGCGTCGTAGGAGTAGAAGTCGAGCGACTTGTAGCCGCGACCGGCGTAGATGAGGCCGTCGGCTTCGTTGCGGGTCAGCCAGCCGCCGTCCTTGACCGGGCCCAGCGTCCGGGCCATCTCGACCCAGCCCTCGGTGTAGCGCGGGGAGACCGTGAACGCGCCGACGAGGACGTCGTTGCTGGAGTTGGCGTCGCCGGTGAGCGCGACCGCCAGGCGGGTCGTGTAGCCGCCCGCCGGGGTTGCCATCCAGCCGACCGCGAACTGGTCCTCGAGCTCGACGCCCGGGTCGACCGTCACGGTCATCGTCTCGTCGTAGACCAGCGCGTCACTTCCGTCGTCGATCTGGAAGTTGACGTCGAAGGTCACCGCCATCGAGCTGTTGTTGCGGACGGTGAAGGCCGGGAAGACCTCTTCGTCGATGAAGACCGCGCCGGCCGGCGCCCGGATGGCCACCGCCTCGGCGTCGAGGTAGCAGACGTTGAAGGTCTGGTAGACGTCGTCGTTCTCCGGCCGCATATCGCCGCTCAGGTAGGTCGTGCAGCGGGCGGCGAAGGTGCCGGTGCTGGTCGCGGTCCAGTTCGTGAACCCGCCGACCTCGGCTTCGGTGTCGGCGGCGAGGTCGGTCACCAGCCGCAGGTTGCGGTAGCTGTCACCGATGCGGAGCGCGACGGTGAAGGTCGCCGCCTGCGAGCCGTAGTTGCGGACGCGGACGCGCGGGCTGACGACCGTGCCCTGCGGGACGTTGCCGGCCGGCGCGATGATCTCGGTCGGACCGACGTCGACGAGGTAGACGAAGAAGCTGCCGGTCACCGTGTCGTTGGCCGGGTTCTCGTCGGTCGAGAGCAGGGTCATGCAGGTCGTCGCGTGGTCGCCGATGAGGTCGGCGGTCCAGGTCGCGAATGCCAGCGTGTCGCAGCCGCCGGCGGGCAGGACGACATCGACCGTGTCGGAGTAGAAGTCGTCGATGTTGAAGACGACCGGGAAGGTCTCTTCGCTGTTGCTGTAGTTCCAGACCACCGCCTGCGGCGTGACGACCGTGCCGAAGTTGATGGTGCCGGTCGGCTCGAGGATGCCCGTCGTCGCGACGTCGATGATGTTGCGGCAGCCGAGCCCGGCGGCGTCGTCAACCAGCCAGCCGCCGTCGTACTGCACCGAGGCGTCGGAGGTGAACAGCCACATGATCCAGAACTCGTCGCCGTCGCTGACCGGGACGTTGAACTTGGCGAGCTCCCAGGGGAAGCTGCCCGACCAGCCGATGTGACCGGTCGACAGCGTGCCGTAGTAGGGCCTGCGGCCGCCGGTCGTGTCCGGGTACATCAGGGTCCAGCTCGAGCCGTCGTTGGTCGAGTAGTAGACGCCGCCGCCGTCCCAGTAGCTCTCGCAGTAGAGCCAGTGCATGAACATTATCGACGGCGTGTCCTGGGTCGCGAGGAGCATCGGCGAAATCAGCGAGTCGCGCGCGCTGGCGCCGTAGTAGCCGGTCAGCACGTCGCCCCAGCAGTTGATGCCCGAGGGCGGGGCCGGCCGGTTGCTGCCCGGCTCGCCCCACGACCAGCCGCCATAACTGCGGTAGTTGCCGTTGTTGTCCTCGAAGTCCTGGACCCAGTCGGCGACAATCGCGGTCGTGGTCTTCGCGTCGTTGGCGTTGTTGGCGTCGCCGGTCAGCCGGGTCGAGCACTTGACCGCGTAGGAGCCGGTCGCGCTCGGGGTCCAGGTCAGGAAGCCGGTGACGTTGGCCGAGTCGCCGGGCCCGAGCGCGGTCGTGACCGTGACCGTGCTCGTGTAGCTCGCCCCGATGTCGAGCTTGACCCCGAAGTTGTTCTGGCTCGCGGTGCCGTAGTTCTTCACCCAGACCGAGGGGTCGATGTCCTCCAGCCCGTAGAGCCCGCTCGGCACGACGATCTTCGAGACGCCGACGTCGTTCGGCGGCGGCGGGGCGCCGCGGAGCAGTGAGATTTCGTACAGGTAGTAGGACGGGTCGGTCCAGACGATGTAGACATCGTTCGGGCTCGAGCTGTTGCCGCCGTTGCTGATGCTCGGGTAGTAGTTGTAGTAGCTGCCCGAGGTCAGGTCCACCGCGGTGCCCCAGGCCCCGGCCGCGGACCGGTCGACGTAGCGGACCTGGTAGTAGGACGTCGACAGCGGGCTGTACCCGTACCAGGTGCAATGGCCCATCCCGTTGGGCGTGAAGATGAGGCTCGGGTTGCCGTACTGGTACTGGGTGATGATGCCCGAGATCGTGTCGCCGACGAGCTGGAAGGTGTCGCTCGTGCCGGTGCCGAGGCGTTCCTTGTGGATGATCCGGTAGTAGTAGCTCGCACCGTAGCCGCGCCAGGCGATGTGGGCCCGGTTGGTCGTCGGGTTGGTCGCGATGCAGGGCGTGTACTGGTAGTAGGAGCCGGAGGCCTGGGAGACGTTCGTCCAGCTCGACTGCCAGGTGCCGCTGAACCGGCCCTTGTACATTATGTAGTAGTACGAGCTGACCGAGGCCAGCCGGCCGTAGCAGACGACGTGGATGTTGTTGTCCCGCCCGCCGGCAATCGACGGGTTGAACATGTACCAGTAGGTGGTCGGGCCCGAGTCAACCGCCACCGCGGTCTGCCAGGTCGTGCCGATGCGCTCCGCGTAGCGGAGGACGTAGCCCATCGTCGAGTAGTAGTGATACCAGACCACGTGCAGGTTGTTGTTGGGCGTGGCCGCGATGACCGGGTAGTACTGGTAGTGGGTGACGCTGGGGAGCGTCGAGATCCGGGCTGAGGTCGCGCCCCAGCCGCCGTTGCCCGCAGTCGTCGGGGTGCAGCCCTTGTAGCGAATCTCGTAGTTGTAGGGCGAGACGGTGTTCTGGTAGTACTGCCAGACGACGTGGATATTGCCCAACGAGTCGCAGGCGATGGTCGGGTTCGACCCGGTGCCCGACGAGGCGAGGTCCGCGCTGATACAGGTGTCGGTGGTCCAGCCGCCGACCGGGTACCAGCGCTTGTAGTAGATCTGGGGGTTGCGGGTGCCCGGGCTCTGTGAGCTCTGCCAGACCACGTGGATCCGGCCGCTCGGGTCGACCGCGACCTGCTTTCCGTAGTTCGCGACCGAGTTGTTGTAGTCGTACACCGAGTTGTAGGTCAGCCGGACCTTCGGGTCCCACTGGGCGTCGAGCTCGGACCAGGGCTCGCCCGAGTTGTGCTGGAGCCACTCGGCATACACCGGGTCGACCGGCGGGGCCTGCTTGTCGGCCGGCTGGAGTACCGGCTCGGTCTCGATGAGCAGGCCGGTCTCCGGGTCAACCTCCGGAGGGGTCGGTACGGCAAACGCCGCCGCGACCACCAGCAGCAGTAACAGTGTTACCGCTTTCTGCATCTTGGCCTCCTTGTTCAGTCTGCCTTGCACCGCGCTCGCGCGGTGTCGGATGGGCATCTCTTGCTCGGGAAGCGGCCCGCCATCCTCAGTGCCGCTTCCGTCGGCCCGGACTTGCCGGGCCCTTGAAAAGGGCTTCTGCTCGGATGTGAACCCGGGGAAGGTCGTAATCATTATGCCCCCCCCTGTCCCCGTGTCAAGCTGATATAGCGCGAGCGGCAGGGTCCCGGCCCGCAGGCCCGCGGCGGTCAGCAGGGCGGTGCCGGCGGGGTGAGGCTCCGGCAGACGGCCCGGAGCGCTTCGAGCCGCGGTCCGAGTTCAGTACATTGGTAACACTTTATTATCAGGACATGGGTTACACTGTTTGATGAAAGAGAGGTATGACCATGTCCTGGATCGAGAACCGGTTCCAGCGTCTTCGCGCCGAGTTTGTGATGGTGGCGAGAGAGTCCGACGCGTGTATGAAGCGGGTCTGCAGCGAGTTCGGCATCAGCCGGAAGACCGGCTACAAGTGGCGGCGTCGGTACGAGGAGCACGGCCTGAGCGGGCTGGTGAGTCGCACCCGCCGGCCGCGGGGGAATCCGCTGCAGCTGTCCGGAGCGGTGGTGGTTTCGTTGGTGGGCATCCACGATGAGCATCCGGGCTGGGGGCCGAAGAAGCTGCGGGCGCGGCTGGCGCGGTTGGGGCACCATCCGGAAGAGCTTCCCTGCATATCGACGGTGGCGCGGCTGGCGCGGCGGCTCGGTTGGACG